>JAZUSR010000001.1:0-4436 GCA_045606765.1 Treponema sp.
AATTCCCCTTTAAGCAAAAAAGAATGAGTCCCCAAAACTTGCCCATGCATGTAAACTTCTGACGCCATAAAACCACCTCGATGAAAATGTGCTTAAAACAATTATTTTCTAGAAGAACCCATAAGTCAAGAAAAATAATGGCTCAAAAAAATTGGGATAGTCGCATTTCGTGGTTTGCCTACGGTCAGTGCTTCGCACTCGCTTCGCGCCCACTCAATTCTCGGCGCCGCTTTATTTTACAACATTCCACTCTTCACGGCTAATCCCAAATGCAAAGGACACATCATTTTTTTCATCTGGATATTCTTTTAATTTTTTCATACCGATTTTTTGTGCAGTTTTATACGAAGGAACATTTGAATATTTCATGTACGAATAAAGACAATCATATTTTGTGTTTTCAAAAGCCCAATCTCTAACAGCCGCCGCAGCTTCCGACGCATAACCTTGCTGCCAAAAATCCTTATGAATGTGATATCCAATTTCTGGCAAAAGTTTTCCATCAATATTTTGAATTGTAATGCCACAGTCTCCAATCAATTTTCCAGAATCTTTTAAACAAACCGCCCACAATCCAAAACCATAATTTTTGTAATTCTCCTGATTCCATTTTATCAACCTTTTACCCGGTCAACATCGAAAGGTTTTGGATAATATTTCATTACATCTGAATCAGAAAGGATTTCAAATAAAGCGTCAAAATCATCATCTATCAATTCCCGTAAAAGTAAGCGATTAGTTTGAATGAGATAATGTTGCTTTCTTCTTAAGGTACACTCTATTTTTTTAATCATAAAATTTCAAATTCTCTTCTTTTGCAAAAACTGCTTGATATCGTTCTAAACAAAATCGTTTAACAAACAAATCACATTTACATAAAAAAATGTAATATGGATTAAATCCTTCTCCAACTAAACTTTCAAAATTTCCTTGACCTTTAGAAATAATTACATCAGCTTCCAATAATAATTTTTTTGCTTCTTTACTTAGATTTTTTATAACAGTTCCAGGTGCGCCATTTCCATTTCTGACACATCGAACAATTTTAGTAAGTCCAACAGACTCTGCATCTTCTAAAGTTGCATCATTTAGAACGTCTTTTCCTCTAACAATGACTGTAATTTTTATTTTTGGAAATTCTTTTTGAATAAAACTAATAAAAATTTTGTCTAATACAATTTCACCACAATTGTCTGTCAAATAAACTAACGTTTTTGCATTTCGTAAATCTTTTATAAAACAATCATATTCTGAATCTAGTTTTACATTGTCTTTCTGCAAAAATAATTTTTCAAATAAATCATCATCAACCTTTTCCACTGCTGAAAAATCAATATAGTTTCCTATACAAACATATTTTATGCATTCTCTTAGGGCATCAGAGGAAGATTGTATCTTTTCAATAAGATTTGTTTCCTTTTCTAACAATAAAGAATTATATTTTTGTTTTATTTTAGAATAATCATCCCTCACACCCCAATAATTCTCATACAAATCATTTACCTTTTCAGCAAGAAATGGTGAAGATTCTTTACATCCATAATAATTCAGAATTTCAGAAACTTTGTTCAAATACTCTGATTTTTTCTTATCATCCTGGAAACTGTTTACTAATTTTTCTTGTTTTGAAAAAATACATGATATACATTTTTCATTTGCCCGCATATTTTCTACCCTTCCCGTTGAATTCCTGCAAGGCCCCAATTTTCATTGGCAGGTTCGTTTATTACTATAAAAATGTCAGTTGGTTCAATGCCAAGTCTTTCATTCAATTCTTTTACAATTTCCTTGTAGAGTTTTGATTTTTGTTCTTTTGTTCGCCCTGGAAACATTGTAATTTCAATCATTGTAAATTTGTCTGTTTTGCTTTCACTCCTTTCAAACAAATCATCTTCAATTTCGTATAATCGTTGAAATCTATCCCAATTTTCAATTTGAATTGCATTTTCCAAAGCAACATGAACAGCATCCAAAACCGTTTTTTTGTATTCAAGACTCTTTCCTTTTATAATTTCAATTTTTACAAGTGGCATAATTTTCTCCCATAGAATTATTTCCATTATATTATATCATTTTCCTTCCCTTCACCAACAAAAAGTCTGGCTTGTGAAACAAATCTCTGTGGTCAGGAAATTCCAAAAGCAATTCTTCTGTTGGAATTGGTTCTATCATTTTTTCTATAGAAAATCCTGCTAACACAAGAGTATTTTATAATAGAAGAAAAGGTGCGATGATATTTTTTTACGCCATCAATAAACCAAACTGATTCACGAACTCCGTCTGTACTGTAATTTGAAATATTCGCAAAAAGTTTGTTGCCCTTCTCATCTTTTGTCCAACGCTCTCCTTCCGAAAAACATGTGTTCAAGGGATGTTCTTGGGAAAAAACAAAAAGACCATTTTCATTAAGCAAATTAAAAACATCACCGACCAATTTTTCAAAATCTTTTACATAATGAATGGCAAGGGAACTTACAACCAAATCAAATTTTTCTGATATTTGGTTCAAATTTTCCATTGGCAAATTCAAATAAGTAATTTTTGAATGATGATTTTCTTTTTCTGCCACTTCCAGCATCTTTTTTGAAATATCAATCCCCACAACTTTTTTTGCCCCAGCATTCACAAACTCAAAACAATGACCACCAACTCCACAGCCCAAATCTAAAACAGTTTTATCTTTTAAATCTGGCAAAAGCGAAAACAATGCCGGCGTTTCAAACAAATCATTTGCATTGCTCTTTTTTTCCCTAATTTTTTTATAACCTTCAAAAAAAGTGCTATTATCATAAATATTCTGTTGCGACATAAGTTTTCCTCTTTTTTATAAGATTATTTTTATAATCCCCGCAGACGCTAATGCAATCACAACTCCTAAAAGTGTTCCTATAAAAGCACCTTTTGCATGAAAAAAATAATCTTTGTATTCCTTTTCCATATCTTCAGTTCCTGGAATTCTCAATTTTTTGCTGTGACAGAAAATTCCCATATCTAAAACAAATAAATCAAAAAGATTTACTACCAAAAACAAAATAAAAACATGAAAAAAAGTAGATTTAAAATCTCTGCATCCAGAAAAATACGCAACAGCAGAAAACACAATGATAAAAAAAACAATACCAAATATTTTTTTACCAATGTGAGCTTTTTCACGATTTTGAATTGAATCCTTATATTGAGGTAATTCTTCCACCCTTTTTCTGATTTTTGGCGGATAAGACATTATCATTTTAATAGGATCTTTATACTGAGCAGGTAAAATTATCAAAGTAAAAAGTAAACACCCCACAATACATTCTATAAATAAAATCATACAGGCTCCTTATTTTATCAAATCTCTTCCCAACCCTACACCGACAAAATTATATTTTTTATTTCATTTACAATAGTTGATTTTCCACCAGCCGTAACAGCTGCAATCGAAATAATTTTCATTTCAACTCCCCATCAATAAACCCAAAATAATCCCGCTTATTCACCTTATCTTTATTTTCCTTATACCACAAATATGATTGCTTCAAACCTTCTTTTAAATCTGTTGTTTTGGGAAAAACCGATTTTTGCAAAGACACATCTAGTGCGTATTCATAATCATAAAAACTAAAATAATTGCGCTGTTCAATTTGGGCATAAACATTTTGAACTTTCAAATCTGCACCAACAACTTCATAACAAAGCTTTACCCAATCCAACACAGAAATTGACTGATCATTTCCCACATTAAAAATATGATTTTGAGGTTTTTCTTCTATTATTATGTCAATAAATTGGCACAAATCTTTGATATAGAAAAACTGCAATTTCATTGAACCATCTTTTGGAACAAAAAAAGTCCGTTTCGCTTCACCACAATCAAAAACAAAGGCTTCCCTATACAAATTATTTTGAGGCCCATACAAATATGGCGGCCTGATTACATAAGCATCAGGAATCTTAGAAAATAAATATTCCTCCGCTTCAATTTTGTTTGTCCCATAATCCTTCCAAATAGCATTTCGTCCAGTTTTCTGATTTTCATTAAAAGGCTGCTCCAAAGTTTCAGGATAAACCGCACTCGAACTAATCAAAACATATTGCCCCACAGGATTCAGAGCATCCAGAAGATTTTTCACATCAAATTTTGTGTACGCCGTCACATCAAGCACAACATCAAAATTGTAATTTCTTAAAGAATCCCCCAAATTGTTTCGGTCTGCCTTTATCAACTTTGTATTTTTCGGCTGCTCATAATTATCCCTGTTCAAAATGTAAACTTCATGCCCTTTCTCCGCAAAATACTCCGCCACATTTTTACTAACAAAAACAGTTCCACCAGTAACAAGAATTTTTTTCATACACAACTCCAAACTTTTTCACTTCCCATTTTTAATCAGGCTGTTCCCTATAGAATACCATTTTTTCAAAATGCTATTCTATAGGTCGCTACGTCCGCCCTT
>JAZUSR010000002.1:0-6111 GCA_045606765.1 Treponema sp.
TCAACAATCACAGAATTTTTATCTAAAAGCCCTTTTTTTTCGGCTTCCAAAATCATATTCAAAGCTGTACGAGTTTTAATTGAACCACCAACATTTAGCCCTTCAAATTTTACCAAAACACGAGCCATATCTGGTGTAACAATTCGCTGTAATTGAATTAAAGGCGTATGCCCAATTGCATCAAGAATATTATTGTAAATCATAATTCAAGTATAAAAGAAAATAAAGTAAAATTCAATTTATTCATTACAAACAATTCTAAATCCATAATGTGCATAAGAATTTTTCTCTTGTGCATGTGAAAAGTTTTTCCAAGAACAAGTATATGCTCCAAAAAACCAAGAACCGCCCATTAAGATTCTATTAGTATCAGAACCATTCATAACTAAATCTTCAACCCATTCATAAACATTTCCGCTCATATCATATAAACCAAGAGTATTTGGATTTTTTTGTGCAACAGGATGAGATCCGCTACCCCCCCCAGAATTGGTTACATCGAGCGTCCCTGTAATACCATTATCATTATTAAAGCAATACCAAGCAATTTCATCTAAAACAGAATCATTATTTATACTTGACGTATACGACGCACTATCCTTTCCGCTATAACAGTAATCCCAAGCCACATCAGTAGGATCTCCACCTCTAAAGGCAAATTCCCATTCAGAACGAGTTGGAAGACGATAACCATTTTTATTCTTATTAGTCGTAACAGTTGCCGACTTTATGTGTAAATAAGGATCTTCAGAATCGTCATCGGTATCAACTTCAATATTCTCAATTGTATAAACAGGAGCGCGACCTTCTAATTCACTTAATTTATTACAAAAATATACAGCATCATACCATGTAACATTATCAACAGGTCTACTATCTTGCTCACTTGCGTCTATTGAAAGAGCATATTCAACGCTTCCTTGCACACATAAAGAAGGATTTTCACAAAGAGTTTGTTCAGTGTCACTAGAATCCGTAATAGTTATACCACTCATTACGCTTTTATATACTCCTTGAGTAATTTCTGTTTTACTAATATAAAATGAATTTATTGTATTTTCGCCATGCACAAAAGATGATTCACCGGAAGAATTATCATAGTTAAAAACTTTACTATCAACTTTAACCATTTGTGCATCATGATCAAAATTTGAATAATCTACGATTGAAGTTCCAATATATTCTAATTGCCCACCTTGTCCGTTTGCAACAATTTCATAATCAGTAACAGACTCAGGAAGTTTAAACCAGTTTACCAACCCAGCAATGTCAGAATTAGTTTCACCAGATGTAACAGTTTTAGTTAACAAAGTTAAGTCATCTTCATAGCCTTCTAAGGTAACTTCAACTTGATCATCAGGACTATCTTGACTAAATGTGGCATGTACATTAATACCAACATTTTGAACCTCAGAACCACTTCTATTACTACAATATATTGTACCAATTTTAGAGCCCGACATGGATAAATATAAATTTCCTTGTAAGCCAATATCTTGAGTATCATTATCTATTACAGTACACATACTTAAATCTAAATATGCACTTGTTATAATATATACACCATCTCCACTACCAGTTGCGCTATTGTTTGTAATAGTAACATTATCCAAATAACTTTGACATTGACAAAATTGATAATCACCCGATCCCTTTTTTCCATAAAAGCGAAGCCCACCACCATTACCACTTCCCGAACTAGGATTACCTGCTGTATTTTCTGAAATTTCTCCGCCTTGCATTATTAATCTAGCAGAACCTTGATCTGCATAAATTCCTCCACCACTATTTAGTGCTGTATTTTTTTCTATATTCACATTATTTAATGTAGCATCACCTTTATTATATATTCCCCCTCCGGAAAGGGAAGCATTATTTTGAGTTACGGCACCGTCGTTCATTGTTAAACTCCCTTCTGAATATATTCCACCACCATAATCAGAAGCCTTATTATTTGTTATTGTACAATTTGTCATTGTAAGCGTTCCATTTGAATATATGCCACCGCCACTCTGTGATTCTGAGTTACTAACAATAACATTATCTAATGTTAAATTACCTTTATTATATATTCCTCCACCGTTCTCTGAAATTACAGTTACACCTGAAGAAATTGTTACTCTACTAATAGAAACAGTAGCATTAGAATTTACATATATTCCACGAGCTTGATTACTATCTGTATTTACAGATAATTCTGCTGCATTACTACCAATTATTTTTATTTTGGGACTATTTGTACCAGCTCCTATAGTAACAAGACTTTCAGTTCCAGAAAGAGGTTCTTGCATAATTGTGCCATCAATAAAAATAGAAGACTCTACAGTTCCATTTGGATCTACAGCTTCCACAAAATTAACAGCATCTTGTACAGTATTAAATTTTATCGCTTTGGCTTTACCAAAAACTACACACGCATCTTCATCTGAAGTTACTGCAGATGAAGTACCTAAAATATATAATGCATATTTGTCCAAAGTTTCTGGAGTTAAATCTTCCTCTGAAAAAGTAATGTCTACACCGTTAGTGCCAGTTGCAGTAAGTACTTTTGAAGATTCTAAATTGCTATAGACATTTGCATTAATTATTTTATATACAGGAGAATTTGGAAATTTGCTATTAACAATCTTAAGTTTAATTACTCTATTTCCAACAGAAACATTCTCAAAAGAATATGTTCTTGTTTGTGAATTTCCGGTTGCATCAACAGTATCATCTGAAACTCCCGGAATATCATCTAAATATGTATAAACAGTATAAGTAACATCTGCCCTATTAAACAAAACAGTAACAGATACACTACCAGTTAGAGAACTGTCTAAAATTGGCTTAATTTCAATTGAACAATTAATAGCCTCTTGTTCTGTTGTAATTACTTTAGTACCTGACAAAACAAGAGTATCATCAGATATTGTTTCACTTTTATACCCATTGACTTTTATTGTCCACTGAGTATTCAACTCTAAATATATCGGTAATGTATTTGGAGTTGAATCAAACTCAAACTCTTTTGTTCCATAAGTATCAGAAGTAGCTATAATTTTATATTTTAATACACTTACACTTATCGAATCAAAATCAGGGACTAAAACAGATCTTAGATTTTTTTGATTGTTAATTTTTATATAAACAGGTACGCAATTTTTTGGAATATTATTTATTGAGGCAGAACTTTGGTTATTATCATTTTTTAAATCATCTAAAAAAATTCCATTGCAAGAAAAAATCAAAATAGAAAACAAAGCACATGTAATAAAAAAACTAATTTTACTCTTCATAAATTATTCTCCTATTTTACAACACTAATAACACTTTCAATTGATTCTAAAACAACATCCTCAGTTGCAGACTCTGCTGTTATTGTAATTGAGTGCATTCCTATAGGCAAAGCAGTAACATCAAGTTCTGCTTTATACAATCCAGCATTTTCTGTAATTTGAGATTCTCCAGTTTTAGAAGGATCTTCACTTAATGTCCATTTTATTTTTTTACTACCAGACTCTTCTTTGATAGCATCATATGCTTGGTCAGAAACTTTAAAAGTCAATATATTTTGTGAACCAACAACATAAGCAACAGCAGACTCTAATTCTCCCAAAGAAATCTTATTAACAGAAGGATATTCTGGATTAATTTCTATAGAGCTTGAAGTTACAAGCCGCCCTTCTTCATTTATTTCAAATCCTTCATGCATACTTTCAAACTGTATATAATATGAAGA
The DNA here is from genome assembly GCA_045606765.1 of Treponema sp. Taxonomy (GTDB): domain Bacteria; phylum Spirochaetota; class Spirochaetia; order Treponematales; family Treponemataceae; genus Treponema_D. The sequence continues at coordinate 3,722 of JAZUSR010000002.1, forward strand.
TATTTCAAGACCATCCGCCGCAGATAAAACTCGAGGGAATGATTGATAGACAGGTGAATATATTTTTATATAAACATCGTAATCAAAAACAGGAATACCGCTACTTGAATCAGCATTTTCAATTTTTGTGGTAGTTCCACTTGAAAGATAAATTGGTAATTTATTGTCTGATCCATCATTAAAAGTTAAACCATTAACAACAAGATTTCCATTATTTACTTTAATAACATAAGTAGAAATAGAATCTTCAATATGTAATTTTCCAAAGCAAAAATCTCCATCACTATCAACTTCAACCTCAATTAACGGTTCATCTGAATCTGTATTAACATTTTTTAGAATACAATTATGATCTTTAGTTATATTTACTAAATATGACCTATCATTTAGGTCAGAAATTGTACTCATTGCTCGAATTTGACAACCACCATGTTTTATATATTGAAAGGCTTCTGAAATAGTTTTTACAGGGCAATTTTTTCCAATACCCGTATTTGTGTCAAGTGCACTATCAGATTGAGGATCAACATATATCCAGTTGTAGTTCCATTTAGCATATAAAGTTATATCCCCTGTAGAAGTATCTAGTATTACATAATCACCAGAAGAGTTTTTGCCTAACCTATTGCTATCACTACAACCAGCATCCGTATACCAACCTTCAAATTCTGCGCTACTTTCAGTATTAGTAGAACTAACTTCTGGCACAGGAATTACACATTCTTGTCCACATATATATGTAGAAGGCAAGGTCGCATCATCTCCAGAAAAGACTTTAGCACTGCTCTGGCCACCTTTCCAATCAGCATAAGAAATATTACATTCTTTTCCACCATAAACTGCAGTATAAATAGTATCCGTACTTGGAAAAGTCGAAGGCAACTCTGGATCCCAACGTAAAAATATATAACCGTCTTTCGAAGGAATAGGAATTGCGTTTTCACCAATAAGGGCTCCATATGTTCCTGTAAATGGGATAGAAGTAAAACTAGAAGGAAAAAGACCGCCATCAAGTTCAAGCGTAAGTCCAACAGTTTTTCTATCAAAAGTAAATTCGACACTTGAATTACCATTATCGTTTATCATTAAATCAACTGGCGAAGAAGGAATAGTTTCATAACCTTCTGGAATATTTACAGAAGGAGTAATTGATACAGTATCACCTGCAGGGCCATAAGCAATATGTTCTTCACTTTCATAAGTAGTTAAATCTGCTTTTTGAAATTTATAAATAATTTTATATTGAGTATCCCAAATTGCATATAAATCCAATTCAACATTTTCTACAAAAAGATTTGTAATGTCTTGGTCAATAATTTCTGTTGAACCTGTTTTTCGATAAATCCTCCAACCAGAAAGTCTTTTTTTATCTTTCCAATTTTTTATTTCTGAATCAGTATAATTAGGTAAATCATCTAATGTAATAGTTGACCCAATTTCAAATCGTTTTGTAGTTTTTTTAATCTCTTGTCCACTATCTTCCTTGTCAGAATAAAAATGAATTTTTGTAGTAAATCCATTCAATAAATCAGAATGTAAATCTTTCGAAAATAAATCATTACACGAAAATGAGCAAAGAGAATAAATACTCAAAAGTAAAAGAGACAACCATTTTTTTATTTTACCAAAATTAATTTTCATTAACTAAAATCTAACTCCAATACAATAATAACAACTTAATATTCCTGTGTTCATTTGAGAAACAAACACATGAGTCAAATCAACTCCCAATTCCATTATCATAAACTTAAAAGGAATATACGAAACAGAAACTCCACTTTGCATAGAAACATTTCCATACAATTTGTCTTTTGCATCATTTATTCCAAAAATTTTACTAATAGAATAACCAGCTCCTATTTTTAAATTAATTCCTAATTTATCAGAAATTAAATTATATCTACTTACAAAATTAAGATGACTTGTTACAATCGGAATCTTAATATCAAGCAAAGAATTGACTAGACCAAATTGCTTACCCGAAAAAGAAAGTTCTCCCCCAAACATAAATTGACTATATGTAAAAGGCAACCAAGAAACTTTAACATCTAATGCAGGTATACTTTTATTTTGATCAAAATTCTTTATAAACTCATTATAAACGATAAAAGGCAAATCACAACCAAATAAAACATTTAAATCTTTTACAACATAAGGCTCTTTCTCTTTTGGTGATTCAACCACTTCTTCAACTTCAACAATATCTTCCTTCGAAGCCTCTACAACATCTTCAACAACAGGAATATCAACAACATCTTCTTGTTTTGCAGGAGCGTCTTCTATTTGCTCAACACTTTCTACTATTTCTACAACATCTTCAAAATCAATTGAAACAATTTCTATCTTACGATTTACTTTTTTAATTTTTATAATTGAAGAATTTGAATAAT
>JAZUSR010000003.1:0-16035 GCA_045606765.1 Treponema sp.
ATGGATATTCTCCATTTCTGATTGATTTTTCAATTTGAATAATTCTGTGGGTTTTAAATTTTTCTTCTCTATTTGCCATGTTTCAATTATATCACAGATTCCTTAAATATAGAAAAATAATGCTTTTTGGAAAACTAACTTTTTTTACAATAAAATTTGCTTAAAATGAAATTCAGATTTATAATATTAAGTAAATCATATTGAAGTCAATTTAAATTTTGACTTTTCATGGGAGTTATTTATGGCAGCTAAATTTGTTATTAAAGAATCAAAAAAAGGATTTGTTTTTAACCTAAAAGCTACAAACGGCGAAACAATCGCTACTTCTGAAGTTTATACTTCTTTAGATGGTTGTAAAAATGGAATCAAAAGTATTCAGAAAAATGCACCAATTGCAGCTGTAGAAGATCAAACTGCAAAAGAAGTTGTAAAAGCAAAAAATCCTAAATTCGAAATTTACATGGACAAAGCAAAAAAATTCCGTTTCCGTTTAAAAGCAGGAAATGGTCAAATTATTGCAACTGGAGAAGCATACGAAGCTCTCAAAAATTGTAAAGCTGGTGTTGCTTCTGTTCAAAAGAATGCAAATGCTGAAGTTGTAAAAGAATAGTTTATAATTTCATACAAGTTTATTTATAAAAAATTTATTTCAAAAACACCCAATTAATATTTGTCTTTTTATTTTATGTCAGTATATTGGGTGTTTTTTTTAAACAAAAATAATTTGTATGTTTTTAAAACTTTTTCTTTAATTATTGAGCTAATAAAATGAGGTTATTATGAAATGGATTATACATTATGACATAGTTGCTTTGGCCATTATTGCCATAATTCTGATTGTATATTCTGCTTTTAATCACATAAAGACATTTTCAAATAAAGTTTACGCTGTTCTTTTGTGGGTGTCACTTCTATCAACTATCACTGATATTGCTGCTGCTTTTGCTGGAAGTTTTTATAATCCCAAAAATCATGCATTTTTCATCATCGTAAATTTAATTCATTTTGTAGTTCAAAATTTAGTTCCTTGTATTTACTGCCTATTTGCATATGCCATTGTTTATGAGAATAGCAAACTTAACAAAAAATGGTTCTGCATAATATTCGTTCCATATATGATAAACTTTTTGCTTATCATTTCTACCCCATTTACAAATGCTTGTTTTTATTATGATTCTCTTGGTGTTTATCATCGTGGAAATGGGCAATTTTTTACTTACACAATTGCAATTTATTATGTTATTACAAGTTGTTTTATAGTTTTACATAACATTAAAAAACTTTCAAAAACTCAGAGTTTATCTGTCATTTTTTATACTGCTGAATCAATTATATTAAACCTGATTCAACTATTTTTTTCTCAATTTTTACTTCAAGAAATTGGAATTGCTTTTGCAATGTTCTTCATATATATCACTTTACAAAACCCATTAGAATATATGGATTTACAAACAGGAACTTTCAACCGAAACCTTTTCAAAAAAACTATTGAAAGTAAGCTCTCACAAAAAATTGATTTTTCAATAGTTTGTATCCAAGTTGAAGGTTTAACTTATATTAACGAAAAATTTGGTATTTCAAATGGGAATTACTTATTAAAAGAAATTTCTTCTTTTCTTCATTCATTAAATAAAAAAAATGATATATTTAGAATTTCTAACAGACAATTTGTTTTACTTTGTCCAGCCAAAATTCAATCGGAAAATTATCCTCTTCAGATTATTGAAAAATTTAAAAAACCGTTTTACTTTTCAGATATCAATGTATTCTCATATCTTTGGGCTTATATTTGTTATTTTGAAAATTCTAAAAATATTCATTCTGTGAGTGACTTTTTTACAATTGTGGATACTTCTTTTTCAGAATACAAATCGAAAAATAAAAATAAAATCATTTATGCATCTTCTGACATTTTGGATAAACGCCGTCGAGAAAACATTATCCACCAGGCAATAACAAATGCAATCGAAAACCGTACTTTCCAAGTTTACTTTCAACCAATTTATTCAACAGTAGATAATTGCTATACAAATATGGAAGCCCTTGTCCGCCTAATTGATGATAATCATGGTTTTATTCCACCTGATGAATTTATTCCAATTGCAGAAAAAAATGGTGACATTATTGCAATTGGTGAAATTGTATTAGAAAAAGTTTGTGAATTTACAGAGCTCTATCACCCTCAAGATTATGGGATAAAAAGAATCCATGTAAATCTTTCTGTTGTTCAATGTATGCAAGAAAATATTACAGCATCTCTTTCTAGCATTATTAAACGGCACAATATCCCTTTTGGTTTTATTGATTTTGAAATTACTGAAACTACTGCAGATAACACAAATGATCGCCTTGAAAAAATTATGAATATTTTTAAAGAACAAGGCATTGATTTTTCTCTCGATGACTATGGAACTGGATATAGCAATCAAACTAATATCATGAAATACCCTTATTCAATCGTAAAAATTGATAAATCTATGGTTTGGGCATGTGATACAAATCCTAAAGCCTTAATTTCATTAAAACATACTATTTCTATGATTCGTGAATTAAATATGACTGTTCTAGCAGAAGGTGTTGAAACCGAAAAACAACGAATTTTCTTAAAAAATATCGGTTGTGAATATTTACAAGGTTTCTACTTTTCAAAACCTCAACCCAAAGATGATGTTATAGACATTATTAAACATAATAAAATCATTGGTGAATTAGTAAACGCTTAAAATTTAAATAAAATCAAATAAAAAGACTCTAACTCCTTACAATATAAGGAATTAGAGTCTTTGTTTTGGCTGAGCCATGAAGGGTTCGAACCTTCGACCCACAGATTAAGAGTCTGTTGCTCTACCAGCTGAGCTAATGGCCCAAAATCGTCAAAGACGATAAAAAAATGCGTCCGACAGGATTCGAACCTGCTACCGCCGGATTCGAAGTCCGGAGCTCTATCCAGATGAGCTACGGGCGCAACTACGACATCATAAAAGTGTCGAAAGGGTGCCTGATGGGATTTGAACCCACGACAACCAGATCCACAATCTGGCGCTCTACCCCTGAACTACAGGCACCATATAATGTAAAGAGAATATATCAAATTTTTTGCCATTTAGTCAAGTAGTAAAATAAATAAATTAAATCACCCAACACTAAAAAAAACTTTTATTGTAATCTAACAAAATAAGTGTTATAATACAATTGATGAATGATAATAAGTTTTTCTACAAATTTCCTATAATTCAAACTTGCTCAGTTTTTTTTGTGCTCACATCAATTTTTTTATTTTTATTCATCAATGATTGTCATGTCAAAAGTAATAGATTCGTAAGTTATTCACAAGATGTATATACAGAACTATCTGATAAACTCCCAATCTACATGGAATTTTCAATTCCAGAAGATAAATTATGGCGCCAAGCTGATCGATCTTATGGGGCCCAATACGATGGAAAATTTATCAATAACACAGTTCATAAATTTACAGATTGGAAAGTTACAATTAGAGTTCCAGAGGGATATTGGATCGACAGCAATTGGAATGCCATTTTCTCATTTCAGTATACAAAAAATCGACCAATCCCTGAATCTCATTCACAAAACGAAGAATTTCAACGCCAATTTAAGTCAAAAGAAAATTTAGTGATAATGGCAAAAGATCCCAAAAGTTCGACTACAGAAGTTTATGGAAAAAAACACAAAAATTACAACAATTTTATGCTTGGAATGATTATGTATTCAGAGAATCCGGCAAAAATTGACGACATTACAATCGAAGGAAGATTTATTTATTCTCCAACCGAACAACCTCTTTTTTATGTCTTAATCTCATTGATTTCACTTTTGCTAATCTCAATCATCACTTTAGTTGCTGTTCAATATGCAGTTCTAAAAAAAGTTAAATATTACGAAATCAGACAAAAACTCGATTCAGATATAATTATTCAAGCTTTTAGAACTTTCTCAAATTTCGTAGATGCAAAAGATGCTTACACAAAAGGTCATTCACTTCGAGTTGCACACTATGCAAAAGAAATTGCAAAACGATTAAAAATGAATTCCCAAGAACAAAAAGAAATGTTTTGGCTAGGTCTTATGCACGATGTTGGAAAAATTGGTGTTCCGGATGAAATTCTAAATAAGCCCTCAAAACTAGATGAAGCTGAATATAACAAAATCAAGCAACATACTCAAAAAGGCTATGAAATGCTTTTAGACTTTACTGCAATGCCAATGCTAAAATTAGTTGCAAAATCACACCATGAACATTGGGATGGCACAGGTTACTGCGAACAACTCAAAGGAGAAGAGATTCCACTTGAGGCAAGAATTGTTTGTATTTGTGATGCGTATGATGCAATGAATTCAGATAGATGTTATAGAAAAAAACTTTCACGAGAAGAAATAATTAAAGAAATTCAAAACACTTCTGGGACAATCTTTGATCCAAAAATTGCAGAAATTTTTATTTCAATGATAAAAGATAATAGCATTGATAAAATTGACATGATGGATCTTGACCCCCAAATCTAAAAATATTTTAACTTAAAATTATAAGGTTTTACAAAATGAAAAAAGCAAATCTAAAAAAAATTACAATTTTATTACTAATTTCTTTTTCAACAATTTTTTTCTCTTGTTCTAAAAAACAAGAAAATTCAAACATCCTTCGAATGAACATCAGTTCTGAACCTGATAGTTTTTCACCTTGGAAAAGTTCTGCCGCAGATACAAAGGCAATTCTTTTTAACATTTTTGAAGGACTTACAACGTTTGATTCAACAGGAAAAATAACTCCATGCATTGCAGAAAATTATCAAGTTAGTGATGACGGGCTTACCTACACTTTCAACATTCGAAAAGATGTTTACTTTCATAACGGAAAGCAACTTACTGGAAAAGATGTTTTATACACCTACCAAAATCTTGCAGGGCTAAATGGACTTTCTCCAACAAGTGATGAAATGCAAATTATAAAAAATGCATATTTAGAAAATGACTTTTGTTTTAAAGTTGAATTAAAAAAATCAACTGCATCTTTTTTAACTTTTGCAATTCAACCAATTTTACAAAAAGACTATTTAGAAAATGAATCAAAACCAATTGGTACAGGTCCTTATAAATTCAAAGAATATACAATTCATCAAAAAGTTGTTTTAGAAAAAAATGATTCATATTGGAATAAAGAAAAAATGCCTAAAATTCCAACTATCGAACTTTACATTATTTCTGATGAATCTTCTTTAATTTATGCTCTTCAATCAAACCAACTTGATATTGCACAACTTTTAACTGGTGGAAATGCAAAAACCTTAGAAAATCAATTTGACTTAATTTCATACCCTCAAAATATGGTTCAAATTTTTGCAATGAATAATAAGATTAAGCCATTCGACAATCAAAAAGTACGCAAGGCAATTTCTTTGGCAATTAACAAAAAAGAAATTATCGATGGTGCATTAAATGGTTTTGCAACTGAATTATATTCAAATTTTTCTCCTGTATTAAAAAATTATTATAATGATGAACTTAAAAACATTAACGAATTTAATATTGAAGAAGCAAAAAAATTATTAGCCCAAGCAAATTATCCAAATGGCTTTGAACTTACAATAACAGTTCCTTCAAACTACACTGCTCACATCGATACAGCTCAAATCATCATTACACAACTTGAGAAAATTGGAATCAAATGTAAAATAAATACAATCGAATGGGCAACTTGGCTAACTGATGTCTATTCAAACAAAGATTTCGAAACTACAGTAATTGCGTTTGGAGGAAAGTTAGAACCAAACGAAATCCTAAAACGATACACTTCGACATACAAAAGAAACTTTGTAGGCTTTTCAAATGAACAATTTGATAAGTGTTTTTCAGATGCTCTAATCGAACTTAATGAAGAAAAAAGAATTAATCTCTATAAAGAATGTCAAAAAATTCTTGCAGAAGAAAATCCTTGTGTATTTATTTCAGATCCTAACAATTGTGTTCTAAAAAAGAAAAATGTAAAAGGATTTACTTACTATCCAATTTCATTTTACGACTTAAGTTCTTTATATTTTGAATGATTTTTTGGAGTAATTAAAATTGAGTTTTTACATAAAAAAATTATTTGATTATATTACAACTTTATTTTTAGTTACTCTTTTGACTTTTTTTACTTTCAACATTATACCCGGTAATCCAGCTATCGCCATTTTAGGACCAGATGCAGACGAAGTAAAAATTCAACAACTGGAAAAAGAATTTAACTTAGACAAACCTCTATATCAAAGATATTTTTCATGGATAAAAAATGTTTTACAAGGTGACTTAGGAATGTCATATCGATTTAATAAAAGTGTTTCTGAAATTATTTTTGATTCTGCTACAACAACTTTAACCATAAGTTTATTCACAATAATATTAACGATTATTATTGGTTTTTCTTTTGGAATAATCTTTGGTCATTTTTCAAACAACTCTTTGATTAAATCAGTTGAATTATTAAATCAAGTTTTTATTTCTACCCCATCTTTTTGTACTGCCTTATTATTAATTCTAATTTTTACAGTTAAATTAAATATTTTTCCTTCAATGGGATATATTCCTTTTTTAAAAAATCCAATTGAATGTATAAAATCAATTTTCTTACCTTCATTGTCTTTAGCTCTTGGTTCCAGTGCAATACTCGCTCGATACTTAAAAACAAATTTCATTGAACAAAAAAATAAAGACTATGTAAAAACAGCTTATAGCAAAGGCCTTTCATCTTTTTATATAAACTTTCATCATATTTTAAGAAATTCACTTATTTCTGTTATAACTGCAATTGGTTTAATCTTAACAGAAATCCTTGGTGGAAGTATTATCATAGAAAATGTTTTTTCAATTCCGGGAATTGGGAAATTAATTACAACTTCAATTTCATCAAGAGATTTTCCACTGATTCAAGGAATTACTTTATACTTAGCTTCAATTTGTGTATTGTGCAACTTTTCAATAGAAATAATTTATAGCATAATTGATCCAAGAATTAAAAACTCAAACAACACCTTTTTTATAAAAAAAATTAGAAAAAGAGATGCATCATGAAAAAATATTTTACAAACAAATCATTTATAATTGGCTCTATTCTCTTTTCTATACTCATTATCTTTTTAATTTTAGGATTTATTTTTTTACCATATGATTATAATCAAATTGATACACAAAATAAATTTTCCAATTTTTCAAGAGAACATATTTTTGGAACTGATTATTTAGGAAGAGATATTTTTTCAAGGATTGTAATTGGTATGTCAATTTCTGTAGGAATTGGATTTACTGTAATGATTTTCAGTTTATTTTTTGGAACTATCTTGGGTGCTTTAAGTGGTTTTTTCGGAGGGACAACTGATAAAATAATTTCGAAATTAACAGATACACAAATGTCTTTTCCAGGGATTCTACTTGCACTCATGCTTATTGCAATATTTGATACTTCTATAAAAATACTGATTATTGCTCTTACAATCATCAGTATTCCAAGAGTAACACGAATTGCAAAAAGTGGTTTTCTAAAATATAAAAATTCTTTATTTGTATTAAATGCAAAATCTAAAGGTGCATCGAATTTTAGAATTTTATTCTATCATATTTTACCAAATGTTATTCCCGATTTAATTGTAACTTCAACATTAAATTTTTCACTAAGTATTTTAAGTGAATCTGGTTTAAGCTATTTAGGGCTTGGAATTCAACCACCATTACCAAGTTTAGGAAAAATGCTAAGTGAAGGACAAAGATTTATTTTACAAAATCCTTCAAACATCATTATCACTGCATTATTTTTAATTCTTTTAGTTCTTTCTCTAAACTTAATTGGAGATGGAATTTCTGAAGTAAATCAAAAATAGCAAATGAGGTTAAAATTGAACAATAATAAAAAAATTTTACAAATAGAAAATCTCAACATCTCCTTACAAGAAAAAAAACTTTTTTCAAAACCAATAGAAAACCTTATAATAAAAAACCTTTCATTAGATATTAAAGAAGGTGAATTTGTTGCAATTGTCGGTGAATCAAGTTGCGGAAAAACAATTACAGCATTAAGCATAATAAATCTCTTACCAAAAGAAATTAAAATTAAAAAAGGTAGTATTAATTTTCTAAACAATGAATTAACTTCTTTTTCAAAAAAAGAATATCAAAAAATCCTAGGAAAAGATATTTCAATTATTTTTCAAGACCCAATGACAAGCCTTAATCCTCTAAAAAAAGTTGGGCCACAAATTGATGAAGCAATTTTAGCACACAATAAAACCACCTTATCAAAAATTCTTGCAAAAGAAAAAACTCTAGACCTTTTAAGTTCCATAGGATTTTCAAATCCAAAAATTATTTATAATTCATTCCCACACAGTTTGTCAGGAGGAATGATGCAAAGAATTTTAATCGCAATTGCATTAATCAATGAACCCAAATTATTAATTGCCGATGAACCAACTACAGCACTAGATGCTACTGTTCAAGCTCAAATTATAGATTTAATTTACAAAATGAATAAAAAATTAAATACGGCACTTTTATTAATCAGTCATGATTTATGCGTAGTTTCTAGCATTTGTTCAAAAATATATGTTATGTACGCCGGAGAAATTATCGAAAGTGGTTTTACAAAAGATATTATTAAAAATCCTCTCCATCCATATACGAAAGCATTATTGCAAACAATTCCAGATTTAAAAAATAAAGAAAAAAAATTAACTACAATTTCAGGAACTGTTCCAAGTATAAAAGAAAGAAAAAATTTCAAATGTAATTTTTACGATAGATGCTCTTTTCGGCAAATCAAAAAAATAAACAATATTTGCAACAGTCAAGAACCCGAACTTATCGAAATTGAAAAAAATCATTTTGTAAGATGTAATTTTTATAATTGCAAAAATCAAAATTAACAACTATAGTGAAAAAAATATGGATTTAATTAAAACTTTTGAACTAACAAAAAAATTTTCTCTTGCAAACAAAAAAATGATTTATGCTGTAAATGATATAAATCTTACGATTAAAAAAGGTCAATCTTTTGGTTTAATTGGTGAATCAGGCTCTGGAAAATCTACATTAGGGCAAATGTTATCACTCTTACAAACTCCCTCTTCTGGAAAAATTTTATACAATAACAAAGATATCTTTCAATTAACAAAAGATGAAGAAAAAGAATTTAGAAAAAAAGTTCAGATTATTTTTCAAAATCCCTATGAATCTCTCAATCCAAAAATGACTATAAAAAGAATAATTGAAGAATCTCTTATAATTCATAAAATTGGAAAAACAAAGACCTCACGAGATGAATTAATTAACGAAATTAGAACTTTATGCGGTCTTGATTCATCTGTATTAAATAAATATCCAAGTGAACTTTCTGGTGGACAAAGACAACGGGTTAGTATTGCATCTAGCATGATTTTAAAACCTGAATTTTTAATTTTAGATGAAGCTGTTTCAAGTTTAGACGTTTTAATTCAAGCACAAATCTTAAACATTTTAAAATTGATGCAAAAATCTTTAAAAGTAACTTACCTTTTTATTTCTCACGATTTGAATGTAGTTTCATACATTTGCGATGTTATTGGTGTAATGTATATGGGCCAAATTATTGAACAAGCACCAACACAAAATTTGCTAGAACATAAAATTCATCCATATACAAAAGCTTTATTCAGTGCGGCTTTTTCACTTGATGATACTTCTAAGAAAAAAATAATTTTAAATGGAGAACTTCCTGATAACTCTCGCAAAATCGCGGGTTGCCCTTTTGCCTCAAGATGTAACATTTGCAAAGAGATTTGTAAAAAAGAAAAACCTCGTTTAGAAGAAATAACTAAAAATCATTTTGTTGCATGTCATTTTGCAAAAAGTGAATAATTTTTATAAATTCCCGTCACAAAAAAAGCCTTAATTTTCCATCATAAATTCTTATCGCTTTTTCCTTCATATTTTTACTAAAATTATTTTCTTTATTATTTAATTGTTCCTGGGACATCACTTTTAGCATTTAAAGTTGCACATAATGTTCCTTTTTCCAGTGATAACTCAATATTTTTTGAATTAATATATTCGTATAAAAAACCTGCCGAAAAAGAATCTCCACAAGCTGTCGTATTAACAGGAATAATTTTTTCTATTTCTTGTTCCCAAAAATTATTTTGAAAACTTGCATATGTTGAAAGATGACCTCGAGTAACAACAAAAATATTATTGAGCAATAAACTTTGCTTTATAATTTCTTTCTTTAGATTTTCTTCATCAATATTTTTTGAAAGATTAAAAGTAGAAATAAATTCATCAGAATTGATTTTGATAATCGAAGGAACAGCAACTTGAATTGTATTTAACAAGTCCTTTCCATGATAGTCTGCAAAAAAAATTTTATTTGCATCAATAGCAATTTTTGCAATCTTTGGAATTAAATTGTCTGACCAACAACTAGGTTTACTTCCTGCAAATAATACGGCATCTACCAAATCAATTGAATTCAAAACCATTTGTAAAAGTTCTTTTTCTTTTAATTCAACATCAAAATCAATTGTAGGTTCACTAATAACAATTTCAGTTGTTGATGCTTTTTTTGAATTAAGTAATGTTAAACATTCTCTAGTAAAACCTGGAACTAAAATATATTCGATTTGAAGATTATCTTTTTTACTTAACTCCAAAAACAAATCTACATTTTTTTGACCAATTGGACAAATTACTTTTGCACAATCATTTTCAAGTTGATTCAAAACTCTAGCAGAATTAATTGCTTTCCCAGAAGCATCAATACGATATGATTTTGAACGATTTACATTTTCTAAAACCAAATCATCAAAATGAACAGTTTTTTGAATAGTCGTACTTAAACAAATACACAATACTTTTTTCATAACTCATTCCGCAAAAGTAAAAACCAAATTAAAATAAATTTAAGAAAAAATCTTTAATTTTTATAAACAAAGGTTCAGAGAGAACAAAAATAATTACAAATAAAATTCCTGGTAAATAATTTGCAGTTTTTATTTTTTTTAATCCCAAAAGATTAATTCCAATCATAGCAATCATTGCGCCCCCACAACCTGTAATTTCAGCAAGCATTTGCTCAGTAGCATATGGTTGTAAAAAAGTTGACAACAAAGTCAAAGCACCTTGATAAATAAAAACAGCAATAAAAGAAAATAATGTACCAATTCCCATAGATGCTGCAAAAGTAATTGCCATAAAACCATCAAGAATCGATTTTGTAAAAATAATTGTATTATTACCTTTAATTCCGGCTTCAAACGAACCTAAAATTGCCATTGCTCCAACACAAAACAAGCATGAAGCATTTAAAAAAGCATATCCAAAAGAATTATTTTTTTTGGATTCTGAATTTTTAAAAAGAAGTTTTTCTAATTTATTACCAATTCCAAGAATTTTTCCATCTAGGTCAATTGCAGTTCCAACTATTCCACCGAGCAAAAGAGAAAGTGATAAATAAATAACATTTTGAAATTGAAATGCCATTTGTAAACCAAGCACAATTGTAATAATTCCTGCAGCATCTTGAATAACAGTCGACATACTATCAGAAATTTTTTTAGCAAATACAATTCCAATAACAGAACCAAGAATAACAGCGATACAATTTACAAAAACAGCTAACATATATTTATCCTAAAAAAAATTGAAAAAAAAAGGACTGACAAAACTGTCAATCCTTTTTTTGCGGAGAACCTGACTTGAACAGGCACAGCTCTCGCCACTAGCACCTCAAGCTAGCGTGTCTACCAATTCCACCATCCCCGCAGATGATGTTGTAATATTAATAAATTTTTCTTTTTGTGTCAAGCACTAATATTTTTTTATACTTTAAAAAAAATTAACATATTTTAATACTTGTTTAATTTGCGATGATTCATTATTTTTATATTATAGAAGATTTTAAAGGTTACAACATGAATATAGTTTTTCACGAAAAGAAATCATTACTTTTAGACACAGGGCTCAATGAGTTTAATTTTGGGAAAAGAGCCAATGGTTTAAATTTTAGCGAAAAAGGAATGTCTGTAAGATTTTCACTTTTTGATAATAATTTTCAATTTTCTGAATGGAATTTTTCAGGAACTACTGTTCCCAATTCCGCTTCTAATGTTTGTTTTGAAATTGAAAACCTTCCTGGAAAAACAGCATATGAAATTTTAACAAGTCACAATGATGAACAAATTGCTCGAATGACTTTTGCATTAATAAAAACAATTTCAAAAGCAATCGAATCTAAAAATCATCTTCCTTGTGTTGGGCTTGGTGGAATCATTTACAATGAAAAACCTAGCAAAAAAAACAGTTCTGTTTATCAAATTGAAATTAATTTTTTACCAGAATCACTTTTTGAACTTTCAGCAATTAACCATGATGAAAAAAAATATAGCAAATTACAAGGTTTTTGGCAAAATAAATTTCTTACTGGAAATAATTCACTTATATTTTTGCAAAGTGTTATTGCATACTATTCTCTTACAAATATTTTTCCATTCATGAAAACAAACCTTGAACAAAGACAAGAAGATATCGCAGATTCAAATTTCATTTGTATCGAAAATCTAGTAAATGGAATTAATAAAAACCTTGCAACAAATATCAACATGGGATTTCACATCGATAATCATTACGAAAGAGAAAAATCTTTAATCCCATTAGATATTTTACAAATTGAATTAGGTTTAAAAGATGATGGTTCATATGAAAAACCCAAAAGAGATTTTACAATTCCTGAAGAAAAATTTATTCAATCGACAAAAAATAAACAAAAAAGAAAATCAATTTTTGTATCACAAAAAAGATTTTTCAAACGATATGCAGTTACTATCGCAATTTCAATTATCACAATTTTTGCAATTATTTTATTTGCCAGAAATTCATACATTGCATCTTTAGAAAAGCCCTGTGTCAAAAATTTAACTAGTTCTGAAATTGTTCAAACTTTTTATTCAGGATTTCACCAACTAAAAAGTGATTTAATGCGTTTAACAGCAAAAGGTAAAAAGCCACACGAAATTATCGAAATGATAAGTAATGTTTATGTATCAAGCCAAACGAGAACTGCCTTTGAAGCAAAAAGTACAACTATTTCACCAGAATTATTTTTAACACGCCCTGAACTTATGGACTATTGGCTCTTTGGAATTACAGATTTTTCAATTGATGGACAACCAGCATACAATCGTTTTACACCAATAACAAAAAAAGAATTTAATGTTTTAAAATCAGAAGGAAAAATAAAACAATTTACAGAAGGACAATCTGCAAATCACATTGTAAAATATAATTTAATTTATTCATCAGGATACCCAACTCCAATTACAATCGATAAATGTATTGCAAATGTCACTTGTACCTTTATAAAAAATCAATGGTTTATTACTGATATTTTTATTGAACATTCTGAATCACAAACTGACCACGAAGAATTTAGGAATGATTATAAAGCAGCATTTAAAGAATCAAAAGACCCTTCAAAAACCGTTGAAATTTTACGAGAAAAATATAATTGGCTACCAGATAGCCGAGCAATGGAAGATGGAAAAGCATTAGCTGAATATCAAAAAAACTATTTTTCAAATTAAAGCGAATAAGTCTTAAAAAAAAGCACCTTAAAATTAAACTTTTTTTGTTTAACTTAAAGATGCTTTTTATATTTTAAATCATCATTTATTAGAATTTATAAATGAAAATTATAGTGGAATATTTCCATGTTTTTTCAAAGGTTTATCCATTGTTTTTTTCTGTGACAAGAAATCAAGACTATCAACAATGCGACGACGAGTTTCTTCTGGTTTAATAACTTCAGAAACATATCCTCTTTGAGCAGCAATTTTTGGAGTCATAATTTCGTTTTTATATTCTTCAGATTTTTGTGCAACTTCAGCAGCTTTGTTTGGATCAGCTAATTCTTTTGCATACAAAATTCCAATTGCACCTTCGGCACCCATTACAGCAATTTCTGAAGTTGGCCAAGCATATACAAAATCTGCTCCAAGATGTTTTGAACACATTGCTATATAAGCTCCACCATATGCTTTTCTTGTAATAACTGTAATTTTTGGAACAGAAGCTTCACTATAAGCATAAATTACTTTTGCACCATGACGGATAATACCCTTTTGTTCTTCCTGTGGTCCTGGGATAAATCCAGGAACATCAACAAATGTAACAAGAGGAATATTAAATGAATCACAATATCTTACAAATCTTGCAATTTTATCAGAAGCATCACAATCTAAAACACCACCAACACCTGCTGGATTATTTGCAATAATTCCAACTGAACGACCTTCAACTTTTGCAAAACCTGTTACACAGTTAATTGCAAATTCTTTTGAAGTTTCAAAGAATGAATCATCATCTGTAACACTATTAATTACTTCACGAATATCATATCCCTGACGAGTATTTTCTGGAAGAATTTCTGTAATATACTTTTCTTTTTTGCGTGCATCAAATTTAAATTTTTCATTTTTTACCAATTCTTCACCATAATAATGAGGAATATAGTCTAAAAGTTTACGAACTTGTTCATAACAATCTTTTTCTGAATCACATTTAAAATGAGCAACTCCAGATTTTTTTGAATGAATTGAAGCACCGCCCAAATCTTCAGCTGTAATATCCATAAACATTACAGATTTTACAACTTTTGGTCCTGTAATAAATAATTGAGAAATTTTATCAACTGCAAAAATAAAGTCTGTAATTCCAGGACTATAAACAGCACCACCTGCACAAGGACCTGCAATAATTGAAATCTGAGGAACGCTTCCTGATGCACGAACATTTTGATAAAATAAATCACCATATCCACAAAGTGCATCTACTCCTTCTTGAATACGAGCTCCACCTGAATCATTGATTCCAATAACTGGACAACGAGACTGAATTGCTTTATCAATAAGTTCAGCAATTTTTTCGCCATGCATAAGCCCTAATGAGCCACCCTGAACTGTAAAATCTTGTGCATAAATAGCAACTTTTTTTCCGTTAATTTTTCCGAAACCTGTAATTACACCATCATAAGGAATATCTTTTTTATCCATTCCAAAGCTAGTACAATTATGGCGAGCTCCTGAATAAATTTCCATAAATGAATCTTTGTCACAAAGTGCATTGATTCTTTCAATAGCATGAAGTTTTCCCTTTGCATGCTGTTTTTCAATATTGTATTCCATTTGAACCTCGAAAACCGCAATCTATAGACTACGGCTATTTATATGAATAATAAAATATTTATATACTTTGGTCAATATGACATTTTTACATTTTTTGTCAATACAACATTTCAAAAAACAAATACTTTAAAATCATTGCAACAAATTATTCAACAGAAAACCACGCAATACCTTTTTTTATAGAATTGTCTATTGCCATTTTTACTTGGTCGCAAGTCGCTCTATTTATGTAAAATGGAAAACGAATATAATTTGTGGCATCTGAATTATATATAAACGAACGAGTCATTTGATTAACTGTTTTTTCTGAAGATAACTCAGTAGACATAATAAAAGAAGTATAAACATCTTTTATTGAACCCAAATTTGAATTAATATATTCAATTGACATTTTATTAAGCAATCTTTCTAATAAGTTTTTATAATCAAAGTCTAATGTTGCACCATAAATCGAAATTACACCAATATTGGGATTTCCCAAAATATTTCCAGTTCCAATATCTTGAATCGCATTACTTTTTAATTCCTTATAAAATAAATCATCTATAAGTAAAGAAGCAATTGCATAATTTATATATTCAGAAGAACAGTACAGAGGAATGTTATACAAGCCTAAAATATTTTTTTTATTTTTAGATGAATTTATAGTCAAACTATTTTCTTCGATAGAAAAGTTAATAGCCGATATTTTGTTAAAATCAAGGGAGTTATTTGTTGCTTGCTTTTTTTGAATTGCTTTTGATTTTATCTTTCCAAAATTTTGATTCAATGTTTCATAAAGAATAGGAATATCTGTATCAGAAAAATTTCCAGAAACAAAAATCATTATGCGATT
>JAZUSR010000004.1:0-8043 GCA_045606765.1 Treponema sp.
GACTATATCCCAACTTAAATTTTTGAATTGTTTCTAAAGTTAATCCTCGATTTAATATGTATTCAAGAGCTGCTTTTCCTTGTTCAGTTTCTGTTAACATATAATGAAACATAGAAGCTGTTCGATTGTATAAATCGATAAGCATATCTTTTGTATTATCTTTTTCTTGTGGTACATAGGAACCACTTTCATAAATTATTTCAATTCCAAATCTTTTGGCCAAAGAAGTAATTGCATCAACATAAGAAACTTTTTCAATTTCCATAAAAAATTTAATTATGTCGCCACCTGCATGACAGCCAAAACAGTAAAAAAAATTTTTATCTTCTTCAACATGGAATGAAGGTGTTTTTTCATGATGAAAAGGACAACAGCCCCAAAAAGCATTTCCACGTCTTTCTAATCGAGTATATTCACCTATGACACTGACAATATCACAACTTTGAACTGCTTCTATTGTTTGTTTAGAAATTTTTCCAACAGCCATCAATTCCTGCCATAATTTAGTTTTAATTTAAAACTCGTTTTGTTCTAAATTCACTAGTTGCTTTATTATGTGACATTAAATCTTTTGAAAAAGTATGTCGTCCAGCTTCTGCATCAGTTAGAGTAAAATATAGGTAATCATTTACTTCAGGATTTATTGCAGCCTTTAATGATGTAAGACCGGGATTACTTATTGGTTTTGGAGGTAATCCTTTGTAAATATATGTATTAAATGGATTTTTTATTTCTAAATCGGAATAAGTAATAATTTTGGGATGAGGTTTATTTTGAATTTCTGTAATAATGTATTCTACCGTTGCACACGATTGTAATGCCATATTAATTTTTAATCGATTTGTAAAAACTCCTGCAATAGAAGAAGCTTCATCTTTTACTCGATATTCTCTTTCGACAATTGATGCAAGAATTATAGTGCTATAAAAATCTTTATCTGAAAGGGAAAGAAATTTTTTTGTTTGTTCATCAGAAGAAATTACTTTTATAAAATTTTTAACCATGTGTACAATGATTTTTCGTGAATTGTAACTTACAGGAATATTATATGTATCAGGATACAAAAAACCTTCAACAGAGTCTGAATTAATGTTTAGACCACATTCTTTAAAAATTGATTTTCCCTCTGTTGAAGCAATTTTAATAAACTCTTTGGAATTACAAAGTTCTGCTTCTTCTAATTTTCTTGCAATTTTAGAAATTGTTAACCCTTCTGGAATGGAAATTAAAATATTTTTCTCTTTTCCAGTTGAAATTTCTTTAAAAACTTCAACTAAGTTCATTTTTGAAGAAAGTTTGTAAAAACCTTTTTTTACTGTAAAGATTTCAGATTTTTCTTTTGTAACAATTGATGCAATTTTTGGATATCGAGCAAAAGCATAAAATACTAAAGAATTTTTTATAATTCCATTTTCTTGTAATTGAATTCCCACATTTTTAGCAGTCATCCCATCTTTTACTTCAAATTCTTTAGAAAGTTCAATATTCGTTTTATTATAAACAGAATCTATTTGATTAAATAAATAAAAAATACCACAGGCAAAAGCAGTGATAAAAATAATTAATAGAAGCGTTAATTTTTTTAACATATTTACTCCAGTGAGATATAAATAATTTTATAAATTTTTATAAATTAAATTTCAATTTCTAAATCTTGTATAGCAAGTTCAACTTGTACTTTGTTATTTGAAATATAACTTGAATACCATTTTGCAGCATCCAAAATTGAATTAATTTTTTTATCATCATAAGTTGGATCATGATGAAATAAATAAACAGACTTTACATTCATCGAAACTGCAAAATCAATTGCGTAACAAAATGCTGAATGGCCCCACTTTTCTTTTGACTGAGCTTCTTCAAGTGTATATTGAGTATCTAAAACTACGACATCTGCATCTTTAAATACTTTTTCAACTTCTTGCTGATTAATATCTGTCAAATCCATAAGTTCAACATCAGTTGCGTAAACAAACTTCTTTCCATCTTCTTTAAACGAATATGAGTAAGAACTTCCAGGATGGCTCATTTTACAACAATTAATTTCTAATCCGTCAATATAATAAGTTTTTGAAGTATCAAGTGTGTGAAATTCAAAATTGCGAGAAAAGTTTTCCCAAAGCACAGGAAATAAATTTAATGACGGCATTTGTAATGCCAAAAATTCATTTGCATTTTCAAAAGGAGAATAAATATCAATTTTAACATTTGGATTGTAAGCGTGATCAAAAAATGGAAAGCCACAAATATGATCCCAATGAAAGTGTGAAAAAAACAAAGAATAATGTTGGTCTTCTGGAATTTCTGTGTTCTTTCCGAGTACTCTCATTCCAGAGCCTGCATCTAAAATCAATTCTTTTCCAGATTTAGTAATAAGTTGAACACAAGGCGAATCCCCACCTACTGTTCCGTAAATCCAATCTGGAAGAGAAGCAATAAATCTTTGTCGAGAATCAAAATCGATTAAATCTTGAGGAGTAATTCTTTGAATACAAGCGTTAATCTTTGCTTGTATTTGAGATGACTGAATTGGACAAGGAATTGAACCTCTTACGCCCCAAAAATGAATTTTCAAAACACTCTCCTACTAAAAATTTATCTTGTAATTGGAACATTGGCCACATAATTAGAACATTCTTTTTCAATATTTTCTTTTGACCAAATTTTTCCTTTATTAATTCCTGGACACGATTTTGATTCGTTATTCCAAGAATCTTTATCTTTTAAAATCCATGACCAAAAAGGATATGTCGAACATTGAACAGGTCTTGCACCGTAGGCTTTACATCCACATTCTTTGTCCCATAAAATACAATCATAGTTTTTAAGTTCAATTAATGCTAATGCTTCTTTACCTTCGTAATATCCAACCCATCTACAATATTTTTCAATAAACTCTTGTTCAGAAAGTTTAAACCATTGACAAAGACTTGTCAAATCCCTTTGAGAAAGATAAACATAACCTGGACTTAATCTACAACAATCTGAACAACGAGTACATTCAAATTGTAATCCATTTTCATAAAAACAAGAAATTTTATTTTCCCCCATAAAAATTCATTTGTTATTAATGTTTCATTTAGGCACAAAAAAAGGTGTTATAAAGTAAGTCTTATCAAAAACACACTTTGTAACACCTTTGATTTTGGGGAGTGAAGGATTCGGACCTTCGAAGGCTGAGCCAACAGATTTACAGTCTGCCCCCTTTGACCGCTCGGGAAACTCCCCTAGGTAAGCTACTTGTAGGATTCGGACCCACGACCCCGAGATTACAAATCACGTGCTCTACCAGCTGAGCTAAAGTAGCAAGTTATGTTGATAATATACAATTTTTATAAAATAGTGTCAACCACTTATGTAAAAAAAATTATTTTTTTTAATATTTTTTCATGAATTAAAAAATGGAATATATTTATTTTTAGTAACAGTTTTCCATGTATAGTTTTCTTTTAAATATTTTGCAGTATTAGAAATTAATGAATCATAATAAGAAGGTTGTTGAATTTTATGATTTATTAATGGCAAAATAGTTTCTAACAAAATTTCAGCAGTATTAGGTGAATAAGTAAAACCTGTTTTTCCATTTATAATTTTTTTTAAGCCACCTGTAAAATGAGCCACAGGAATAGTTCCATAAATTTGAGCAATAAAATCTTCAAGCCCACATGGTTCAAAATCACTTGGAAATAAAGCAAAATCTCCAGAAGCTGTGCAAAGTCTTGCTAGACTTTTTTCATAGCCACAAAGATATACTATTTTACCAGCATATTTTTTAGCTTTATTGGCTAATTCATCTTGTAAATAAGATTCTCCTTGACCGTTTATTATAAATTTTACATTTGGTTCTTTTTCAAAAATTCTGTCTAATAAATCTAAAATTACGAATATTCCTTTTTGACGAACAAGGCGCCCATGAAAAGAAATGAAAATACTATTTTCATCATAATCAATATAGCCGAATTGTTTGATTTTTTCATTAGAAATAATAATTTGAGAATTTTCTTTTTTTGCATAATTTTCTAAAAAGAATTTTCTACATTTTATTTTTCCTTCTAAGTCTTTTTTTTCTGGAGAAAATTCAAAAGGTAAAAGAGAAATAGATTTATCTTCTGGTGAATATCGATTTATATCAATTCCATTTGTAATTCCTGTAATTGAAATTTTTCGTTCAGAAAAAATCTTTGAAAGTCCATCTGAGTTTGTATTATTTTCATCTAAAAGTTCTTTAGCATAATCAAAAGAAACAGTTGATAGTTTTGAATAAAAACTTGCTAAAACATATGGTTCTACCCTACAACCGTTTAAACCATTTGATAAAAGTTCGTATGGTAAGTTTGTAAAATATTTTGCTTGGTCAATGTCACAAAATTCATGATGATATGCTGGTCCTGCGTTATGAATAGTAACAATAAATTTTGTACAATCAAAATCTTTTTCAAAAAATACTTTTGCAAATACAGGTAACATTGCACAACAAGCATCATGGCAATGAACAATATCACATTTTAGTTTTGACTTTTGAGCATAAACACAAATTGCTTTTTGAAATAAAATATCAAGGTAAAGCCAATCATTATATCCACATCCAATGGTGCCACCACAATTTGGATTATCTTCTAAATCTTTTGAAGAATATGTATAAACATTATTTTTTTCATCATAAATTGAACTATTTATAAAGACAATGTTTACATTTTTAATTTTTCCTGTTGAAAAACTTACATTAAATGATTTATCACCTATTTGAATGGACTCAGAGGATAAATTTGATTCGTTATAATTTTTTATGTTTGAAAAATCAGTACATTTATATTTGGGTATAAAAAGAGTTACTTCATTATGTAGTTCAGTTAATTCTTCTGATAAAGAACAAACAACATTTTTTACACCACCAGCTTCTGCAATTCCTGCATATTCCCGAGAAACCATCCAAATTTTCATAGTCGTAAACCTTATTTTGCAATATCAGGACGCAATTTTTTTGCATCATCTAAATAAACAAATTTTAATTTTTTTTGATTTTTAAAATATCCTGTAATTAAAACTCTAATTACGCATTCTAGACCATCTTCGATATACGCTTCTTGAGTACAAAAAAGTGGAACAGAACTTAAATCATAAGGTAAAGAATCTTTTCCAAGTCTTAAAGCTGTAGCAGGATTTAATTTGTCTAAGTCTTTTGTAAGTGTAAAATGAATAGTTACAAAATCTTTTTTTCTAAGATTGTTTAATTCTATAATTTCTTTAATTAATCTCACTGTTTGAATTTGAATAGATTCTTTATTATTTTGAGCTGTAATTGCTCCTCGAATTGCACATAATTTTGCCATATTAGCCTCCGTCAAAAACTCCCGTTATTGGTAAACCATGGATAGTGAAAATCAAAGTTTGAAGATGAAACGCAGATTCAAACTTCAAAGATAAAAATTACATGGATGTAATTTTTATCATATCCCTCCCATTAAAATTTTTATTGTAGTGAATAAATTGTTTTTAATGTTTCATTCATATCTTTTGAAGATTTTAAAAATTCCGCTAATTCAGGATTATTTTTTAAAACTTTTGCAAATTTTTCTAATTTATCAAGATTTTTTGTATATTCAGAAATTTCTTTTGCTTGATTGTCAGCTAATTTTTTTAAACTTTGCTCAACAGAAGATACATAATCTATATAAATTTTCTTTGCTTTTGAATAAAGTTCGATGTCAGGAATTTTATTTGTTACAATATTGAATTTTGTAATTACAAAATTTGCTTTTGAGTGATTTGCAATTATTTTATCCTGAATTAAATTTAAATCTAAGATTGAATTAGGATTTTTTTCAAGTTCAGTCCAAATAATTTGTAATGCATTGTTAATTAAATTTTCAATTTCAGGTTCAAGGCTTTTTTTCAAATCTGAATCACTTGCAATTTTAGATTTTTTAACTAATTCAACGCATTTATTTGCAGTATTTTGAATTTCAATGTCAAAAGTAAATGAATAAGAAAAATCTGGAAGTTCTTTAAATTGTTTTGAATAAACATCTGCCGAAGGTAAAACCCCTGTTTTAGTTTTAGAAAAGGAATATGGCTTTAACGAAAAAGTTCTTATTTGAGCATTTGTAGGAATCAAAAGTTGCCAATCCCATCTAAACTTTCCATTTTCGATAGGAGTTGAATCAACACCATTTGTTTTAGAAATTAAAACACCGCAACTATCGTTTGAAACTTTTAAAGGAGAATAACCTAAATAAAAACAAAACCCAGCAACAATAATTAATAAAAATAAGCATGTAAAAAAACTACTTAATTTTTTCATATATTTCCCCTTGACCATATAAAAATCAATTTTATAAAATATGATTAATGATACAAAATAATAAAATTGACTTCAATAGTAAAAAAACAATTTATAAAACCAATTCCTCTATTTATTTTTTCTTCCGAATTATTATTCGAATGACAATGTTTTTGTTTTTAATTCAGGCTAGTTTATTGATTTTTTATTTTATTGGAAATTATCAACTGTTTTTAGATACGAGTCAAAAATTAATTTTGAATTTATTAGCAATCGTTTCTGTAATTAATTTTACCTTTTCAATAATTTGTAGCATATTAAATTTTATCACATATGTAACAACAAAGCGAAAAACTAGAAAGTTTATTACCTATATTGTTTGGTATTTTTTTACAACAATTCTTTCAATTGTAACATTTTTACTTTCTAGAGGAATTTTGCTTTTATCAAACGGACTATAATTTAGATATTATAATTCAATTTGGCTTTGAGCTTTTGATTTTACTTTTCGCTTTTTATTTTTACGACGAGATTTTACTTTTTTTTGTGAATTAAATTCAGAAGATTTTTCTTCTTCACCTGAATTGTTTTCAATTTTTACTGATTTTTTAGGAATTCGAATTGAAACTCCAATTTCTCTTAAAGCTGTTCGAATCGCATATTCTAATTCAGTTCGTTGAGGATTCATAGGAAGAACAAAATTTCTACATTCTGTCCAAGTTTTTGAATATAATTCACCTACGGAACTTTCTGTAAGAATTTCTTTTTGCCAATCTGTAAGAGAAAGAATAAAATCTTTAATTAAGTAAACAAGTTTTTTTCCAAGTCTAATGTCTTTTTCTTTTTGAACAAGTTCGTCAAGTTCTTTTAGTCGCATTAAATAATTTTTTTCGTATTCAGGATTGCCAAACATCATTGCTGTTGCGGCAGGTTGTAAATACATATATAAATCTGTAGAAAGACATTCACTTACGATTTCAAAAGAATGACCACTATTGATTATTTTTAACATTTCTTCAGTTAGTCTTGAAGGAGATACTGGAGAAAGTAAATGAGCACTATGACGAATTTTTCTACGCAAAGACCAAGACATTTGACAACCTGTCGTTGAAGAGTATTTAATTGCTCGAAGCATTCTTACAGGATCTTCGACAAAAATAACATCAATAGGAATTACAGGCTTTAAAATACCTTTTTTTATATCTCTAACACCACCAACATAGTCGATAATATGTTCTTGAATAGGATCGTAATACAAGGCATTAATAGTAAAATCACGACGCATTACATCTTCATCGATTGTACCAAAATTATTTCCTACAGAACCTTCAATAGTTGAACGAAATGTACTAACTTCGAAAATTTTTTGTCCAAAAATAACATGAACCAATCTAAATCTTCTACCTATTATGCGAGAATTTCTAAAAATCCTTTTTATTTTAGAAGGCGTTGCGTCAGTTACAATATCAAAGTCTTTGGGTGTTCTACCTACGATTAAATCTCTTACTGCTCCTCCTACAATGTATGCAGTAAATCCATTATCTTTTAATTTTTGAACGATTCGTAAGGCATCAATATCTATTTTATAACTTGGAATACAATGCTCATTTTTAGTATAAACAACCGCTTTTTTTATAGGACGGCCTTTTTCATCTTTTCCATAACGAATTAACACAATATTTGATAATAATCAACATACGACAATTAATCAAGTTAATTGACTAAGTAAAGTATATAAAAATCAAAAAAAATTAAAATATTTT
>JAZUSR010000005.1:0-2298 GCA_045606765.1 Treponema sp.
ATGAAGCTGCAAGAAAAATTCCAAATATGGCAAGTCCTAAAGCTCCTGTTGGAAAACTCGATACAGAAAATCTCGAAGTAAAAAAAAGTGGAACTCCACGAACTTTTGATTTTAAACCAAAAGATCATGTTGAATTAATGGAAAATTTAGACTTAATCGATTTTGAACGAGCTACAAAAGTTTCAGGTCCTAAATTTTACTATCTTAAAAATGATGCAGTTTTTCTTGAACAAGCTCTTATTCAATATGCCCTTAACACTTTAAGAAACCATGGCTTTACACCTTTTATTACACCTGATGTTGCAAAAGAAGAAGTTTTAAAAGGAATTGGTTTTAATCCACGCGGAAATGAATCAAATGTTTATACAATCGAAGAAGAAGGAACTTGTTTGGTTGCAACTGCAGAAATTACCTTGGGCGGATATCACTCTGGAGAAATTTTAGATAAATCAAAACTTCCTCTTTATTACTGTGGTCTTTCTCACTGTTTTAGACGAGAAGCCGGTTCTGCAGGTCAATTTTCAAAAGGTTTATATCGTGTTCACCAGTTTGACAAAGTAGAAATGTTTGTCTATTGTCTCCCTGAACAATCAGATGATATTCATGAAAAGTTGCGTCTTGTTGAAGAAGAAATCTTTGAAGGTCTTGGACTTCCTTTTAGAGTTGTAGATACTTGTACAGGTGATCTTGGTGCACCCGCATATCGTAAGTGGGACTTAGAAGCATGGATGCCAGGTCGTAATGGTGGCGAATATGGAGAAGTTACTTCTACATCAAACTGTACTGACTACCAAAGCCGTCGTTTAAATGTTCGTTACAAAGATGATGATGGTAAAAATAAATATGTTCATATGTTGAACGGAACTGCAATTGCTGTGGGACGAGCAATGTTGGCAATTATTGAAAATTACCAAAACGAAGATGGTTCTATTACAATTCCTGAAGTATTAGTTCCAATTTGTGGATTTGATAAAATTACAAAGAAATAAATTTTAACAGAAAAATCTAATACTAAATAATGAAAATTAGTATTAGATTCTAAACTAAGAAAAAAACTCTTCTAAAACTGCTCTAAAATTGCGATAGAGCAGTTTTTTTTTCTTTTTAATGATTTATATCAATTGAACAAATTAATGCAAAATTTGCCCTTTTTTAGTAAAATATTTTGTTTGTTGTCTTTTCGTACAAAAATCTAGCATCTTCTTCTTTTAATGAAGTATATTTACAAACGGCAGCAGTAAAAGTTTTTTCATCATTTTGGTACATTCCTTCAACAAAACAAGTTAAAACCATTCTACGAGTTTTAATTACATTCGATTCAATAGGGAATGCCATTTCAAGAGCATATTCAGCACCAGATTCCAAATGCATACTTTCTACATCTGATGCAAAAACAATTCTTTCGTAATCGGCGTAAATAATATCTAAGGGATTTGAACGACCTTCAACAGATTGCATTTTTGGTTTTGATTCAGCTAAAAATCTACAAACAGGAATTAATTGTAACCCATTTCCGGCAGTACCTTGCTTTTTTGCATGGACAATAAATTCTTCAAGATAGTCTTTAGCTTTACGCTGAAATTCTTCAGGAACATCACTCCAAATTGGTTTAGAAAAAAGTCTGTAATTTTCCAAAGGATAACAATTAAAATGCACATCCGTGTTTCCACTACATGAATAAAATAAAGTCGCACTAAAATCAAGTTTTCGTTCTGTTTCAAGTTCTGTAATTCGACAAATTTCTGCAGGAATAACTAGCGCAAGACCTGATGAAACCTCTTTTATTTCTGTATTAAAATAAAGTCCAAGTCGATTAAAATAAAATTCAACTCGAACTTTTGAAGATTTAAAATTTTCAAAAGACTTTGGAGGATTTGTCAATAAAATAATTCCCTGTTTTAAAACTTGAATCTGCTCACCTTTTAAAGCAACAGGAAAAATTGTAGAAATAGGTGGCCGAATTGCATCTTCAGATTGTTTATCTAAGTTTTTTTCAATGGGAGTAACAGTTACAGGAACATTTCCATCAATTAAATATTGAAGTACAAGTTCGCGTTCGATTCCGGTTAAAACATTACTTTCCATTAGGCTCTGCCTCCGATAATTTTTTATCAAATCGATAAATTTCAAAATCAACTATTTTAAAATCTGATTGTAAAGATTCACTAGTTGCTTCATCTTTTAAATATAAATGAATATCAATTGAATTTGTTTCATTATTCAACCGAATTGGTACTTCAATAATTTCTTCATCCAAAAATGGTTTTCCCATTATCCAAGATAAATTATTTAAAGAAA
>JAZUSR010000006.1:0-13141 GCA_045606765.1 Treponema sp.
GTTTCCAACCAAATCAGCAGTTGGAATCATTTCGTCATAAGTACCAACTTTAAAACCGTTTTCTGTAGCATTTTTCCAAGATTGACGTTTTTCTGTAATTGCACTTTCACGCAAAGCATAACTTACATCAAGCCCAGAATCACGCAAACACATTCCCTGATTCAAACCTTGCGCACCACATCCAACAATAACAATTTTTTTACCCTTAAGTGCATTTACGCCATCAGCAAATTCTTCCTTTGCCATTGAACGACATTTTCCGAGTAAAAGTCGTGCTTCTCTCCAAGGAATTGAATTAAAATAATTGTTTCCCATCTTTGTTTCCTCCAACTTAGTTGTTTTACAAATATTAAAAAAATGTAATTTTTTTCAAGTTTTTTAGTATAGTTAAATATATCTTAATAATAATTTTTAGTAAAGGGGAATAAGTAAATAATAAAGAAATTTCACTTAGTATATTTATATCCTTGACCACAGTAAAAATATAACTTAAAATTATCATTATGAATGAATTAATTAAAATCTCACAAACAAAACCGGAAGTCCAGCGAAAATTTATGGCTGGCGTTTATCTAAGAATGGTATTTGCACTTGCAATTACAGCTGTCACTGCTTATTTTGTAGCATTTCAGTATTCCACCAATTATTCCTTTGCCAGTTTCTACAATAGAAATGTTAAAAACATTATTCTAATATGTTTTATCGCAGAATTGGCTATCGTTTTTGGTATTTCCTTTGGAATTAGAAAAATAAAGTCGACTACTGCAATGCTTTTGTTCATTTTGTATTCTATAACTACAGGTCTTACATTTTCTTCAATTTTTCTCCTTTTTGAAATTTCTTCAATTTTTAAGATTTTTGTAATTTCTGCATTAATGTTCCTTGGAATGAGCATTTATGGTGCCTTTACAAAAAGTGACCTCCGTTCTTTTGGAAGATATTTTACAATGGCATTAATCGGTCTTCTTGTTGCATCTTTACTGAATTTCTTCTTCAAAAGTAGCTCTCTTGATTGGCTTTTAAGTATTTTAGGCGTTGGAATTTTTGTTGGTCTTACAGCTTATGATACACAAAAGATTTTAGCAATTTCAGTTTATGATGACGGTTCTGAAAAATTTCAAAAATTCGCAATTTTAGGAGCTCTTGAACTTTATTTAGACTTTATAAATATATTCCTTAAAATGTTAAGATTATTCGGAAAACGCAAATAATTTAAATCAGGTATTAGTATGAAAAAGAAAGTAATCATTGTTGGTGGTGGAATTGCAGGCCTCTCTGCAGGAATTTATGCGCAAAAAGCAGGTCTTGAATCTATTATCTATGAAAAACACTCTGTTCCAGGTGGACAATGTACAGGATGGATGAGAGAAGGTCATTACATTGACAATTGTATCTGTTGGCTTACCTGTGCAAAAGAAGGTTTTTCACTTTGGGATATGTGGAAAGACTCTGGAATTTGTGCAGAAGGAGTAGACATTCATCAACATGAAGCTTTCTATAAATCTGAATTAAATGGTCAAACAGTTCATCTTTGGCGCGATCTTAATAGAGCAGAAAAAGAAATGCTCGAAATTAGCCCAGAGGACAAACATCAAATTAAAAAATTTTTTAAACATGTTCGACTAGCACAAAGTCTTGAAGTACCTGTAAAAAAACCTTTAGACATGATGAACCTTTTTGAACTCATTTCCATGGGACTAAAGGAACTTAAAATGATTCCTGTATTACTAAACTATTTCAATATCGATTTGGGTTCATTAGCTAAAAAATTTAAACATCCATTATTAAAACAAATGTTAGTTGACTATTTGCCAAAAGAATACTTGGCATACATGCTAATTACAGCATATGGTTCAATTGCATCAGGTGGTGGCGGAGTTCCAATTGGAGGTTCGTTAAACGCTGCTTTAAGAATGGCAAATCGTTACAAAGATGAAGGTGGAACTTTAGTCTGCTCAAAACCTGTTGCAAAAATAAACATCGAAAATAATATTACAACTGGTGTTACTTTTGAAGACGGTTCAGTAGAAAACGCTGACTTTGTAATTTGTACGACTGACACATTCCATGCTTTTGAAAAACTCATTCCAAATAAATACATGCCAAAAGCACTCCAAAAATGTTATAACGATCGAGAAGCCTACCCTCTTGGAAGTAGTTTCCATGTAGCATTTAGCTATGATGGAACAACAGATATAATCAAAGGCCGAACTTTTTTTGATTGTGATGAAATTACAATCGCAAATAAAAAAATCACTCGTACAAATATAAAAAACTATTCTTTCGAAAAAACTTCTGTTCCAGAAGGAAAATCACTTTTACAAGTTAAAATTCTTGAACGAGAAGAAGAATACGAATATTGGAAAAAACTTTACGAAGAAAATAAAGAGCAATACAACAAAGAGAAAATGGAAGCAGCAAAATCCATTCAAAAAACTATTGAAGCTCGTTACCCTTTTACAAAAGGCAAACTTAAAATTATTGACACTTGGACACCATTTACTTACACAAGATTTGTAAATGCTTATTACGGTGTATTCATGACATTTATGACAACAGTAAAAAGCCAAGGAATTATGAATCTAAAAGGAATCATAAAAGGAATCAACAATCTATTCCTTGCAGGACAATGGCTCATGACTCCAGGAGGAATTCCAATTGCCCTCATAACAGGAAAATATGCTGTTCAAAGAATCCTAAAAAAACTTGGAAAAAATGTAATCATTAACCCATAAAATTGTTTTAATTATTGTTTTTACATTATATAAAGTAAACAAAGGATTTAAATATGATAAAATTATCTCACGTTTCAAAAGTTTTTGGAAACTTCAAAGCAGTAGATGATATTAGTTTTTCAATTCCAAAAGGCCAAATCGTTGGGTTATTAGGCCCAAATGGTGCTGGTAAAACAACCACAATGAGGATGATTACAGGCTTTTTAGAAATGTCATGTGGTTCAATTAAAATTGAAGGAAAAGAAATTTCTTGCGATACAGTTTTAGCAAAATCAAAAATTGGATACATGGCAGAATCTGCACCGATGTATTCAGATATGATTGTAGAAGATTATCTAAAATATTTATGTCAAATTTATAACAAAAATCCAAAAGAAAAAATTTTAGAACTTTGCGAACTTTGCAGTCTAAAAGAAGCAATGCACAAAAATATTGGAGACCTTTCCCGAGGTTACAAACAACGAGTAGGTCTTGCCCATGCATTAATCAACGATCCTGAAATTCTTATACTTGATGAACCAACAAGTGGTCTTGACCCAAATCAAATTGAAGAAGTCCGTTCCCTCATAAAAAAAATTGGAAAAACTAAAACTGTAATCATTTCAACTCACATTCTTCAAGAAGTAGAACACATTTGCGACAGAGTAATAATTATCTCCGGTGGAAAAATCGTAGCAGACAGTCCAACCGCAGAACTCAAAGAAAAATTCGGACAAAAAATTGCAATCAATTTAATCTTAGATAACTGCACATTTACAGATGCAAAAAAAGTATTTTCGTCTTTAGAACAAGTTGAATCAGTTTTAAAACGCACAGATGATTTTGTAAAACCTACTAAAAAATCAATTGGAATATGCATTCGCCTAAATCAAGGAATAGAACTACGAGATAAAATATTTTCACTCATTGTAAAAAATAAATGGCAACTTTACGAAATGACACTCGTAAAAAACACCCTCGAAAATATTTTCCATCAACTAACAAAAGATTCTATCGAAGTTAAAGAGTAAACAGGAGACACAATAACAAAATGGCTTTGAATAATAAAACATTTGTAATTACAAAACGAGAACTTCAATCTTATTTTACAAGTCCAGTAGCATATATTACAACAGCATTATTTTTAATATTAACAGGAATTTTCTTCTATTCTACTTTTTTCTTAAATAAAAAAGCTGAACTAAGAAATTTCTTTTCTCTATTACCTTATACTTTTGCTTTATTCATTCCCGCAATAACTATGAAATTATTTTCAGAAGAACAAAAGACAGGAAGCATCGAATCTCTTATGACATTACCCGTTACAGAAACACAAGTTGTGCTTGGAAAATTCTTTGCTGCCTTTATTACAAGTTGTACAATGTTAATTCCTACTTTCTTTTACATTGTAACACTTTTATTTTTTGGTAAACCTGATTTTGGACCAATCATCGGTGGTTATATTGGAGCAATTATTTTATGCGCAACATATTCTGCAATTGGAATTTTTGCATCTTCAATTACGCGAAATCAAATCATTGCATTTTTCACAGCTTTAGGAATCAGTGGATTTTTAACTATGCTTCATTTGTTTTTAATTTTTCTACCTGGTAATATTGTAAAAATCTTTAACTTTGTATCAATTGTTCCACACTTTAATTCAATAGCAAAAGGAATCCTTGATACAAGAGATATCGTTTACTTTTTTACTTTAATTATATTTTTTATTCTTCTTACAATTAAATCTCAAGAAGCAAGAAAACACTAAAGGAACGACTTATGAACAAATTTATAACCTGGATCAAAAAACCATCAAGTGACAGAGTTTTACTTGTAATATTATTAATTCTTCTAAACATTGTAAGTTCAACATTATTTTTGCGCATTGACTTAACAAGTCAAAAAGCATTTTCAATTTCAAAGGCGAGTAAAGATGTTGTAAAATATATAGACTCCCCTTTATCAATCAAAGTTTTCTTTTCAAAAAACTTACCTTCTCCTTACAATAATGTTCAACAATATATTTTAGATTTACTTTCTGAATATAAATCAAGCTCGTCTAAAAATTTTTCTTATCAAGTTTTTGACATGGACAAAGAAGAAAACCAAATTATCGCACAAGAATTTGGCTTAGGTCCAGTCCAAATAGACAACATTGGCACATCAGAAATTTCAACTAAAATTGCATGGATGGGAATTATAATTACCTATGGTGATTACATTGCAAAAATAGATTCTTTAAAATCTACACACGACATTGAATATAAAATTACAACAACAATTTCAAAAATAATTTCAGCACAAAACAATAATAAAGAAACGCTTTTTGACATTGGTTATATAACTGGCCATAATGAAAATACGCTTTAGACAAATCATTATGCACAATTTTATTCAGAAGTTGGATGTCAAAACTTTGCCAATTTACTCTCAGACATTTACAACATTAAAGAAATCAATTTATCAAAAGAAGAAATTCCTTCTACTTTAAAAACCATAATTATAAACAATCCAAAAGCGAATTTTTCTAAAGATGAATTAGTTAAAATCGATCAATTCATTATGAATGGTGGAAATGCAATTTTTTTCGTTGAACCTTTAACAGAAAAAATTACAGACCTAAATAGTTATCCTGAATATATTGTACCACAAACAAATATTTCTACATTAATTAATTCTTACGGAATTAAACTCGAAAACAGTTATATCATGGATAATCATTGTCTAACACAGCATCAAAATGAATTTGGAAAGCAAATATTAAATTGGGTTCCTATTGTTTCAAAAGAAAATGTTGCAGAAAAAAATCCAATTACACAAAACCTTGGAGGTATACTATTTTTCTTAAACGGTCCAATTGATGTTACAAAAGCAACAGAAAACAAAAACTTAAAAACAACAATTCTTGCAAAATCTTCAAAAGAATCTTGGACTGTAAACAAAGACTTTATTTTATACCCTGGATATAATGTTCCACCAAAAGACCAATCTACAATGGACTCAAAAAACATGGCAGTTTTACTAGAAGGCTCTTTTACTTCTGCTTTTTCAAATGAACAAAATATAATAACAAATTTCAAAAGCAAATCACCAAATACCTCACGAATTATTGTAATCAGTTCAGGAACAATTACAACAGACACCCTTATTACTAAAGATGGCAACGATACAACAGCATTATTTATCCGAAATACAATTGATTATGTAAATAATAATGATGACTTTTGTGCAATGAGAACAAAAGGAACACGCCTTGATTTCATCTCCATTAAAAGTGAAAAATTTGCAACAATAGTAAAACTATTAAATGAATTTGGACTTGCTCTTGTAGTTTTATTAATTGGTTTTTTAGTATGGCGAATGAGACTTGCAAAAAGATATCTAATTCATCAAAAATACAATCCAAATGATTTACGAATTATAAAAAACAAAAAAGAAAAATAAATCAAAATAAAAATTGTTTTAGGAACGAAGTTTCTAACTTTTTTCCATCATTTTTTATAGGAGAAAAATATATGACAAAAAGAAAAATAATTTTACTATCGATAAATATATTACTCATTTTAATAATCATTGGACAAAACATTTTTTCTTCAAAAGGAAAAATCAAAGAAATAACTACAAAAGAAAATCCAACAAAAATCATAATCGAAAATCACTCTGAGAAAATCACCATTCTAAAAAACAATAACACATGGGAACTAGAAAACAATCTCCCTCTACAAAATGATTTATGCAACTACATTGCAAAAACTTCCACAAGTTTAAAAATCATAGACACAGTTTCTAAAACTAATTCAGAAGAAGAAACAAAAAAATATGGCTTTGACAATCCAATTGTTGTCACCGCACTCTCTGATAATAAAATTATTCAACAACTTATAATTGGTAAACCTGCTTCAAATAATAATCAATCATATGTCAAATTGAACAACAAAAAAGAAATTTATTTAGTTTCTGGAAATCTTAATTCATTATTTGAAATTACATCAAAAGAATTACTTGATATGACATTATATTCTTTAGATATAAATAAAATCTACAAAATTGAAATTTCAAAATTTGAAAAGTCTAATAAGACTCAAAATGAACCACTTGAAAAGAATATTACAATTGAAAAATCGGGAGAAATTTCTAATTACGATTGGAAAATAATTTCTTCAACTGAAAAATTTAATTATGAAAATTTTAATTCGCAAAAGTTTCAAGATTGGTTAAACAATATATTAGAACTATCAACTGAAAAATGGATTGATGATTTTAATTCAATAGAGCCAATAATCAACGGAACACCAGAAATTAAAATTGTAATTGGTTCAGGTGGAAAAGATATTATAATTAATTTATATAAAAATAATGACAATATAATCTGTTTATGTTCAGAAAATGAACATCCATGTTTAATTTCAGAAATAGACTGGAATAAATTTAATATCAATTTTAATGAATTTATAAAATAATTTTCTATAGACCATAAGTTCTAAACAATTCTTATGGTCTATAAATTTTATAATCTTAATAATTATTTACACAAGTGCATTTTTTACCCATCGTTTACTTCTCCACCTCAAAAGCATAACGATACCGCGAGTAGTTTCTTCAGTTCCAATTGCAAGCCAAAAACCAATAATTCCAAGACCTAATTTCATTCCTAAAAACCAACCAAAACCTACGATAATTAACCACATTGAAAATATTCCGTAACCAACAGGAAATTTAATATCCCCAGAACCTTTTAACCCACCAATAAATATAAGATTCATCGATCTACCAAATTCAATGTAAAAAGACACTAACATTAATTTCATCATTAAAGATGCAACAACATTAGTATCATTAAATTCAGTAAAAATTGAAATCAAAGGAACTTTAATCAAATTACAAAATAAAACAAGAGATACAGATGACATTGCAGCAAAAACCCAATATTTAAACAATTCTTTATAAGCGATGTCAGTTTGTTTTGCTCCAACATAATACCCTATTTTAATTTGAGAAGCGTTCCCTGTTGCAATTGCAAGTGCATAAGTAAAACGTATAATAGCCTGTGTATAAACTTGTGCGTTAATAGCATGTGTTCCAATTTTTGAAATCATTGCCATTACAACAATCTGAGAAATATTATACGAAAGACTTTCTCCCGCTGTAGGAACTCCGACTGATAAAATTGTTTTATAAATTCTTGATGGTAATTTATTTATTCCCCTAAAACTAAATTGAATATCTTTTTTTCTTTTAATTATTATTTGGCAAATAATACAAGATATTATCATTGCAATTCCTGAAGACCACGCAACACCCTTAACTCCAAAAACAGGAATCCCAAACGGACCATACAATGAAATCGCATTGCCAATAACATTGATAAGATTAGCACAAATTGAAATCAGCATGGCTTCTTTTGTATATCCATAGGAACGTAAAATTCCTGATTGCAATAAACTAAATGCCATTAGTAAAGCACAAAATCCACCATAAATCAAAAAATATTCAAAGGCAGCTTTTCTAACTTCTGCTTCTAAAGAATAACATGATAAAAGAGGTCCAATACCCAAAATAACAATAACAGTCATTATAAAAGAAATTGCAAAAACCATTATAGAACTTGCTTGCGAAATATAATTTAGTTCTTCATCAGATTTTTGTGCACCGATATATTGTGCCAAAACAATTGTAGTTCCTGTAACAATTACAGAAAACAAAATATTTAAAAAGAACACATATTGTGCAACAAGGCCAACCCCGGCAACTGCGTTTTGAGAAT
Source organism: Treponema sp. (assembly GCA_045606765.1). Lineage (GTDB taxonomy): Bacteria > Spirochaetota > Spirochaetia > Treponematales > Treponemataceae > Treponema_D. The sequence goes on from JAZUSR010000006.1 coordinate 8,479, forward strand.
AACCACTTAGCATAAAAGTATCAATCGATGAAACTAAAATTCTAAAAATCTGTTCCATTGCCAGGGGAACAGTAAGTTTCAACATTGATGAAGAACCTCGTATCTTTGACTTCATATTAACACCAAATAAGTTTTTATCTTCCACCCACATAGCGGGTGGTTTATTGTGAAACTGTTCCGCTACGCTTCTCATTTTCACGGACTCGCGCGCCCATAAAAAAAAGGATTATCAAAATTAAAAATTTTGATAATCCTATTTATACGATATTAAAACAATTTAGTAAACTAGTTTACAAACCTAGTATAATTTAAATTTCAATACTTGTTGTTCAAGTTTTTCCAAATCACTTTTGTTAACAGAACTTTCGTTATTTACATCTTCAACTGCTTTTGTAATTTCTGATGTACCAGTAGAAACTTCAATCATCGCATTACTAATTTCAGTTGTAACATTTGCAAGAATATGCATTTCATCGCCAACCTGTTTTCCACCAATTTTAAGTTCATCTGCTTCATTACGAACCAAATCAGAAGTACGCTTAATCTCATTAATTGATTCAAGTATCTGAGTACTTCCACCAGCTTGTTCTTCCATAGCAGACTTAATTACATCTTCTTGTTTACTTACTGTTGAAGTCAATTCAAAAATTACTTCAAATTGCTTTTGAACTTCTTTTGTATTATTTGCAACTTGATTAATTACTGTTCGAAGTTCCTCAAGTTGACCAGAAATTGCTTTACCTTGAGTATTTGATTGCTCAGCAAGTTTTCGAATTTCATCAGCAACAACAGCAAATCCTTTACCAGCATCTCCTGCATGAGCGGCTTCAATAGCAGCATTCATAGCAAGAAGGTTTGTCTGTTCAGCAATACTTTGAATAATAGAACTTGCTTCAAGCAAACCTGCTGATCTTTGAATTACAGAATCAGCCAAATCAACAGACTGATAAATCTTTTGACGACCAGATTCTGACTCATCACTTAATCGAGAAACCGAAACTGAGTTTTTATCCAAAATTTCAGATACAGAACGAATATTTGCAACCATCTGTTCAATTGCACTTGATGAACTTGCAACACAATTCATCTGAATTCCAACACTATCATTAAGATGATCAATTCTATCAATCATACTTCCGATTGTAGAAGAAGACTCTTCTACACTTGCAGATTGATTTACACATTGTTCACGAATACTATTAATATTGCCTACAATTTGTTCAATTGCACTAGTAGCTTCTGTCATATTTACAGATAAATCATTTGCAGTATCAATTGAATTTTCTACAGCAACAGAAATAGATTTTAATAATGATTGAGTAGATTTATAAAAAATATTTAAGTCATTAATCAACAAACCAAATTCATCACGAGAAATTACATTTAATTCTTCCATCGCATAATTTTTATCTACAATCTGATTTGTAAATTCTGAAATCTGACGAACACGAATTGCAGTTCCTCGCATTTGTCTATAGGAATCCAAAACCACAATTACAATTCCTCCAATTGCAGTTGGAACCATATAAGCAAAAAACAACTCAGAAGGAGAAGTCATTGTTTCAAAGTTATTAAAAATTGCAGAACAAACCAAAAGAACAACACCAGAACATCCAATAAATGTTATTAAAATACTTCGAGTCGTAATTGGAAGAGATTTATATTCTGCAGAAAATGGTAAATTTACAAGATTCTTTTCGTAATTTTGCATAAAGCAAATATAGAAGAACAATGCAAGCAAAAACACAGTTCCAATACAAATTAAACTCAATTGAATTGTTTCATATTCTAATCCCAAACTATTTGCAATACTATTTATTACAAAAGCAATAACAGGGCTCAAAAGAATTCCTGTTAACATCGAAATAGTTTCAAATGATTTTGCTAACTTATTTGTCTTTCGCATTGATTCATCAGAACCATCATATTCACAAAGCTTTTTTATTACAACATTATAACATGCAAAAGGAATAATTGCTAACGCAAGAAAACCTACAATTGCAAGAGGATTAAAAATAATTTTTAAAACTTCAGCAAAAGAGAAAACTCCATAATAAAGAAAACACAAAAACATAGCTGGTAATGGAGCTAAAAACACTAATAAATAATAAATCAAAACCTTTTTTGGCATTGGCTCAATTGGAATAAATTTTCGAGTATATTCAAAAGAATTATCTTCTTTTTTATTTACTTTTTCAAAATCAGTTACCATTTGTTCTTGAATTATTGAATAAGTTGAGTCCATCGATTGTTCTTTTTTTTCTCCTTGAAAATTATCATTAGAATTTAATCCAAAGTCATTTACAAAAAAATCACTCATAAATCCCCTCTCTTTTTAAAATACTAATTCCATTATATCACCATTTTAGCAAGTTGTAAAATCTAATTCAGCAAAAAAATCACAACTTTTTATTGTTAATTTTCCACGCCCTTTTTTTCCATTAGTTCGAACATAAGTTCCAGTAACCCCACCTCTAAAACATGAAACCTTAGGTCCTACAATTTCTATTGAACCAGATGCTAAAAATTCTACACTTTCAATATAATATGGAACAATATTGCCAAATTGATCTTTCATAGAAATGCGAACTAAACTTGCATCCCAACTTTTATCTTGACAAAGTCTTTTTGAGGAACAAGATACATCCATGTGCAATTTTTCAACAGGTCCTTTTACACAAGTTTTAACAACTTTACCATTTTTTATCGCCTCAAACTTATAACAAGAAGCTGCCCCTCCCCAATTACCAACATAATCATCGTACAACTTTCTTAGTTTTGAATAACTATATCCTTTTAATAAAAGACGAGCTCCTGCTAGCAACTGTTTTAAAGGAAAAGCAACTTGACCGTTTAATGCCGCAAAATTAATCATGCATTTAGCATCATCGGAAGTAGATTTATTCATTTTTTCTTCATCAATAAAACGATTTCCTATATAATCATCAATTAAAATTGGAGGATGAATCAAACTTTTAAAAGGAGAATCTTTTGGAAAAAATTCAGCAATATAAATATCATTAAAATACATTTTTACGCTATCCGCATTTGTAAAAATCCAATTTTTACCGCGAACACAACCAGGATGTTCTCCAACATCCATTGAAGAACTTATTTCTAAAACAGGTTCAATATCACTTTGGCTTTTATAAACATAAGAAGCCATTTTAGGATTTCTAAACATATCCATTACACCATGATAACAAATCCTATCTCCACTACCAAAATCTTCATGAGTATTATAATCAAAAGCACACCAGCCAAAAGAGCCACAAATATTATCATAAGATGCAACATCATTTAAAATTTTTGCATGACGAATTGAGTGACTCACACGATGAAGCTCATTATCAAAAGCTTTAGTCGGAAACATATGACCACAATATTCAGTAATCAAATAAGGTTTATTCATGTCTGAAGTAACTTTGTTTTTAGATTCGCAACCTTCGTTGCAACCTGTATGAACAAATTCATTATAAGTATAAACATCTTCCAACAAGTGACTTTTTTTAATACAACGAACCCCACCGGTTGGTCGAGAAAAGTCAAGACTATGACAAAGAGAATTTGTTTTTAAATAAAGTTCATCATTATCACAAGATTCATTTATACGAACACCCCATAAAAAAATCGAAGGATGATTTCTATACTGAAAAACCATTTCTTTAACATTTTCCAAAACTTGATTTTGCCATTCAACACTTTGCCCAATATGTTGCCAACCTGGAACCTCTGTAAAAACCAAAAGACCAAGTTCATCACAAGCATCGATAAAAGATTGACTTTGAGGATAATGAGAAGTTCGAACAGCATTTAAACCAAGTTCATATTTTAAAATATGAGCATCATACTTTTGAATAGAATCAGGCATAGCATAACCAGAATATGCAAAAGATTGATGACGATTGAGACCTCGAATTTTATATCGATTACCATTTAAGAAAAAACCATCTTTGGTCATTTTAATATCTCTAAAACCAAAACGAATTTCTTTTTTGTCTACAAAAGCACCTGTTTTAAGTTCAACAGAAAGAACATATAAAGATGGATTTTCTGGGCTCCACTTTTTTACATTTTCCACTTTTATTTTCTTTTCAATAATAGATGAATTTTCTTCAATGAAAGTTTTCTCTTGTATTATTTTTTTGTCTTTTGAATTCCATTGAAAAATTTTTATAGACAATTCAGTTTTAGACAAAACTTTTTGATTAAGTTGAATTTTTAAATTACATTCATCATCACATGTTGTAACAAAAACATCTTCTATAAATAAATTAGGCTTATCTTCAAGATACACATCTCTGTAAATTCCGCCATAAGTCATATAATCAATTACAAAACCAAAAGGAGGAATATCCAAAGATTCTCTTGAATCAACTTTTACGCAAAGAATATTTTCTTTTCCGACAGGTTGCAATTTTTCTGTTATATCAAAAGAAAAAGAAGTGTAACCAGAACTATGTTTTCCCAAAAGTCTTCCATTCAAATAAACTGTCGCCTCATGGGCCACCCCATCAAAAGTAAGGAACACCTTCCTGTTTTTCCAGTCTTTTAAAGTCTTAAAACTTTTTTTATAACCAAAAACACCTTCATAAATTGATTCATTAAAATAATTAAACGGGGTTTCACAAACTGAATGAGGAATATCAACTATTTTTTCATT
>JAZUSR010000007.1:0-3802 GCA_045606765.1 Treponema sp.
TACGGAATGAGCAAGTTGAATACAGAATCAACTATCCAATATTTTCAAAATCAGTTGGAAAGTTTACAGGAGGTAATTATGGAAATGCGAAAAAAACTTAAGGATTTTGTTCTTTCAAAATCAGATAATGCAGTTGCTGAAAAATCTCCTTCTTACTCAAAATCTCGTAGCTTCAACAAAGAAGAATTTTTCAAACTTGTTGGTAAAATTAATTTAGACAGTTCTTCTGTTACTGAATTGCGGGAGAAAAGTCTTACATGATTTTGCTAGATACAAATGTAGTAATTGATTTACTAAACAATGAAGATGATTCTCGTTGGGATTTGCTGAATCAAGAGGATTGTGTTATCTGTGGAATTGTGATTTCAGAACTTTACAGCGGAATCCGAAGCAATAAAGAAGAAAAGGCTGTGGAACTTTTTGTAAATTCTTTAGATTGTCTTTCTGTTGAAGAAGGTGATTGGCAAAAAATCGGTCAGCTTATTTCCAATTTTAAGAAAAACGGGTTGTCTGTTCCATTCCAAGACGCAGTTTTAGCTTATCTTTCAATCAAATATGGTTGCAAGATTTTAACTTCGGACAAACATTTTCCAATGATGAAAGTCTTGGAAGATAGAATTGGGCTGTGGGAAATTTAGTGTAAATCGTATAAAACCGATAGTATAAAGTTATATGGAATATTTTGGTATCCCATATAGAAAAAAATGCGAGAAATTATCCTTCAAATGCTTCTGCAACAGCTTTTAGCATTGAAACAATTTCGATTTTTTGTGGACAATTACTTTCGCATAAATGACAGGAAATACAATCCGAAGGACTACCGCCTTTATTTTTTTCGTCATTGTAATTCCATTTATAACTTTCAATACCATATCGTTTTGAATCATTAAAAAGTTCAAAGTAGCGGGGGATATTTATTTTTTGAGGACAGCCGTCTGTACAATAGTGACACGCAGTACAAGGGACTGCAATTGTTTTTTTAATAAGTTCAGTTGCTTTTGAAATAACATTATATTCATCTTTAGAAAGTGGTATAAAGTTTTTCATATATGACATATTGTCATTAAGTTGTTCCATATTGCTCATTCCGCTTAAGACGATAAGAACATTTTCTAAGCTTGAAGCATATCGAATTGCCCAACTTGCAAGGCTTGCGTTCGGATTAAAGTCTGTAAATATTTTTTTTGCATCATCCATAATATTTACAAGACTTCCGCCCTTGATAGGTTCCATAATTGCAATTTGTTTGTTATGTTTGAGGGCTACTTCAAAACATTTTCGACTTTGGACAGTATCACTTTCCCAGTCTATGTAATTTATTTGAAGTTGAACTAGTTCCACTTCTGGATGATTTGTCAAAAGTTCATCAAGTTTTTCTGCTGTGTCATGAAAACTAAAACCAATATGTTTAATTTTACCTTCAGCTTTTTTCTTTTGAAGAAAATTAAATCCATTAAATTTTTCTGCAAAGTCAATATTTTTTCCACCGAGTGCATGTAAAAAGTAATAGTCAAAATATTCAATATTGCATTTTTTAAGTTGTTCTTCAAAAATTCTGTCTAAATCATTTTCAGATTTTAATTCCCACACAGGCATTTTTGAAGTTACTTGAAATTTTTCACGAGGATAGCGTTTTGCAACTAATTCGCCAAAGATTTTTTCACTAAATCCTCCGTGATAAACCCAGGCTGTGTCAAAATAGGAAAAGCCTTGTTCTATGTAAGCATCAATCATTTGTTGTGTTTTTTCTAAATCAACATTTCCCCATTCTTCATTTTTGCTTTGAGGTAATCGCATTAAACCAAATCCAAGTTTTTTCATAATTTCATCCTAAATCTAGAATTTTTTTCAAAATTATTAAGTAAAATTAGTAATAACTAATGAATTAAAAATGTAAATCTTTTTTTAACCAATCAAGGGCTTCTTCAACAGTAGAAAAATGGCCTTCTGTTATTCCTGTTTTAGAAAATTTAGTATTGGTTTTAGTTTGAGCTTTTAGCATAATTGATTTTCCTTCAGCAAATCCAAATGCTTTACAACCTGCTTCAACAAAAGCTTTAGTCATTTCAATTAAAAAAGCAGACTCTTTTGGCCCAACTGGTTGCATTTCAATACAATCGGCAATATAGGCCCACCCAGTTTCTTTCCAAGTGCTAACTTTTTTTAGAACAGTTTTCTCTAACCAATTAAGGTCTTCTAAATTTGTTAAACCTTTTCCTGCAGAAACAATTATTTTTCTACCTAAAATATCTTCTACAACTTGAGTCCCGTGGATTTCTTTCATATACATTCCTTGGTGAATTATTTTTAAATACTTTTTTCATTTTAATTCTATACTACTTTTCTTAAATGTCAAATAATTTTTAATTGTTTACAAATTTTCTTTGTTTATTTTGGTGAATAAAATTTAGAAAAAAATTCCTTTGATAAAAATTTCAATTCCGATGAGAATTAAAATAATTCCACCAAAAAATGTTGCTTTACTTGAAATGTGCGTTCCAAATTTTTTTCCAATTATTAATCCTGCAAAGCAAATAAAAAATGTTACTGTTGCAATGATTAATGAACAAATTAAAGCCATTAACCAATTGTATTGAGCAATTGTAAAGCCAACTGACAAAGCATCTATTGAAGTTGCGATTCCCTGAAGTAATAAAGCAAAAAATCCGATTTTTTGAGATTCGCTTTCTTCGGAATTATTTTTTATTCCTTCGTATAACATTTTTGTACCAATAACGCAAAGTAAGAAAAGGGCAATCCAAGGAATAATTTTTTCAAATTGAGAAAAATAATTACAAATGGTATGAACAAAAATCCAACCAATCATTGGCATCAATGCTTGGAAAAAAGCAAAAACTCCTGCAATTAAAATCATCTTCTTGTTTGCCATTTTTGGTTCGCTAAGTCCATTAGCTAGAGAAACAGAAAAGGCGTCCATCGCTAAGCCTATTCCTAAGAATATACTGTTGAATATAAATAAGTAATTCATGGTGATTCAAAAAAATATCCCGAAAATAACAAAAGTCAAATTCGGGATAGGAAATCAAATTAAACTGAGTACAAAATTATTTCTTTTTCATTAAGCCACCGATTAAACTAGCAGCTTTACTTAGAGTTGAGCCTGTACTTGATGAACCTCCAAGTACACTCTTAAGAACTTTTGTCATATTTACATTACCCATTAAGCCTGTGAGAAGTTCAGATGCATCAGTTGCTTTTGAATTTTTTTCTTCTTTTCCAAGAAGGCTCATGAATAATGGTGCAATAGCTGACAAAATAGAAGTAACATTTTTTGCACTTACTCCAGATTCTTTAGAAATTTCTTTTGTTGCAGTTGCAGATGTTCCACCGATTAAGTGTTTTACAATCTTAGCTCCATCTTCAAGGTCAACTTTTTTTAAGAATGATGCTACACTTGAAATTCGATCTTTTGCATGTGTTGCTAATGCTTCTTCAAATCCTTCTTTGTTTGTTTTGCTAGCAGCTTGTTTAGATGCTCCTTCTAAAAGTTTAGGTAGTGCTGATTTTAATACATTTGTAACATCTGAAGTATCTGTGTTTGTAACCTTTCCAATTGCTTCCAAACTTGAATCACCTAAAAAACTACCGAGTAATGAAGTTATATCCATTTAATTCCACTCCTGTAAAAGGCAATTAATTAAATCTGAAACATTTAATCAGAATAAATTTATATATGCCTTTTCTAAAAATAAATAATTAATATATAAAGTATAAACTTACAATTTGAAAATCGCAAGTTTAAATAAAATAAATAGTTGAAAAAAAGTAAAAAAAGAGAAAA
>JAZUSR010000008.1:0-6109 GCA_045606765.1 Treponema sp.
ATTGAATTATTAAAAAAACTTGTAAACCGAAAACAAACAGAAGTTTTAGGTGGTGGATACTATAATCCTGTTTTTCCATTATTATTTCCACAAGATAGAACAGGTCAAGTTGAAATGCTAAGTTCGACAATCAGAAAAAATATTGGAAAAAGACCAAGAGGAATTTTCTTAACAGCTAGTGCATGGGATCCATCTTTAGTTACATCTTTTGAAACTTGTGGAATGGAATATGTTCAACTTGATTATTCTTTAATTAGTAAAGAAAAAAATCTTTTTTTGCCAATTGTTATGGCTGATAGAGGAAAATCAATTAAAATCATTCCTACACAAACAGATTTTTATCCAATAGCTTCTGATTCTCCTGAACAATTTATTAAAAAAATTGTAAAACATATTGAACAAGTTTCATCAAAAAATGAGCAATGCAATAATTCAGATCGTATTTTAATTTTATCATTCAATAAAAATACAATTTTGCAGTTTATGAATGAATCCTGGTGTGAAGAATTTTTGTCGTTGATTTTTGAAAAATATTCTGAAAAAATTTCTTTAGAACTTCCATTTAATTGTGTAAAAAATTCTACAGCATATGTTCAATCATACATTCATGCAGGAATTGCATCAGATGTAGCAAAATGGGCAATCGAACCATTTAAAGAAGTTGAATTAAAATCTAACACTGTTACTATTTATGATTTTTTACAAACATATAAACGCAGTCAAGCTTTGTATAATCGAATGATTTTTGTTTCATTACTTGTAAACAATTGTCATGGTGATAAAATGCGAAAAAAAACTGCTCGAGAATATTTATGGGCAGCACAAAATGGTGATGCATACATATGTAAGTCTAGTGGAATTTTAGTTAGTTCTCAAGAGAGACAAAATGCATATCGAAAATTAACCGATGCAGAAAAATTAGTCAGAGAATGTGAAGATTTTAAAGAATCTGTTGTCAGTTTTGATTACAACTGCGATGGTTTTAAAGAATATGTTTGTCGAATGGAAAAATTCAATGCTTGTATTACTTCTCGAGGAGGAGCAATCTTTGAATTAGATGTGATGAAAAAATCTGGAAATTATGCAGATAATATGTCTCGTGTAATACAATTAGACAAATGTAATGATAATTATGAAAAAGGTCTTTTTGTAGATCATTTATTTGAACCAGAAGAATATAATAATTATATAAATGGTCGAGCTTGTAAAAATGGAGTTTTTTCAGATAAATTTTATCGTGAAGTTAGTTTTAATCCTCAAAAACATGAATTTTTATTAGAAACAGATTCTCACTTTCCAAGTTTAAATCAAACAATTAATATTCGAAAAAAATATATAATTTCTTCAAGTGGAATTATGGTTCAGTATATTTTAAAAAATACAAGTCCAATTGCACTTAAAGCAAAATTCGTAGTTGAATCTAATTTTGCCCAAACATGTTTTAATATTGATTCATTTAATTCATATAAAATTGATGTTGTAAATAATAGCCAAATCGAAGAAAAAACTCCTGCAGGTCTTGAGTTTATGAAGAATGTTGATGCATTTCAATTAACAGACACAGATAATAATATTGTTTTTACTTTTGAACCAAATGAAATGGCTAATTTGGTTTCATATCCTATTGTATTTAATCGACGAAAAAAAGATTCTGATGAATTAGAACCTGCTAGTAGAACATTATCTCTTTCTCTTGCATGGGATGTTGATCTTGCCCATGGAATGGAAATGGAAAAAACAATAAACCTTACTATTAATTCATATAAAAAACGAAAATAATTTATACCTTGTAATAAAAAGTAATATGATATATTTCATAAAATAATTTTAGCAAATTTTTTTAATAAAAACCTCGATTATACTGATAATATTGAGAAAAAGTTGTTTTTTTGTTATAATGATAAAATCTGCGAAAGGGATAGGAAAGGCTGCGAAGCAGAACCGGAGCAACGAAGTTGCGGAGGTTTGGAGCGATAGCGGAACCTTGGATAGCCCGACCCTGATTTTTTTGTAAAAAAAAGCAGGGATTCGCCTGAGAAAAATAAAAAAAGGATTATTGTATGAGTGACGAAATTAAATATTCTGATATTAATAAGAGTTTTGAAGCGGCTGTTGAACGTAGTAAAAAAATTGAAGCTGATTTGAATGTGAATCCTAAAAAATATAGAGTTTTAACTGGGGACCGTCCAACTGGGAATCTTCATATTGGGCATTATTTTGGGTCTTTGCAAAATCGTGTTCGTTTGGCAAAGATGGGTGTTCCTACTATGATTTTGATTGCGGATTACCAGGTTTTAACTGATCATGATGCGTTTGATAAAATTAGCCAAAATACTAAACAGCTTGTAATTGATTATTTGGCTGCTGGTCTTGATCCAGAAACTCAGGATGTTACAATTTATCCTCATAGTTATGTTCCTGAATGTAATCAGTTGATGTTGCCATTTTTAACTTTGGTTAGTAATGCGGAACTTAGTCGTAATCCTACTGTAAAAGAAGAAATTGAAAGTGCTGGGCTTAAAAATGTAAATGCGGGAATGTATACTTATCCTGTTCATCAGGCTTGTGATATTTTGTTCTGTAAGGGTAATGTTGTTCCTGTTGGTAAGGATCAGCTTCCTCACTTGGAAATGACTAGAACTATTGCTAGCCGCTTTAATAAAAAATTCTGTGAAGCTACTGGTAAGGAAAATGTTTTCCCTGAACCTCAGGCGCTTTTGTCTAAAACTCCTATGATTTTGGGATTGGACGGAAGTCAGAAAATGAGTAAATCTCGTGGTAATGCTATTATGCTTTGTGCAACTGAAGATGAAACTGCAAAAATGATTAAAAAGGCAAAAACTGACCAGGATAGAAATATTACTTATGATCCTGTGAATCGTCCAGAAGTTGCAAACCTTTTAATGTTGATTAGTCTTTGTACTGGGGAAAATCCTGTTGATATTGCAGCTCGCATTGGTGAAGGTGGTGGGGGTATGCTTAAAAACACTTTAACTGAAGCGTTGAATGAAGAACTTAGACCTTTGCGCCAAAAACGTATGGAGCTTGAAAAAAATCCTGATTATATTCGTAGCGTTTTGATAAAAGGTGCTGAAAGAGCCCGTGAAATTGGTATTAAAACTTTGGAAGAAGTTAGAGATGTGATGAATATGAAGATTTAATTTTTGTTTTTCTAAATTTTGAATTTATGATTATAATAAAAGCCGAATTTAATGAGCATCTCAGTTTATAACACCATTAAATATATTTGATATGAAGACTTTAGGTATCATTACTGAAATAAAATAAGAGAAAACATGACAAGAAAATAATTTGAATAAAAAGTAAAGGATGAAAACCTAAAAATGGAAGATTATTCAATAGAACTTGATGAGTATCGTGAAGAAATACGTGTAATGGGCTGTGTTCAAAAAAATGGGAAATGGGTTATTTATATGACAAATCATAGGAACTTTTGCATAAACAAATCAAATCACGACTTACTGTTTTAACTAGTTAGGTTAAGCACTACTTACACAAGGTGTCTGTAACGCTTATATAACTTATAATATTTGGAATAAATCTGTATTGAAAATGCAATTTAAAATTGAAACAAAAATTAGCAAAAACCAAAGTATATAAAATGTCGAAAGCTTTTTGTCTTTTACTGCTTCAAGTTTTGAGATTGAAGGATTTTCATATACATAAAATATCTTTTGAGTTTCAGAAAGTTGGCTTTCTCTTTTTTTCATAATTCTTTCGGATTCGCCAGAAACTCCATTGTAAACAGTTCCATTCACAACAAACTCATATTCATAGGTAATGAATTTTACAAAACTGTATTGAACTTTAGTAATTCTTGTAATTTTGCCTTCTGTATAAGCTGTGGCAGCGGTATTTTTTAATAATCTAGATTTTTTTGTATAAATCTGACCAATAATAAAAATTGCTACAATAAGAAAAAGGCTTCCAAAAATTGTTTGACCGTCTTTGGAAGATAAAAATGCTAATCCATCTTCTGAATCCAAAAATAAAATAATTAAAAGTTTTGCAACAAAAATCAAGGAAACAAGTAAATTCCCTAAAATATAGGATTTTATTTTTTCTGATTTGTATTCTGTATATTTTTTTGATTTTTTAATTAAAACAGAAGCAATAATTATATTTAGTAGAATTGCAATAAAAAATACTGGAAAAATGAACCGAAACATAAAATACAAAAGCAAAGAAACAAAAAATCCTTTTATAAAAAAAGAGTTCTTTGACCATTTTATAGAATCGCCACTTTGAGTTTTTCCTAAAAACTTAATAATGTAATCTTTTATAAATTTTAAATATTTTTTTTGAAATTTAGAAACAAGTAATAAAACAAAAATTCCTACAATCAAAATAAAAAAAATATTAAAACTTCCAACCATAAATAGAAACTTTCCTTTTTTTGAATATATTTTTTTGTATTGTAAAAAAAACAAAATGTCAATATGATGAATTTTGCCAAAAAAAAGATATAGCGTCAAAGCAGAAAACAACACTAATTGTCCGTACCCAAGGAGGAAAACGATGAAAAGACCAATAGCTTTAATAATATTAGGATTGTGTATAACAAAATTCTTTGCATTAACTCCACACATAAACAAAGGGAAAATAGAAGAAGTATCTTTGGTTCAGGGAATGAAAGAGCTACAGCTTTCCGAACAAGAAATAAAGGATATAAACAAAGAATTTTATGGAGTGTTGGAGTCTAATTCGTATTTTCCAGCAGTACAAGAAGCAGATTATGATAGCCCCGTTCAAATTTTCAAACAGACATTCCAAGAAACCGATGAAATATTATATAGAGTTATGTCATATACAGAAGAACCAGAACCATTTGCGAAAGGTGGGATATTCCAAAAGGGATATTATTCAAATGGGCAATCAAAGCCGAATTTGATTTTTGCAGAATTTTATGAAGTAGACGCAACGGTTTTCGGACAAAGTATTACTTCTGTAAGAGTAAGTAATAATTTTATGCCTATTATAAAAGAAAATAAGATAGCAGGAATTATGATTTATGGAATTGAAAGATATAATGAGAAAAAATCAATAATTGAAAATGAAGGTTCATCAGAAATATTAAATCATAAGGCTGCGGTCTATTGGAGAAAAGATTTTTCAACGGCAGATTTGAGAAATACATATTCAAATAGAGCTGATATATATATTGACTGTTCAAAACCATTGATTGACGAGAAGGACACAGTTAAATATACAATACAAAATGCCTTTGACAAAAATCCTGCAACAAGCTATGTGGAGGATACAGAGGATGACTTGATGTATATTGAAGCCATTTGTCCAAAAATCACTAAATTTGCAATTATTAATGGGTATGCAAAAAATCAAGAGTTATATAAAGCAAATAATCAAATTTTAGAAGTAGCAGATGAGTGGTCAGAAAATTCCAAATATCCATTAGAAGAATTGACAGGTGCAAATAATCGCTATCAACTTAAAAAAGATACTTTAATTTATCAAATAATAGATTATAAAACTTTTTCAAATGGTTGTATTTTTGTTTCTAGAATACAAAAAGGGGAAAAGTATTCAGATACATGTATAGCAGAATTGGATTTTTTTCATGAAATAGATGGATGGCTATTTGGAGGTATAAATTGAGTTTTAGAAATCTAGAGGTTCCTTATTTTTCTCAAAGGGAAAATAAATGTATATGGATTGAGAAATATCCTTTAGATTCAAAGATAATTGATGCTGATGGAAAGCATCTTGCGGGAATTTATATGCAAATATAAAGTTGAGTGCAGTAGAAAATAAAGAAAATTTTGAAAATATTTTGGACGCAGAAATAAAAAAAAGAAGATAGGAATAAGTATGCACAATGGAATTATTTAAAAACAAAAATATTATATTAAACTTTATTATATACTCTTCAACATTATTATGGTTATTTATCTATGATTTTATCAAATATTATTTATATTTAAATAATATAAATATAAAAAGTCATATTGCAATTGGTATTTCAATAGATTTTTTCTCTATAACTATGATTGTGATACCGTTTATACTAAATCATGTTAAAAGCAAAATAAAAAAAATTATTATAGGCATTTTATATTTTTGTTTTTCT
>JAZUSR010000009.1:0-4920 GCA_045606765.1 Treponema sp.
AAAAACAAGATGAGTTAAGAATTCATATCAATAATTTTTTTGATGTACTTTTACCAGAAAGAGGTGATAGATTAGTAATTTTTATTGATGAACTAGATAGATGTAAACCGACTTTTGCAATAATGTTATTGGAACGTATAAAACACTATTTTAATCAACAAAATGTTACCTTTGTGTTTTCAACAAATATAAAAGAATTAAATAAAACAATTTGCAGTTATTATGGACAAGGATTTTCTGCAGATAGATATCTAGATAGATTTTTCAACTTGAAACTACAATTACCAAAAGTTGATACAAAAACATATTTTGATTATTTAGAAGTATTTAATAATTTCGGTTACAATGAAGCAATTTTGCGAGAAGTAGTTGTGTATACTAATTTAGAATTGAGAGAAATTTCTAGATTTATTTCATTTTATTATTTTGCTAGAAACTATTATCATGGATATAATTATCCTCAAAAACCAGAAAATGAGGCTTTCATTTTTTGTATAGATTATATTTTACCTTTAATGATTGCAATTAAAATGACGGATTCACATTTATATGAAACTTTTATGTTGGGCAATGAAACAGAATTTTTTGAAAATTTTATGCGTGGAAACATAAGTAATATTTTTTGGAGAAAGTATTCATTTGATCTTCGAGATGATGTTTCTTTAGATAGGATTCCAGGGGCTATATATAATTGGTTATTTGAAGTTGGTATTCCTGATTATTTACGCCAAGCAATAGAACTAACCCTTAGTTTTTCTTCGAATCACAAATCTTTTTTAGAAGAGGCTATATCTTTATTGTCGGACACATCTATTTATGAATAAAAGTAGAAAAATAGAGAACGAGAAACACTGACAAAACAACTAATGCAAAGTATAATGAAAGATGCGTTTAGGGAGGTGTAAGGGGATGGAAAAGGAGATAATAAAATACACAAGTCAAATTTATTCTGCTATTTCTGCCTTGATTGATAAGTGTAAGCATTCTATATTACATAAAGTTAATAACGAAATGGTTTTACTTTATTGGAATATTGGAAAATATCTTGTATGCACAGTGCTAAATGAAAATAAGGCAGAATATGGACAAAAGATTGTAGAAGAACTATCAGTAAAATTATCATTGAATTATGGGAAAGGGTTTGAGAAAACTTCATTGTTTAGAATGATAAAATTTTATAGAGAATTTCCGGATATAGAAAAAGTGGCGACATTGTCGCAACAATTGACGTGGTCTCATTTTGTTGAGCTTTTACCGATTGAAGATGAAGTTAAGAGAAATTTTTACGCCATAATGTGTTGCAATGAAAACTGGAATGTTCGTACTTTGCGTGAAAGACGTAAATCAATGCTTTTTGAACGCACTGCAATATCCAAAAAACCGGACATAACAATCAAAAATGATTTGTTACTTTTACAAGCAGAAAACAAAATGTCTCCGGATTTATTTTATAGGGATCCATATATTCTTGATTTTTTAGGATTAAAAGATACATACAGTGAAAAAGATTTAGAAAATTCAATACTTGCAGAACTTGAAAAGTTCATTTTAGAAATGGGGTCTGATTTTGCTTTTCTTGCCAGACAAAAACATTTTGTTTTTGACGGAAAAGATTATTTTATAGATTTGCTCTTTTATCACAGAACATTACATCGTCTTGTCGCCATAGAACTGAAACTAGGTGAGTTTGAACCGGAATATAAAGGACAAGTTGAACTGTATCTTCGATGGCTTTCAAAATTTGAAAAAGCAGAAGGAGAAGAAGAGCCTATAGCATTAATATTGTGTGCAGAAAAATCCCAACAAACTATTGAACTTTTAGAATTAGATAAAGGGAATATTCGGGTGGGACAATATTTAACAAAAATGCCACCAAAAGATGTTTTGGAACAAAAACTTTTACAAGCAATAGAAAATGCAAAATCAAAAGGTGCAAACTGAATCCCAGAAATGCCGTAGACATTTCCAAGACCTGTGGCAACAAAAAGGAGACCAAAAAACCATGGCAGATGAACCAAGTTCAAACAAAAAAACTTCTCTTTACAATAAAATAGCTTCAATCCTTGAAGAAAGCAGAAAGCTTGTTGCAACTACAGTAAATACTGCCATGGTTCAAACTTATTTTGAAATTGGCAGGCTCATTGTAGAAGAAGAGCAACACGGAAATATTAGGGCGGAATACGGCAAAGAAACTCTAAAAAAACTTTCGGAAAAACTGACTGCAAATTATGGAAAAGGATTTTCTCAACGCAATTTGGAACAAATGAGACAATTTTATCTTGTATACTCTACACAAATTCCGCAGACACCTTCTGCGAAATTCTCACTAAGTTATTCACACTATCTTTTTCTTATGCGAATTGATAATCCCGATGAACGAAAGTTTTATGAAATTGAAGCAACATCTTCAAACTGGAGTCTACGAGAACTAAAACGTCAATTTGATTCGGCTCTTTATGAAAGACTTTCTTTAAGTAAAGATAAAGAAAAAGTGAAATTGTTAGCACAACAAGGACAAGTTGTTGAAAATCCTAGTGATATTGTAAAAGACCCTTATGTATTGGAGTTTTTAGGATTACCGGAAAAATCTTACTATTCTGAATCAGAGTTGGAACGTAGACTTATCGAAAAACTTGAAATTTTTTTATTGGAACTTGGGAAGGGATATACTTTTGTAGGACGTCAAGTTAGATTAACGTTTGATGAAAAACACTTTTTTGTGGATTTAGTTTTCTACAATAGATTTTTGCAATGTTTTGTTTTAATCGACTTGAAAATTGGCGAAATAACTCATCAAGATTTGGGACAAATGCAAATGTACGTTAATTATTACGACAGATTTGTGAAACTCGACCATGAGAACAAAACTATCGGAATAATTCTATGCAAGAAAAAATCAGATTCATTGGTTGAAATCACTTTGCCGGAAAATAATAATCAGATTTTCGCAAGTAAATATCAGACAGTTTTACCAAATAAAGAAGATTTGATAAAATTGATTCAATCAGAAGAATAGTTTTTACGGTTACTGAGATTCTCGAAGTAATCTCTGTGGCAATAAAAGGAGAGCAACCATGGCAAACATAGCAAATATCATAAAATCCCTGCAAAACATCATGTGGAAGGATCCAGGTGTTTCTGGCGATGCCCAGCGATTGGAGCAGCTTGGCTGGATGATTACCCTGAAAATCCTTGATGACAAGGATGCAGAACTGGAGCTTTTGAATGATGACTATGTTTCGGTGATTCCAGAAAAACTTAAATGGCGAACTTGGGCAGCCGACTCAGAAGGCATCACTGGTGATGCCATGAAGGAATTTGTGGACACGGAGCTTTTTCCCGGCTTGCAAAACCTAGATGTTTCATCTGGCAAGGATGGAGTGAACAAGAGGGCTGTTCTTGTCCGAGACATTTTTGCTGGCACCAACAACTACATGAAAAATGGCACCATTATTCGTCAGGTTGTGAACAAGCTGAACGAGATTGACTTTAATGCCAGCGAAGACCGCCATACCTTTGGGGACATTTACGAAAGTCTTCTGAAAGACCTGCAAAGTGCTGGCAATTATGGCGAATTTTATACACCACGTGCCGTAACAGAAATAATGACAGAAATCATAAATCCCCGTCTTGGAGAAAAGGTTCTTGACCCAGCCTGCGGAACAGGTGGATTTTTAACCAGTGCCATTGAAAATATCCGTTCTCAGGACGTTCATTCTGTGGAAGATTTGAAGACACTGGAGGAAACGATTCAAGGTCACGAGCTCAAGCCCCTTCCTTTTATGCTTTGTGTTACCAACTTGATTTTGCACGACATCGAAATTCCCAACGTCATCAATGGTGATAGCTTGAATCGTGAATACTTCAGTATTGGCGAAAAGGATCGTGTAGATGTTATCCTTGCAAATCCTCCCTTTGGAGCCAGTGTTTCCGATGGGGTGGAGACAAATTATCCTGCTCAGTTCCGTACCACAGAAAGTGCAGACTTGTTTCTGTTGCTGATGATTCGTTATTTGCGTGATGGGGGCCGTGCTGCCATCGTTCTGCCAGACGGTTCCTTAACAGGAGATGGAGTAAAGCAGCGGATTCGGCAGGAATTTTTGGAAAAGTGCAATGTTCACACCATCGTTCGGCTGCCCAATTCTGTTTTTCAACCCTATGCCTCAGTAGCTACAAACCTGCTGTTTTTTACAAAGGGTGAGCCCACAAAGGAGATTTTTTATTGGGAGCATAGGCTTCCAGAAGGTCAGAAATCCTATTCTAAAACAAAGCCAATCCAAAAGAAGGAATTCGATTCATTAAAAGCCTGGTGGAATAATCCTGTGGAAAATGAACAAGCCTGGAAAGTCGGAATTGAAGTGCTCAAAAACAACGGCTACAACTTGGACATAAAAAATCCCTTTGTACCAGAAGCAGAAAACACCTTCACCACTTCCCAGCTACTGGAAATGCTCACTGATTCCTTTGCAAAAAGTGAGCAGTTGATACAGGAGCTAAAGGATTCCCTTTAACCCCATCTCCGCCCTCAGCCTGGCCTTGCTCTAGGTATCGACAGAAAGCCTTTCCATATTGTACAATAGAAATAGGAGTTACAATAGATTTTTAGAGTGAAGGGGTATCCATGAACTATTCCATTCCGGCGGGCAAAAAGCTCCGCATCGCAATCTCAGGCAAGAGTGGCTGCGGCAACACCACCGTCAGCACCATGCTGGCCCGCAGGCTGGGGGTGAACCTCATCAACTACACCTTCCGCAACCTTGCCCAGGACACAGGCCTCACCCTGGCGGAGATAATCGAGCGGGCCAAGAGCGACGACAGCTATGACCGTCAGGTGGACGGCCGCCAGGTGGAGCTGGCCATGGAGGATTCCTGCGTGCTGGGCTCCCGGCTGGCAGTGTGGATGCTGGAGGAGGCCGACCT
>JAZUSR010000010.1:0-21369 GCA_045606765.1 Treponema sp.
ATCACCAGCTGGAATATCTGTGTCAGCACCAATATGGCGTTGTAATTCTGTCATAAAGCTTTGGCAGAAACGCATAACTTCTGCATCACTTTTTCCGTGTGGATCAAAGTCAGAACCACCTTTACCACCACCCATTGGAAGTGTTGTTAAAGAGTTTTTGAATGTTTGTTCAAATCCCAAAAATTTTAAAATTCCTAAGTTTACTGAAGGATGGAAACGAATACCGCCTTTGTAAGGACCAATAGCACTGTTAAACTGAACACGGTAACCACGGTTTACATGAGGTTTTCCTTCATCATCTGTCCAAGGAACACGGAACATAATAACACGTTCTGGTTCAACCATTCTTTCAAGAATAGCATTTTTTTCTAGTTGATCTTGCATTTTTTCAACAACAGGTTCAAGAGTTTCTAAAACTTCTTGTACAGCCTGCAAAAATTCTGGTTGGTCAGAGTTCTTTTTTTGAACGTCTTCCCATACTCTGTTTACATAAGAATTTTTCATTATGTTACCTCTATTTTGCCTACTATGTATTGTTTCCGTAAGCTCGAAATATTTTAGCAAAAAGTAAATAATTGTAAAAGTAGTTTTGCTTAAAAAATTTACCTAAACTAAAATTTTATAGTCCCTTATTTTTGAATTTTTACCCCAATTGTAAATTTTCGTGACTGAATAAAATAGTTATCATGATAAACAACTCTTTGGTCAAACAAATTATTCACTTTCAAATATCCTTGAACATTTTCAGAAAAATTCCCATTTATCGAAAAATCTACAAGATGAATCTCTGGATAAAAAATCAAATCATCATTTGAAGTCCACCTTCGCCCTATAAATGAATAATCTAACATTAAATTAATACGCCAAAAAGCAAAAGATATACTTCCATGTGCTTGCCACTCTGGAACCCACATTATTTGTTTTCCGGTTGAACAAAGCCTTGCCCTGTTATAAGTTCCATCAGCCTCCATAATCAATTTATTTTCAAAAAAACCTTGTGAAATCCCTATCGAAAAAATATTATAAATTCCTTCACCAGAATTAGTCGGATAAAGAGAAAAAATTCCACTAGCCCCTTCTATAAAGTTGTCATTTGTCCAACGAATCTTATTTTTATAATAAGAAAAATTATACTGCACCCACAAAGGAAAATCACTTGTCTTAAATCCAACCGTCAATCCCCATCCTTCTTCAGGAACCAAATTTGGATTTCCTTTTGCACCGTCTGTTTCTGGCCAATACAAATGATTAAACGTTGGCAAAACACACATTCTATACGCACTAAAATTAAGATCTTTGTACCCAACTACAACTCTTGGTAAGATTCTAGCACCACAAGACTCTTTTAACCAAAACAATCCCACTATCTGAGGTTCTACAAAAAAGCTATCAAAATCAAATCGCTTTGATATACCAAAGTTTGCCACTCCGCGCCAATACTCTGGATTTTTAAGAATCCATTCAAAATTAATTCCATAATTAAAATTACAAATCCATTCAATTGTATGAGCCATTCCAATTTTTGAAAAGTTTGTTTCTTTTTTTCCACTATCGCCTGTAGTTTGATAATTCACACTTCCAACATTATAAATAAGATTAACATCAGATTTAACTTTTTGGTTTTGAAAAGAATATTTCAAATTATTTTTTGTTGAAATATCTGTCTCAATTCCATTATTAAGATTTGGACCAGTGCCAAGCGCTTTTAAATTTGTATAATGAACTGAATTAAATCCAGATAATATTCGTCGTGTTTGCAAATCATTTCCAATTAATTCTTCTCCATTTACCAATGAATTATTTTTAAAACTTTTATTCCACCCAAACGAAAAATTTGCTTGTCTAGAAAAATTATTTACATTTGTTCCTGAATAAATATCTCGCTCATATTCATTTTTAGAATTAGAAAAATTACCACTTAAATTAAAACTAAAATCATCGATTTTTTTTCCATAATTATAACTTCCATAAAAAGAATCAAACAAACTATTTTTAAAACTTGAAACCCCTGTTTCAACTTTTAAACTATCATAAAATTTTTCACCTCTCGCCTTTGTTGAAATTCTAACAACACATCCAGCAAATTCTGATTCATTCAACGATGGAACATCTTCAATCGAAATTGATTCAATAGAATTTATATCAATAGAATTCCAGCCAAATTCTCCTGTTACTGAATCATTTGCCAAAATCCCATCAATATAAACTTTTATACAAAAACTTGTAAATCCTTTATAAGAAAATTCATTTTTAGTTCCATTCCCACCTGAATACATCATCAAAAAACCTTTTGACGAAAGAAACTCCGAAATCGACTGACTATTTGTCTTTTCAAATTCTTCACAAGTAAAAAATTTTATAGGTTCATTTTTATTTTCTTTTTCGCCCTCAATATATTTTTGTTCTTCAACTTCTTCCTTTTGGATAAATTCTTCGTGAACAATTTTATATCGTCCTTCTGATCCAAAAGTTGGGTTCTCAATATGAGTAGACTGATTTTCTTTAGAAAAACAAATTGCCAATGAACTAAATAATAAAAATATAATTTTTCGACGCATTACTTATTCTCAATGTAAGGTGTTTTATAAGCATATATGTCTGAATCATAAAAAAGATTTTCTTTTGCTTTTTGATAATTTTTAAAACATGCAGTTCCTTTTGCACCATTATTTACCAAACTCGCTGAATAATAACACGCTTGAATTACGCATCCCTTTTTTATACTTAAATAAATTGGAATATAACAATCTGAGTGTTCTTCTGTTCCTATTGAAGAATCTCCATAACAACTGTTCTCTTCCCAGTTTTGATGAACCTCGGTTTTTAACAAAAGCATTTTTCCATTATCTGGAATCATATTCGAAGTCAAAACTGCTACTATAGAACCACAAGTTTCTCCATCAAGGTCCTTTTGTAATTCGTCAAAAGGTTTTTCTTTGTTGGCTAAACATAAAGAATTGCTTAACGATGTAGATTGAAAAAACTTAAATTCATTTCCATCAACAAAAAATTTTATTCCATCCCATTCTGTTGAAAAAACTTTTCCATCCAAATCTAAAAAATTTTTACTAATAAAAGTTTCCCATTGGCTGTCAGAATTTTCGACAAGTTCTATTTCTTCTACTAAAGAAGCAGAATCACAAGAAATAAAAATTAATAAAGAAAATATTAATCCAAAAAAAGAAATTTGTTTAAAAAATAGTCTAATGATTTTCATACAACCTCCTATTGATTGTATTAGCTTGAGATTCTCCGTCTGACTTTAACAGTAGAATAGACTGCCCTGACTTTCACAGGATTGGAGGTGAATAATTCACACAAACAGTATAAAAGAAAAAAAAAATCCTTTCAATATTTTCTATAAACTCAGCTCTATATTGAAGTAGACTAAAACATATTTTCAATGATAAAATATTTTATGCTCATTTCAGTTACATTTTCAAAACCTACAAAAATAGTCGAACAATCCTTAGGAAAAAATTATAAAAAAATAAAAATTATACTAAATTCATCAAGTATCGCAAAACAATATTTTGCTCAATTTTTTACTGATACTCAGGTTTTTCATAAAACTTTTTCTCTCGATGAATTAAATTCATTTATTGAACAAAACGCAGGAATTACTTTTAAATCATGTATACAAAAATTCACAGATAAAGAAATTTCACTTCTTGCAAACAAAAAAGGCAAAATTACTAAATTAGAAAAAAAATTATCATCTGAAAATTTATCTGATAATTCATCAGAACTAAAATATTTTTCAAAAACCCAAGCAACAAATAATCGCCAGAAAAATTATATTTTAAAAGAAGGCTATCCTGTCCCTTTTTTAATTACACTTGGAGTTATGACACCAGAAGGAAAAATCATCAATTCTAAATATGACAAATTTAAACAAATTAACCGTTACTTAGAATATATAAATGACATTCTTCCTTCTGTTTTGCAATTAAAAAAAGATGAATCACATCCATTACAAATAGTTGATTTTGGCTGCGGCAAAAGTTATCTAACCTTTGCCATTCATTATTTTTTAACTGAAATAAAAAAAATCGATTGCAATATAATCGGACTTGATTTAAAAGAAGATGTTATTTCATATTGTAATAAACTAGCAAAAGATTTTAATCTAAAAGGAATAGTTTTTAAAACAGGAGATATTAGTGAATATTCAAATTCCAAACAAAAATATGATCCTGACATTGTAATTACACTTCATGCATGTGATACTGCAACAGACTTTGCACTTCAATATGCAATTTCAAAAAATGCAAAAGCAATTCTTTGTGTTCCTTGTTGTCAACATGAAGTTAATCAACAATTAAATAAAAATAAAAAAGAAAATCTTATTCCAAAAGAAATTTCATCTCTTTTTAAGTATGGCTTAATCCAAGAACGAGTAGCTTCTTTAATCACAGATTCTCTTAGAGCAGAATTTTTAGAACATTCTGGTTACAAAGTTGATGTCATGGAATTTATTGATATAAATCACACTCCAAAAAATATTTTACTTCGAGCATTAAAAAAGAATTCTTCTGCAGTAAATAATGTTAAACCTGGTTTAATTGATTTCATTAATATTTCACCTTTTATTTGGAAGCAAATTGATGTATAATGTATTCCATGAAACACCTTCAAGATTATTCAGTAATTTACTCAGATGATGATATTTTAGTGCTTAATAAAAGGTCTGGCCTTTTGATTGCGGCTGATCGTTATGACGAAAATGCTCCAAGATTAGATTTACTTGCAGAAAAAGAATTCGGAAAATTATTCGCAGTTCATCGCATTGATAAAGACACATCAGGAATTGTTGTTTATGCACGAAATGAAAACGCTCATAAAAATATTTCTTTACAATTCCAAAATCATACAGTAGATAAAGTTTACCATTGCTTAATCAACGGTAGACCACTTTGGCAAACACTTCATGTAGACCTTCCTCTTTTACCAGACGGAGATGCTCGCCATAGAACGATTGTCAACAAAAGAACAGGGAAAAAATCTATCACAGACTTTACTGTCCTTGGAACTTGTGGCCCATACACTTGGATAAAAGCAAAACCAATTACCGGCAGAACTCATCAAATTCGAGTTCACCTTGCTGAAAATAAGTTTTGCATTGTATGCGATCCTCTTTACAGTGGAAACCAAAAACCAATTCGCTTAAGTGACCTAAAAAAAAGATACAATGGAGATATTTACGAAGAACGCCCTTTATTATCACGACTTGCTCTTCATGCCTATTCAATTTCTTTTATTCACCCAACAACAAATGAACAAGTTAGTTTTATTGCTCCATACCAAAAAGATATGGACTCAACCCGAAAACAATTAGCAAAATTATTTGGATTTGATCCTATTGAACAAATATAAATAAAATAAATCAATCTTAAATTAGGAGAATAAAATGATTAACAAAAAAATTAAGAATTTAATTTTATCCACTCTCTTAACATTTACATCATTCAGTTTATTTGCAGCTGAAAATTTTTCTTTTTCTCTTGAACCTGTGATTGGAATAAAAAACGGATATATTTACGAATATGTTTTTTCTAACAATTCAAAAACTGGAAAAGAATATAAACTAAGTCAATTAGATTGGAATATGAAAAAAACATTTTTCTATGGAATTCATGGAGATATTAAAAAAGATAAAAGCCTTATTTCTATTGAATTCAAAACAATTGCCCCTGGTGTTCATGGAAAAATGAAAGATTATGACTGGGCACAGGACTATGGTTATAAAACAGGAAACTCCGATCTTTTAACAAATTATTCTGAACATGACAATGATTTATTAAAAGGAATCAATCTAAGTCTTTTTACAAAACGTCCTTTTTCTTTATCATCTTCTTTTAAAATAACACCTGGTATTGGATTAACTTTTGAATATTATTCTTTTGATGGAAAAAATGGTTTTTTACAATATGGAAATCCTCTTAGTTCAGGCCAAGAAAGTTCATATTATGAGTACAATGATCCTACAAATTCTTATAGAAATAATTTCTCAGGCACAGTTATTTCATTAGAAAGAAAAGATATCTACACATGGCTTGGCTTAGATATTGAATTTTCTCTACTCAATAACAAAATAAAATTCCTCATTGGAGCCTATGTTTCACCATATACTTATTTATATGCATTTGATTCACATTATTTACGAGCCTCACGCCTTTATTTTAAAGATATTTCTCAAGGATTTTTCTCTTCTTACAAAGGAAATGTTTCTATTGCCTTTACCCCAAATGATTTTTTTGGATTAAAATTTAGTGTATCTGGTTTAATTACAAAAGAAATTCATGGTACAGAAGAATATACATCTGGCTCTCCAGACAATTCTTATATCTATGTAGGCGAAGGAATCGGAGCTGGAACAAAATATCTTGATTTATCACTTTCTTGTACATTTACTTTTTAAAACATAAAAAACAAAGCCTTTCGAGAAAATCTAATATCTAAAAAATTAAATAACGATTTTCGAAAGGCTGTTTTTATTTTTGTTTAGCGTTCTTTATTAAATCTTTATTACCACAAAAAGTATTAGTTCTGTTCTTCAGTTGTCTGAGTATCTGTAGTTTCTTGCTCAGGAGCACCTTCTTCTTCAATTTGTTTCTTTTTCGCTTCTTGACGAGCTTTAAAGTCTTTTACCATTTGAAGACTTGATTCACATTTTTTTGCAATTTCTGAATCAGGTTTAACTTCAATTGTTTTTTCTAACAATTCAATCATTTTGTCACTTTGCTCTTCTGTAGGCGTATTTGAAGCAATTACATAAAATGCCCCGAACAATGCCTGTTGTTTTTGCTCAACTGTCAACATAGGACTTTTAGCTGCTTTTTCATAAATTGAAGAAACAATATCAGGCTTTCTATCTAAATATGCATCAATTGCATCAGAAGAAGCCAATGCTAGAACATATTTTCCTACTAACTCAGTTTCATTCTTTTTATCAAGTTTTTCAACCTGACGAATTAAATCTGTTAATTGATATCGATATTTTGAATTTGTTTCTTCATATAGTGAATCAATTGCTAAAACTTTTTCTTTTCCCTTTTTAGATTCTACATCTTGAATAAGAGCTTCCATTTTAGAAACTTCATCTTTATACATTGCCATCAATTCTTTAAATTGCGCAACTGTTTCAACAGGGATATAAGTAATATCATTTAATACATATCCGTCTTTTGAAAGAACAAAAAGCGATGGAGTTGCATTAGGACTAAGAACAGTAAAAATGCGCATTCTTTTATCAAGAATCTTTTTATATTTTTTTGCATTTTTATGATCTTCTTTTGAAGCATCTTTTGGAGGTTTTGCTTTTATAAATAATTCATTTGAAAGATCAATTTCACAAAAATTATAATCCTTAGAATATTCAGTTTTAAATTCTTCAGTATGTAAAACCTTTTCTTTTAATGGCAAACTTACTTCATCATTAGAATCTCTAGAAAAGAGTAATAACATTTTTTTACCACTTTTTTTAGATTCTTTTAAACAAGTTTCATAATCTGTGTACCAACCAAATTCGTTTTTTACTTTACTGTTTTCACAACTAGAAAAAATAAATAATGAAGTTGCAAAAAATAATGTTAAAAATTTTTTTAGATTCTTTTTCATTTTTTCCTCTATATTTTTTTAAGAATTATATTACATAAATTCATTCATAAAAAAAATCATTGGATAAAATATTATTACCCAATGATTCATTTTAATTAATTATTTGAAATAACTAACGCCAGCTGCAAAAATGTTCTGACAAGAATTTTCACTATCATTTAAAATTGGGTCACCTGCAACATTCATAATTAAATCTGCAGAAGATCCGTTCATTCCAGTTCCAACAGTTCGTTCACTATGACCCATTTTTCCAAGTACACGACCATCAGGACTAGTCATTCCTTCGATTGCAAACATTGAACCGTTTGGATTATCTGGTTCAATAATCGCAGGATTTCCTTTTTCGTCTACATACTGTGTAAAAATCTGTCCTTTTTCAAACAATTCTTTTGCAAGTCTTGGATTAATAATTATTCGGCCTTCTCCATGAGAAATTGGTACAAGGTGAATTCTTGAATCAACTACAGAAGGATGTTGTGACCAAGGACTGATAGCACTAACCATTCTTGTTCTACAAATACGGCTAATATGGCGACCAACTTGATTAAATGTCAAAGTAGGCATTTCTTTTGAAGGTTCGCGGATTTCTCCATATGGAACAAGACCTGTTTTAATCAATGCCTGGAATCCATTACAAATTCCCAAAACTAATCCGTCTCGCTTTTTCAAAAGTCGCATTACCTGTTCAGAAATTCGACCTTCGCGTAAAACATTAGCAATAAATTTACCAGAACCATCAGGTTCATCACCTGCAGAAAAGCCTCCTGCCAAAGCAAAAATCTGTGCTTTTTTAAGTTGCTTTTCAAGTTCAACCAAAGAATCGCTTAATGCTTGAGGAGTATTATTTCTAAATACTAAAATCTTAGTATCTGCACCAGCAAGATTAAATGCACGAGCCATATCAAATTCACAGTTTGTTCCTGGGAAAACTGGTATTAAAACTCTAGGATGATGACGAGGTGCATTGAATACAGGATTCTTTTGAACATCTGTCAAAGAACGATGTACTTCTTTTGCAAATTTTGGAAGTTCTTCTTGTGGTTTTGCATCAGATACTGGAGGGAATACTTTTGCTAAAGTAGATTCCCATGCTTTTTCTGCTGCTTCAAGTTTAATTACAGAAGTTGAAGCTTTTGTTTTTCCACAGATTTTAATTGTCTGTTCTGAAACAGTTTTACCAATTTTTGCAACAGTACCAGATGCAAAACGAGGATCTTTTTCAAGTGCTGAATCAGATTCTACAATAATCGAACCATACAATGGAGTAAACAAATCGTAAGCTGTTCCTTCTTTAATTGCTGTAATTTTTTCTTTTGTAGTTGAAGTTGTTTTTTTAATATTCAATGCTGTTACAGACGATGGAATAAAATTAATTTCACAACCAATTTTATTTCCCAAAGCCATTTTTGTTAAAGCTTCTGCTATTCCACCTGCGCAAACTGGATACATACTGAATATTTTCTTTGCTTTATTCAATTCAACTAAAGCTTTTGCATTTTTTGTGAATGAATCAAAATCTGGAGCCAATTCACTTGAATAAGGAACTAGAACCAAATATAAATTAGATTCAACTTTTTTGAATGAACCGCTTATAACTTCTTCAACATCCTCATGCCCTACTGCAAAAGATACTAAAGTATGAGGAACATTAATTTTTTCAAAAGTTCCTGACATACTATCTTTACCACCAATAGAAGCTGTTCCCATTGCAACTTGTGCATCAATCGAACCAAGTAAAGCAGCAGCAGGATATCCCCAAGTTTTTGTATCAACAGCACGACCAAAGAACTCTTGGAACGAAAGTCTAGCTGTTGTAGGATCTGTTCCAAGACAAGTTAATTTTGCAAGTGACGAAAGAACAGCAACTTGAGCACCGTGCCATGGACTCCATTGACTAATTCGAGGGTCAAATCCATAAGCCATTGTACTTACTGTAGAAGTCTCTCGTGGTGACATTACAGGTATTTTTGCAACCATTCCCGCTTCTGGAGTACACTGATATTTTCCTCCATAAGGGAACAACACACTCGAAGAACCAATCGAACCATCAAATCTTTCTCCAAGTCCACGCTGGCTACAACAAGCTAAATCTTTAATATTATCAAGCCAAGCAGCTTCAACTGCTTTTGCGCTAGCTGATTTTGTTACTTTTTTTGCAACACTATCCAAAGGTTTTACAAGTGGAGAACTGCTTGGTGCTGTTGGGCTTTCAATAACTGCTTTTGCTTCGTGATGTGCACCAGCGGCATCAAGGAAGTCTCGATTAATATCAACAATTGTATTACCACGCCATTTCATAACAAGACGATTAGTATCTGTTACAGTTGCAACAACTACGGCATTTAAATTTTCTTGAGCCGCAGCCTTAATAAATTTCTGAACATGTTTTGGACGAACAACAACAGCCATACGTTCCTGACTTTCAGAAATTGCAAGCTCAGTTCCGTTTAATCCTTCATATTTTTTAGGAACAGCATCAAGATTAATATCAAGTCCTGGTGCTAATTCTCCAACAGCAACAGAAACACCACCTGCCCCGAAGTCATTACAACGACGAATCATTAAACTTACTTCTTTATTTCTGAATAAGCGCTGAATTTTTCTTTCTTCAACCGCATTTCCTTTCTGAACTTCAGCAGCAGCAGTTGTTACAGATTTTTCTGTATGAACTTTTGATGAACCAGTTGCTCCACCAATTCCATCACGACCAGTACCACCACCTAAGAGAATAACAATATCACCTGGTTCTGGACGCTCTCGCATTACTGTATCAAGCGGTGCGGCTGCAATTACAGCACCAAGTTCCATTCTTTTTGCAGCATATCCAGGATGATAAATTTCTTGAACCTGACCTGTTGTAAGACCGATTTGATTTCCATAAGAAGCAAATCCCTGAGCAGATTCACGAACTAACTTAAGTTGTGGCAACTTACCTTTAATTGTCTTTGCCATTGGAACAGTAGGATCAGCCGCACCTGTAATACGCATTGATTGATATACCCATGATCGACCAGAAAGAGGATCTCGAATTGCACCACCAATACAAGTTGCAGCACCACCAAATGGTTCAATTTCTGTTGGGTGATTATGTGTTTCGTTTTTAAACATCAAAAGCCATCGTTCTGTAGCCTTTGACGAATTTTTATCAATTGGGCGACCTTTTTTATCTGTTGTATAATGAACATCTATATAGATTGAACATGCATTATTTTCTTCCGAAACTTCCATATCTTCAAGCTTTCCATGCTTTTTAAGATATTTCATTCCAATAATAGCCATATCCATTAATGTAACAGGTTTATCTTTTCGGTCTGCATAAATATCAGTACGCATACTTGTATAATTATCCAAAGATTTTTTGAACAATTTTTCGTATGGACCTTTTTCGATTTTAATATCTTTTAATTCTGTCAAGAATGTTGTATGTCGACAATGGTCAGACCAATATGTATCCAATACACGAATTTCAGTTTCTGTAGGATCACGACCTTCATTCTTAAAATAGTCTTGAAGGAATTTAATATCCGCATAATCCATTGCAAGACCCATTTTTGTAAGATATTCTTCAAGCTCAGTTTTTTTGAACTTAATAAAACCGTCTACTGTTGGAATATCAGAAGGAGCATCTGTTTTTAATTCCAAAGTTTCTGGAACTTCACTAGAAGCAATTCTTGAATCAACAGGATTTATTAAATATTCTTGAATTTTCTTTACATCTTTTGCAGCAACTTTTCCAGAAAGGATAACCATTTTTGCACAACGAACTCTTGGAGGAAGATTTCCAACAGTTTCAGTTTTTGACAAACTTTCACGCAAAAGAGACAAACACTGTTCAGCAGAATCAGAACGCTGATCATATTGTCCAGGAAGATATTCCCAAATAATTGCTGTTTCAGTTGTCTTAATATTCAATTTGTCATAAATAACAGTATCGCTTTGAGGTTCAGAGAAAATACGCTGAACAGCAGCTTTTCCCACCGCATCAGATACATTTTCAACATCATAACGATTAAGATAACGCACTCCAGTTACACCTGAAATGCCCAAAAAACCTTTAATTTCTGAAAAAATACGACTAGCCTCGTTTTGAAAACCTGACTGTCTTTCTACATATATACGGAACATATTTTAATTATAATGGAATATTAATATTGATACAACACAGAAAACTTAATTCTATTCAATTCAAGATACTATGTTCTAAAAAAAATACCTTTCGAATTCCTTGACAAAATATCTTACGAATCATTTTAAAAAAAAGGTTTCTAATTTTCTCTTGACATTTTATAGATAATTCTGTAATCTATTGTAACACGACGCGGGGTAGAGCAGTTGGCAGCTCGTCAGGCTCATAACCTGAAGGCCGTAGGTTCAAGTCCTACCCCCGCTATAGAAGCTTGTACTATTTTGGTACAAGCTTTTTTATTTTAAAACAACTGTTGGACTTGAAGCGTAATGAACACCGAGCAAGTGCGAGGAAAAGCAGACAGGATGTCTGCGTCAGTGAATGAAGCCGGCCTGTAAGGAGTAAACAGGACGTTTACGACTGGAAGGCAAGTCCTACCCCCGCTATAACAGACCACTCAAGTTTGAGTGGTTTTTTTGTTTTAAACCTAAAAATATAGGCATCTATGAACCGCTTGACCTAAAAAAACGAAAAAACTTCCGTATTTCTATTCAACTAAAACTTTTTCAATTTCAGCAATATACATAACATGCCAATCTTTATCAGAATAAAATCTATCGACTAACTCTTTTTGACTTGGAACAAAACCTTCTGGCCCAATTTCTTTTGCATATAATTTTTTACATACTAAAGTTAATCTTGACTCTAAAAAATATGGAACTTCATTTTCATAATCTACAGAAAAACCACATTCTTTAATTTTATCCTGATTTCGTCCAGACATAGAACCACAATAATTTAATTCTTTTCTAAATTTTTCAGGCATAACACAAAGACTAAATCTATCTGAATTATCTACAAATTCTTTTGTATAGCGCGAATGCCTTATATAAATTGTAGCAACATTTTTTCCCCAG
The DNA here is from genome assembly GCA_045606765.1 of Treponema sp. Taxonomy (GTDB): domain Bacteria; phylum Spirochaetota; class Spirochaetia; order Treponematales; family Treponemataceae; genus Treponema_D. The sequence continues at coordinate 12,664 of JAZUSR010000010.1, forward strand.
ATTACACCAAGTCCGCCCCATGAGGCGGTCATAGTATTTATTTTTTCATCTTTTTTTGCTGTTATCAAAAACCAATCTTTTCCAATCAAAGAAAAAGGATTTTCTTTTAATTCTTCAACTTTTATCTCTTTCATATTTCCTCCAGAATTTTATTATATATTTCATATTTTGCAAAATCAACTTTTTAAATACAACTTTTTCTTACCTACTTCATTGAAACAAGTTGTTTAAAGTTGTATCCTTACCACATTATGTTAGCTCAAATCTTATCAATTTCAATTTTCATCGTAATGTTCGTTTTAATTATTTTTGAAATATTCGAACGACATTTGATTACATTGGCAGGAGCAGCGCTTACACTACTTCTAGTATTTGGTTTATCGATGCACAGTACTGATGCAATTTTTAAAACGCTAAACCTACAAACTTTCTTGGATCCAAACTTTTGGCTTGTAACAGGTCATGCTGAAGAATCGTCTACTGGAATAAATTGGTCGACAATTATATTCATTGCAGGAATGATGATTATGGTTGAAGGCATGGCTCGAGTAGGATTTTTCCGTTGGTTATGTCTCCAATTAGCAAAAATGGTAAATTATAAAATAATTCCAATTTTTATTACCTTTATGCTAGTATCTTTCTTTTTGGCAATGTTTATCGATTCAATTACAGTAATTCTTTTCCTTGCTGCGGTTACTGTTGAACTTTCTCAATTATTAAAATTTAATCCAATTCCAATGACTTTAGCAGAAATATTCTGTGCAAATCTTGGTGGTTCTGCAACAATGTGCGGAGACCCACCAAATATTATTATCGGAACTTCACTTGGTTACGGATTTATGGATTTCGTATTAAATACTGGGGCTATGGCAATCATTTCGCTTGGATTTACTCTTTTATTCTTTTACCTCGTATGCAAAAAATCATTAACAAAAAATGAAAGAACTATTGATATTTCTACAATTCCGCATCCAAAAGAAGCAATACTTGATAAAAAAGGATTTATTTTAAGTTCTATTATCTTTTTAACAGCCATAATTCTTCTTGTTACTCATTCAATGACAGGACTTACTGTTTCAACAATTGGAATAGTAGTAGCAATTTTTACTTTTGTAGCTTCTCCAAAACATATTTTAGAAATACTTAAAAAAGTTGACTATAAAACTTTAGTTTTCTTTACAGGACTTTTTGTTGTAATTGGTGGTCTTGAACAAACTGGCATTTTAAAAATAATTGCAAACTTTATCAGCACAATCTCTAAAGGCAATGCTTACACAATGATTGCCATTATCATTTGGGTAAGTGCAATCGCAAGTGCTTTTATCGATAATATTCCTTTTGCAGCAACAATGATTCCAGTAATTCAATCTTTGGCAGTTACTTCAGGAATTCCATTACCAACAATGGCATGGGCATTATCAATGGGAACTGATATCGGTGGAAGTGCAACACCAATTGGAGCAAGTGCAAATGTTGTCGGTACATCAGTAGTTGCAAAAGCAGGTTATCCAATTGGATGGGGAAAATATTGCAAAATAATGGCCCCTGCAACATTGATAGTAGTTGCAATTTGTAATATCTATATTTTCTTTGTATATTTATAGAATCTCATATTATAATATAAAGTGAGGTAAAAAATGAAAGATCAAATTATTATTTCAATTGGTAGAGAATATGGAAGTGCAGGTCATAAAATAGCTGAAAAACTTGCAAAAAAACTAGATATTCCACTATATGATAGAAATATCCTCGAAGAATTATCACATACAAAAGAAGTCGATGTTTCTCATTATGAGCAATTTGATGAAAAACCAAGAAACTTTTTTCTAAGTAGAACAGTAAAAGGACACTCAAATTCACCAGAAGAAAATGTTGCAGAACTCCAGTTTGCTTTACTAAAGTCAAAAGCAGCTGACGGAGATTCTTTTGTAGTAGTTGGTAGATGTGCAGACTATGTTTTAAGAGATTTTCCAGGTCTTGTTTCTATATTTGTTCATTCAGAAGATATGGAAGAAAAAATCAACTATATTATGAATCTTCTAAATATAAAACGAAAAGACGCCATCAAAGCCATCGAACAAAAAGACAAAAAAAGAGCAAACTATTACCAACATTTTGCAAAAGGAAAAAAATGGGGAGCTTGTAAAAGTTATGATATTTGTATCAATTCTTCCCTTTTAGGCATTGATGCTTCAGTTGACTTTTTATTCAGCTTTATTCAAAAATTCAGGGAATCTTAAATTAATTCTTTGATAAAAAAATGATCCATTGTGCTGTGCTCAGAGCCAGGCAATGGATTTTTTAATAATGCATATCCAAGTTTTTTATAAATATAAATTGCAGCCGCTAAATTTGAATGAGTTTCCAAATAAAGAGAATCATACCCTGCCTTTTTTGCCTCTTTTTCTACTAATGAAATAAGTTTATAACTTAATCCTTTTCCTTGCGCCTTCTTAAATAGATATAATTTTTGAAGCTCGGCAATTTTATCACTACCATTAAATTCTGCATAACCAATTCCACCAAGAACTTCGTCATTTTGATCAACAAGGACAAAATAATCTCTTTTTTTATGATTTAAATAAAATGAACTCATTTCTTTAATAGATTCATCAAAATATGCAGTTCCTGGAATATCTAAATGAGCTTCCTTTAACCTCTGACGAACAAGCTTAAAAAGTTGTGAATCATCTTTTTTTTGAATTTGTCGAATTTTTATATTATCCATTAAAGAATCTTGCATATTTTTTCCCTATTATTAAATGATTATACGAATAAAACTAATTTTTCGCAACGAAGGAATTTTCTAAAATTATTCACCCTAATGCCGAAATTATAAATAATGAAAAAACCTTTTTTATTTTTATTCATTCTAAATACAGCTTTTTTATCTTTCTCACAAGCAGTCCGTGGTTCATATTATGATTTTTTAAATCAAACTGAATCAATGCCTGTAAAACCAAATCCAAGTACTTTAATAATTTATCGTCCTGAAAATAAAGAACCCCTTAATGAAATTCGTTGCTTTTTAAAAATTGAAGATGACAAAGGAAATGATGTTACTTACGATAGTTCAATTTGTACTGCATCTTATGAATGGGTAAATTGGCGAAGTGATTTGACATATATAACAAAAATAGATGCTACATATTTTACATCAATCTTTCAACGACCATACCAAGGAACTGTAAAAAATTACCAACATACTTACTATCTAAGCGGCGGAATAGCAACACACCTTAATTTAAAAAAAGGGAAATATAAAATTACAGTTTTTACAAAAGTAAAAGACCAAAATATGTTTATTTATTCCACAAAAGAAAAACCTTTTGATTGGATTAGTAACACTTTTGAATATGATACAGAAAATCCTACAAATGTAATTTTTGTCTCTCCCCTTTTTACAAACAATGGATTTTATAAAGGTGGATGGAAAATTGATTATCTAGCTCCAAAATATTGGTAAAAATATGTCCGAGCAAGGAGAACGCCCTTCAAGCCTTTGACTCGGCCGTTTTTAGGGTTTGTATTAAACCCTAAATAAAAAGCAGGACAAGTTATGATACTTTGCCCTGCTAAAAATTATTAACTTATCTTAAAGTGATCTACAAATTCTAAAACCATTCAACATATATATAGTATCTTTAGAAAGTGGATATGAATACATTACTGTACACATAACAGGAAAATCAAGATATGATCCACCACGTGTTGAAGCCTCAGATGATGATTCATAATCACCATTATGATTATCATAACACCACTCAGCTATATTTCCTGCCATATCATATAATCCTAAAGTATTTGCACCCAAACTTCCAACTTCACTCTGAAGCCCATCATGGGAATCAATGTATTTTGCAATCGAACTTAATCCATCAACCTCGCTTGTATCTTCCAAGGTAGCATCAAACGTGCCTTCATAATTAAAGTTTGGAAAACTATAGTTCCATTTTTCTTTGGTAGGATCTCCTCCACGAGCTGCAAATTCCCACTCAGCCTCTGTAGGAAGTCGATAACCTGTTTTGCCTTTATTTATAGTAACTGTCGCAGATGTAATATTATTACCCTCTTTTGATTCGTTGGTAATTGTATAATAACAATATTCTTTTCCCAATGTTTTCGTTGTCAATTCATTACAAAAAGCAACTGCATCATACCATGTAACTTGCTCTACAGGTCTTTTTTCATTATATGTATATGTGGAATCACCTTCTTCCCAATCACCAGGTTTAGTTTCTCCATAATAACTTGGGTTAAAACCCATTACTGCTTCAAATAATTGTTGAGTTACTTCATAACAAGAAATTGCAAACGGGTCAATTGTAACACTTCCTTCCGAAGCATCAAAAGAACCTTTATATTGATTCGTGGTAGCAAAAGAATAACAACCCTGCCAATACTCATCTTTTCCTGTTATTGTCGTTGTAGTTGCACAAGCTACAACCATTTTTGTGTTTGGATAGGAGGTTTTATTAATGATTAATTTTTCGATAATAGGATCGCCTTGTGTATATGTAGGCGTAATCTCAGCTTTTAATGCTGTTAATACTGCTTGCCATAATGGACCTTCTTCGCCGTCAAAAACAGTTAAATCAATATTTGGATATGGATAATGAGTATTTTCATTACTAAATACCCACTCATCACCATAGAGTTCTTTAAATTCTTCGCCGTTTACAATTTCCTCAGTTGTTTTTGCTCCATCCACTGTCGAATCAGGGTCATTGACCGTTTTATCAAAATACGAGTTACTTATTGTAGCATTATAAGCAATCATATCGTCGCCTGATGTATTCACGCTTCCAACATTTAAAGAATTATTTATTTGTGTTTTACCAGTGGCAACATAACTTATTCCTTGATAATTATGATTTCCCGCATAAGAAGCTATTTTTCCTTTATTTAAACAATTTTCGATTGTACTTGTACTTGTAGTTCCAGTAAAATCTGAATATCCCAAAATTCCACTTACAAATACCCCACTATTGTTACTTGTAGGTGTAAGTTCTCCAATATTAATACATTTTGATATTGTTACTAATTGAGAAGCACTTTGAGTTGTTGTTCCATACCCTACAATTCCTCCGGTATATTTTCCATCACTAATTCTTTCCAAATTTACACATTCTGTTATTGTGCTATCAGTTGTAGTTGCATCTAATTTACCAACAATTCCTCCAACACCATCTTCTATCGACGAACTTGTTATACTAGCGTTGTTGACACAATTTTTAATTGTTCCACCAGAAAAATTGGCAACAACTCCTCCAGTAGTACCCAAAGAAGAAATTCTTCCAGAAGTTACAAGATTTTTAATTTCACAATTAGAACCACCAGCATAATTAAACAATGGAGTGGCAACACTATCGCTATATGTTATGGTTTTATAATTTCCATCAAAAGTTCCTGTATAAGGGCTTGTTTCTGTTCCAATTCCCACCCAATCATTACTAATCTCAATATTGGCATCTAATTTTAAATTATATGTATCAGCACCTGACTGAGATTCTGTAATCTTCTGTGTCGAGCCATCTGTTTTTGTAATATTAATATCTTTTTCTAAAGTACCATTTATGATGTCACAAGCTGTTTTTAATCCACTTGCTGACTTTATGATTAGCTGAAGTTCGCTATTATTATAAGTACAAGTTAAATCGCTTGAGTCAATATTCTCTAGCTCCTCACCACCAGGAATTTCAGAGCCACCACTATTTCCACTAGAGCCGCCACCATTATCAGGATCTGTTGGAGTATCACTTCCACTTGAACTTCCAAAACCGTCAACATCAATAACAACTTCATTTTTCCCAAATTTTACACTAAATATATTACTTTTTCCGGATAGAGATTTATCTTCCATGCGCAACTTAACAGTTACAACTGCCTTAATTCCAACAGGAATATTATCTAATCTTATATTAACTTGGGATTGACTAGACGAAAAAGAAATTTTTTTTGAAGTTACTTTTTTTGCGCTATTTTCTATTTGGTCAATTCCAGACTCATTCGTTATTAAATTATTTTCAATTTGGTATAATGCTACTTCAATTGTATTATTATTTACACTTTCAGAAGCAGCCTTACTAATTTTATCTTGACTTTTTACAAATTTTGAAACATCAATTAAAACAGAAAAATCTGTATTTCCTAATACATTTTCAAAAGAGCATGCTGCTAAAATGCTCATCACAGATAAAAAGAAAAATCTTTTTACAATTTTCATAAACTCACCATAATCATTCTAAATTTTAACACTTTTTGAATAATCAATGATTTCCCTTTTTACCCATCATTTCTATTATTTTAATTCAATAATACATCATTGTAAACATTAATCTTTGGATTTTAGAATTTTATTTTCATAAATAAATCTAGCAAAATAAATAAAAGGTGTATCAAGCAAACTTGTAAAAATGTATATCAAATAACACGCTGCTGTTATTGAAACTAAATTACCAAATTCATAAATTCCCCAAAATGCAATAAAATTAAAAATTACAATATTTACAAATTGTGAAATTAAAGTAGAAAAATTATTTCTTACCCATAAAAATTTTTTTGAATTGCCAAATTTTTTTTGCGTAAAATTCCACCATTTATGATACAGCTGAACATCTATTAAATTCGAAATTGCATAACCTGCTAAACTTGCGCATAAAATCCGCGGAGTATTCGAAAAAATCGTCTTAATCGCAGGCATCGCCCAATCATTTTCAGAAGGAATGTATCTAACCCATATTGCCGAGAGAATTATAAAAAACACTGTTACAAATATTCCAAGTATTACACCCTTATTTGCCTCTTTTTTTCCGTAAATTTCGCTCAAAATATCTGTTGCCAAAAAACTAGATGCAAAAAGTGTATTTCCAAGAGTTTGCGTCATTCCAAATGCGTTGACTAAAATTGTTACTTCGATATTTGCAAAAATTGCCGCAATACCAATCCATGCAAAAAGACCTGCTTTTCCAAAGATTTTAAAAAATAAGACAGTTCCACCAAACGATAGAACTAAAGAAAGTATTAATAAAAATTCATTCATTTTTCACCTGGTTTTATTTTACGACAGGAAGGACTTCGAACTGTCGATTAAATTTTCTAAAGAATATTCTCTTTTTACTTTAAGGTCAATATTTTATGATTTTTTCTTGCCAAATTAATGTATTTCTTATTTAAGAGAAAAAAATTTTAAATTTTATTCAACAGAATTTAAATACGTCCGGTCAAGGCACGCTTTGCTCAAGGCCTTGACTCGCCCGTTTTTAGGGTTTGTATTAAACCCTAAATAAAATGCTCATAGCAATTACTTACCACGAGCATCATAATTAATAAAACTTAATTTAAAAAATTACTTAAATTTTATTTTCCAAAAATATCGATGTATCCTGCAATAAATACAGCAACAATAATTAATGGAGCAATATATTTTAGATAGAATTGAACAGCTTTAAATTTAGGGAATTTAATACCTTCACCTTGATCTGCTTCTGCAACAAAGTTGTCCCATCCCCAACCTTTTTTCCAAGTACAGAATAAAAGGAAGATTAACGAACCAAGTGGAAGCAAGTTCTGGCTTACAATAAAGTCTTCAAATCCATCAATAGAAAGTCCCAAGATTTTTACTTTTTCCCAAATGTTCATACCAAGAGCCGCAGGTGTAGATAAAATAATCACAAGAACAAAGTTAATTAATGTAGATTTTCTTCTGCTCCATCCTAATTTATCCATTGGGAATGCAACAATATTTTCAAATACAGCAATTACTGTAGAAAGAGCAGCAAAACTCATGAACAAGAAGAATAAAGCACCAAAAATGCGTCCAGCAACAGCACCCATTGAATTGAATACGTTTGGTAAAGACATAAATACTAAACCAGCACCAGAATTTGCTTCAACACCAAATGCAGCACAAGCAGGGAAAATAATCAAACCAGAACAAATAGCAACAAATGTGTCTAATCCAATTACACGAACAGCTTCACCTGTTAAAGAATGTTTTTTATCAATGTATGAACCAAAAATTTCCATTGAACCAATTCCAAGACTCAATGTAAAGAAAGCTTGTCCCATTGCGGCATAAACAGTTTCCCAAAGTCCACCACCACCATCACCAGAAACTAAAGCTTTAAAATCTGGTTTTAGATAGAATTTGTATCCTTCTGAAGCACCTGGAATAAATAAAACATAAATTGCAAGGCCAATCATAATTACAAAAAGTGCACACATCATAACTTTTGTTACATTTTCAACACCTTTTTGCAATCCAAGGAAACAACATGTCATACCAATAATAATTACAACAAGCATCCAAATAATTAATGAAGTAGGATTTCCAACTGTTGCACCAAAACATTCTGCAATTTTACCAGAATCCATTCCAACAAATTTGCCGCCAATCATTTCAAAGAAATATTTTAAGAACCAACCAGCAACAACTGTGTAGAACATCATCAATAAATAATTACCAACAACTGCAAATTTTCCGTACCAATGCCATTTTGTTCCTGCAGGTTCAAGTTCCTTAAAGGCAACGCTCATACTTTTTCTAGAAGCTCGCCCTACTGCAAATTCTGTAATCATTACAGGCAAACCTAAAATAATAAGGAACACAATGTAAATTAAAACAAAGGCTGCTCCACCGTATTTTCCAGTAATATAAGGAAAGCGCCAAACATTTCCTAAACCAATTGCACATCCAGCAGAAAG
>JAZUSR010000011.1:0-19148 GCA_045606765.1 Treponema sp.
ATTAATTACACAATAATATTTCTAAAGAAATTTTTACTACAAAAATTCACTATAAAAAAAGAAAATTCTCGTACAAAATACAACAATTATTCTTCTTCAGTCTCTTTTAGAACAGCAAGGAATGCACTCTGAGGAAGTTCAACATCTCCAATCATTTTCATGCGTTTTTTACCTTCTTTCTGTTTTTCAAGAAGTTTTCTCTTACGAGTAATATCACCACCATAACATTTTGCAAGAACATCTTTACGAACAGGATTAACAGTTTCTCTAGCAATAATTTGACTTCCAATTGCCCCTTGAATTGCAACTTTAAACTGTTGACGACTAATCTCGCCTTTTAATCTATGACAAACCTTATGCGCTTGAGTTGAAGCATTATCTTTAAAACAAAGTTGACTTAAAGCATCAACACTTTTTCCATTTAAAAGAATATCAATTTTTACCAACTCAGTTGGGCGATAACCGATTAATTCATAATCAAAAGAAGCATAACCACGACTATAACTTTTTAATCTATCGTAAAAATCAAATAACACTTCAGACAAAGGCATTTCATAAGTAAGCTCAACACGCTTTTCATCAAGGTATTGCATATTTGTCTGAACCCCTCGTTTTTCTGTACAAAGCTGCATAATTGAACCTATATATTCAGCAGGAGTGATAATTGACGCAGTAATATAAGGCTCTTCTGCACTTCTGATTTTTCCTTCAGGATATTCAGAAGGATTATCAATTTCCATTTCTACTCCGCCATCAAGATGTAACTTATATCGAACAGACGGAGCTGTAAAAATTACCGATTGATTAAAATCTCGTTCCAAACGCTCCTGAATAATTTCTAAGTGAAGCAATCCTAAAAATCCACATCTAAAACCGTTTCCCAAGGCAACAGAATTATCTTTTTCAAAAACCAAACTCGCATCATTCAATTTTAGCTTTTCCATACTATCGCGAAGTTCTTCGTAATCATTTGAATCAATCGGATAAATTGACGAGTAAACAACCGGTTTTACCTCTTTAAAACCACCCAAAGGAGCATCAGCAGGATCACTAGCCAAAGTAATTGTATCACCAACGCTAACATCGCTTACAGTTTTAATTCCTGCAATAATGTACCCTACATCTCCTGCTTCAAGAATACCAGTATCCTCGTATTTAATTTTAAAAATCCCAACATTTTCAACTTTATATTCAGACTTAGAGTTCATCATTCGAATTACATCGCCTGTTTTTATTTTCCCTTGCATTACACGAATATGAACAATTACTCCACGATAAGGATCATAATGACAATCAAAAATCAATGCCTGTGTCTTTGCTTTTGGATCACCTGTTGGAGGTGGAAACAAAGTAACGATTGCTTCCATCAAGTCATCAATACCAGCACCAGTTTTTGCAGAAACAAGTTGAGCTTCTTCAGGAATTAAACCCAAATCATGATCAATTTGATGTTTTACAGATGGAATATCTGCTGAAGGCAAATCTATTTTATTAATAACTGGAACAATTGCAAGATTTTGTTCTAACGCCATATACATATTACTTACAGTCTGACTTTCAACGCCTTGACTTGCATCAATCAAAAGAAGAGCGCCTTCACAAGAAGCAATCGCACGGCTAACTTCGTAAGAAAAGTCAACATGCCCTGGAGTATCTACAAAATTCAATTCATAATCATTTCCATCTTTTGCATGATAAGGAATTGTAACAGCTTGACTTTTAATTGTAATTCCTCGTTCACGCTCAATATCCATATTATCAAGAATTTGATTCATCATTTGTCGATCATCAATAATTTGAGCTTTTTGAATCAATCTATCTGCTAAAGTTGACTTACCATGGTCAATATGTGCAACAATACAAAAGTTTCTTTTAAATTTCATTTCAGTCATAATTTTTTTTCCTTAACATATTATATCAAAAATAATTTGAATTATCTAATGAACAAGACATACCCATTGTCATATCCAAATAACCACGCTTTTTTCGTTTAATAGAAATTTCACAAAACATAACTGTCTTATTATCATCAAATTGAATCTTACCTACAGTTATTGGATCATTTTCACTAAATCCAGATTCATCAGCAACACTTCCAGGAACAACACTTGTTATAACATAAGTTCTATTATTTGTTGAACTAGCTGGAAGCATAGAAATTCCAAACAGTGGAATAAAAGAATTTTGAATCGTATCACCTTGATAACAAAAATACCCAGGAGATTTTGGTCTATCCGTTAAAAAGAGCAAACAATTTTTCTTTTCTTTTTTTTCATTAAGATATTCGCATTTAACAATCATATTTGAAACATAGCTTCTCAAAATCTCTTGAATATCATCCATTGAAGAAACTTTAATTCCATCAATTGCTGTAATTATATCACCTTTTTTAATTCCTGCACGAAACAAAGCTGAACCAGGAGTAAAATAAAGAACTTCAACACCTAACTCTTTTGTTCCATTTTTACAAGTTTTACCAAACCCACCAATCCAAGGAACTTGGCGCAATCCTCCATAATACAAAATTGGCAACTCTTGCTTAAGATATTCAACAGGAACAGCAAAATTTAAACCTTGATATTGCATAATTCCGGCAAAAACAATCGCTTGAACATTTCCATTTGAATCAATACAAGGTCCACCAGAATTCCCAGAATTAACAGCCGCATCAATTTGCAAGACTGAACCTGTAGAAAATAGCTTTCGATTCGTAGAGGATACAACACCACTTGTCAAAGTACTCTCAAGTCCCAAAGGTGAACCAATCGCATAAATTTTTTCACCAATTTTAATTTCACTACTTGAACCCAAAGAAAAAACATAAGGTGGAGTCACTTCTGTTTTTAGCAATGCCAAATCATGAACAGGATCCCAACCAACAACTTTCGCAGGAATTCGAGTTTCTTCGTCTCCAGATAATTTTACATATACTTTTCCATAACCTTCATATTTAGGATCAACAACATTTGCAATAACATGATGGTTTGTAACAATATAACCTCTTTGGTCAATAAAAAAACCAGAGCCAATTACTCTATCTGCAAAACCCATCCCTGATTGAACCTTAATTCCCAAATCTACCCAAATAGTAACAGTTCCTGAAATAAAAGTAGTAATGTCTTTTCCAACCCCTTTATTCTTTTTTACATTGTACCCAGGAATTTTTGAAAAATATAATTTATTTAATTCTTCAGAAGATATTACTTCATTTGCAATAGATTCAAAACCGGCAGTACATAAAGATTTGTGTGCAAAATACAATTGCAAATAATCTTTTTGTTCAAGAGAAGCCAAGCAGTAATCTTTTGCTCTAACAGAAACATCTTTAATCAATTGTTCATCACCGAGCAAAACTGAGCGCCACAAAGCTTCAATGGGATTATTCAAAAATAAATCTTTGATTCTTTTAATTTCTGCATTACGAACATCCTCTTGAGAATAATCAGTTTTAATACTTTCAGCAAAATTATTTTGTTCAGAAGATTTACAAGAAACAAAAGAAAATAAAATCGATACTAAATTAATTATACAAATTATAAATATATTTTTAAATTTCATATGAAGAATCATCCTTAAATTGCATCTACAGAATTAGATGAATCAAGTGAATTATCAACCGACTCATCTTCTACTCGATTAGCAGTAGTTTCTTTATCAATTTTTTTTATATAAATATTTTCATTAATTCTTATTACTCTTAAATAACAATCAGCTTCTTCAATTTGAAAACTTTGAGCATTTTCAAAAAGAGATATCTGCCCTTTTACATTTAATTCATAGCCGTGTTTATCTTTTGAACCAATCCAGTAAATATTTTTTTCAGTTCCTTTTAGTACATCAAAACTTTGATCATCTTCAAAAATTGTCACAGGAATTGCATCATTCAAAATCACATTCACAAAAACATTTCCTCTAATTGAATCTGAAATCAAATAACCATGTTCTTCAATTAAAGGTTTATTTTTTTCTAATGAATGCTTTTTATAACTTACATCAATTACAGAATTAAAATCAGTATCCCACTGAGTAAGCTTTCCACCATTTTCAAAATAAGATTCAAAGAAATCTGGAAATGTATCAAGATTTGTATCAATTTCAATTTTAGATAAATAATAACCGCAATCCTCCGATGAGAAGCCCAACATTGCAATATTTACAGAATGAATTTCTTCAACTGAAAGATTTACAAAATTATTTGGATTTAATGAATAAATTTCTTTTGTTTCAAAAATATTATCACCATTGTTATCTACATTTCGAATAAAATATTTTCCGTTTTCAAAATATTGCCCCTCTGCATAAATTCTATCGCCAATCTTATAAGTTGCATTAAAGGACATTCCATTAAGATTTGAAAATTCAATTGTTCCATTTTTTCGTTCCATAGTTGGAATAATTAATTTATTAGCAATTTTAAATACATCCGCACTTGAAAGCAACGATTCATGAACAATTGTATTTTCATCAATTACATAAAAATCGTGAGATTTTATAAAAGGAGATTTTACTATTGAAAAAGGACAACACAAAAATGTATCATCAATCATTTCTAAAATCATATTATTATTAGATACATAAACATAATCAATCTTAATAGTACGAACATATGGGTACCTTGAAAAATTAACAAGAGCACCAACGCTATAAAGATTCATTGTACGAGGTTCTCCAAAATCACAATGAACATCCCATTCAATATATTGATCATTATTATAATCATAAGTAACAAAAGAAGGGCGCCCTCGTTCATATTTTACAAGAAGATTTGCTTCTAAAGTATTATTTACATCATAAAGTAAAGTTCCACTAAAAGCATTTAAGCATTGATCAAAATACTTTTTTGAATCTTCTTCTGTAATCATTGAATAAAACAGAGTAAGAACATTAGCATCAACATTCCCATCAATGAATGTAATAAAATAATCTAGTGCTTGTTCTTGAGACAAAATATTTTCTTCAAGAGCAAAAATAGGATATAAAATATGTTTAAATCCACGAGCATCAAAAGCCTTCAACAACCTCTTTCTATCTTCGCCTTGAGCAAATGAACTAGCAATAATTTCTAAGTCTTTATACTGCTTGTCATAATTTGGAATATTATAGATAAAACTATTTGCAATTTTTCTAGCTAAAGGTGAAAGCTCTTTTTTTTCAAAACCTGATTTATCTGCTTTTTCAACATAACAAATATTATATTCATGATAAAAAAACAAATAAAAAAAACGAATATCTTTTGGATAAACCCGACGAGCACTTTCAATTTTTTCTTCTGCCGCATTTATTGATTCGGAAGTATTAATTTGAAACAATGACTTTATCCTAATATATTCAGCATCCGCAGAATATATAAAAGGCTCAGCATCTAAAACTTCTAACGCCTGCTTTGATTCACCCGTCAAGCTCAATAAATCTGCATAAAAAATTCTTGCATTAGTTACATTATAATCAATCCATTCAAGGTTGTCTAAAGATTTTTTTACAATTGAAATTACCTCAAAACGAGGACTGTCCAAATTAAAAAGACTTAATGCTTTTAAGTAATGTAAATCAGCAATTGTATCATCGTATTTAAGTCCATTTTCAGTTGTAATTTTTACAGAATCCCAATCCCCCTGTGAAACATAATTTTTTGCAAGCTGAAGATATCGCATTGCTGTTTTTCTATTTGCTAACTTCGAACTTGGAATATCAGCATACAAATTTGAAAATAAAACAAAACTAACAAAAATACAAAATAACTTTTTCATACAATTTACCTAAAAAAATTAATTAACAATCCAATTCTGATATCCAAAAAGTTCACCCCAAATCACAACAATCTTTTTAGAATCCAATGAATAAATAATTGGAATAAGATTTTTGTCTTGAACTGAAACCTTAAAATCCGAAAGTACATCAGAAACAGATTTTGAAAATTTATCTTTTGTCAAAACAGAATCATTCAATTGCCGATTTCTGAAACAAAAAGGAAACTTTATTTTATTTACAAAATAAACTTTTTCTTCATTTGTTACAAAACGCAAATTTGCATAATCACAATTTTCACTTGAGCGCTCAACAAACAAAGTTCCAAAATCAAACTCTAAAGTACATTCATCTTCTATTATATCAAAAAATCCTGTAATAGTCGCCTTATTTTTTATATTTTTTATAAAAAGATTTTCACCGTCAATAAAACACTCAATTCCAAATTTTTGAAACTTTTCATCTTTTTGATTTAAAAATAAAACTTTTTTTACAAAAGAATAAGGAATTCTTTTTTTTGCCTTAATTAATTCAAGGGCCTTAAAAAAAACTCTTTCCCGAATCGCAATATCCATTCCAAAAAAAATATTCTTTTGCATAAAAACTCCATCATCAGTTTTTTCCCATGAATAGTTTTCAGAATATTTTTCAATAAAAGAACTTTCACAAAGGGCTTTTTCACGACCTGACAAAACAGCATTTTCCCAACCAGGAAAATTATCATCAAACAATGGAATAACCAAATTTCGAATTCTATTTCTTAAATAAGAATTATCTAAATTAGTAGAATCATTTTTCCATTTTATTTTTTTGTTAATCAAAAAATTTTCAATTTCATTTCGATTTACATCAAGAAGAGGACGAATATAATTTAATTCAACATTATTTGATAGATTAATTTTTCTATGATTCAAAATACCACATTTTGAAGAACTTCCAGCCCCTTGAAGAAACCTCATTATTAAAGTTTCAATTTGATCATTTTGATTATGAGCAAGAGCAAAAAATATTTTCGTTTTACCTTTTAAATTACCGAAAGACATCGCAAATTCTTCAAAAGCTTTATACCTCAAATAACGAGCCGCTTCTTCAATTCCTTTTTTACGCTCAGATTCGATATTAAGAACTTCACCTTTTTTAAGTTCAACAATTTTGCATTCTATTTTTATCATTTTTGTAGAAAGACTATTACATAAAGTTTTTACATATTCACAATCTGACAAACTTTCTTCTTGACTTCTAATGTTGTGATTAATTGAAACAACATAAACAGTTTTTTTTCTTGACGAAAATCTTAAATCATTTGAAAAAAAATCAACAATTGCACTCAATAAACAGACAGAATCTGCTCCACCAGAAACTCCGACACATAGATAATCATCAAAAGAAAATCCATTATTAAAAAGAGAAGTCCCAACTTTACAACTTAATTCATCAGTATCCATAAAATTGTTTACAAGCTTACCATTACAATTATTAAAATCAAACAAACAAAATGCTAAAAAAATCTCGCACTAAAAAATAAAAATCTAAAGAAAAAAAAAGTCATCACAAGAAACAGTCAACAACCATCAATGATTGAATAAACTTCACTTGCAATGACCTTTTACTTAATTTAAAAAATAAATTAGCGACCAGCAGAAACACTTACTAATGCTGTATCTTCTGGTGTAAGAATTTTCACATCTTTACTAACTTCCATGTCTTTAACACAGAATTTTTCACCAACATTTACTTTTGAAATGTCTAATACAATTCTTTCAGGAACTGCAGCAGGTTTAGCCTTAATTGTAACCTGTGGCATATGTTTAAGAAGGAATCCACCTTTAAGTACACCAGCTGGTGTTCCAGAATACATAAGTTTCATTTTAAGAACAATTTCTTTATCTGCAGCTGGTTCCCAGAAATCAGCGTGAAGAACTTTGTCTGTACGAATATTGTATTCAACATCTTTAATAAATACTTCGTGAGCTTTTCCATCAACATTAAGTGTTACCATTGTTGTTGATGTAATTGAACGCCAAATTTTGTTGAATTCAGATTCGTTAATTTCAATCATTTCTGATTTTCCTTCTGAATTATAAACAACTGCAGGAAGTTTTCCTTCAGCACGAAGAAGTTTTGCTACTTTTTTTCCAGAATCTTTACGAGATTTTGCTTCAAGTGTTACTTTTCCCATTTTGGTACTCCTAAAAATAATTATACAACATGGAAAAAACTTGCGTAGAAATTTGCGAAAAGAAATTAGATAAGAATTATTATCAATCACCCCATCGTTCGTCACGCCAGAGTTTTCCAAAATAACTGGGACGACAGGATTCGAACCTGTGGAATACCGGCACCAAAAGCCGGGGGCTTACCGCTTGCCGACGTCCCAAAATTAATTATCTTACTTTATCAAAAATAAAATACTTTGTCTAGTAGTTTTTAAAACTTATTCAGCTTCGTTAGATTCAATAACATGACCTGCATTATATTCATCTAAAATCTTATTTTGAAGTTCTGTTCTAAATTCTGGACTAATTGGATGTGCAACATCTTTGTATTCACCAGTTGCTGTTTTTTTGCTTGGCATAGCAATAAACAAACCATCTTTGCCTTCAATAATTTTTACATTGTGAACAACAAAACAATTGTCAAATGTAACTGTAACATAAGCTTTAAGCTTTCCTTCCGATGTGACTTTTCGAATTCGTAATTCGGTTACTTGCATGAACTGCCTCCTTAAGAGCAAGTACAAACATTCCAGGAACTAGATAAGGCATTACGAGCATTTTTTAAATCACAATCAGATAAAAACACTCCAAACACTGTAGAACCTGAGCCTGACATATCTGTATACAAAGCGCCATTTTTTTTCAAATCTAAAATAGCATACTTTATTTTGGAATATTTCTCTGAAATAACACTTGTAAAAGTATTGACAAAATTCCAATCTAAAATTGAACCATTATAAATACTTTCAAGTTTATCCAAAGAAGGATATTCCATTTTTTTACCGGATTCATAAAACTCATCAACTAAAGAATAAGCTTCTTTTGTCGAGCTATGAACTCCAGGAAAAACCATTAAAAAATGTAAATCTTTTCGCTTATGAATCGGCTGAATAACTTCACCACGACCCGTCACAATTGCACAAGAAGAATTATTCAACTTGCAATCTATGAAAAAAAATACATCACTTCCTACTAAACTTGCAACTTTATAAAATTGCTCTTTAGTAAATTTTGTATTACACATTTCATTAAGTGCAAACAAAAAACTTGCAGCATCAGAAGAACCGCCGCCTAAGCCACCGCCAGACGGAATACACTTTTTTATATAAACATGCATTTTAGGTAAATCTTTATCTACCAACTTTCTAAAAGCATCGTATGTTAAATTAATTGTATTTTGCAAAGGTAACTGCATTGAATCACACTCTACAAAACATTCATTTTTTCCAGGTAAAACCTTTATAATAAGTTCATCACATAAACTTATTGTAGAAAAAATGCTTTCAATTGCATGAAAACCATCTTCTCTTTTTGGTAAAACTTTTAAACCAAGATTTATCTTAGCAGGAGCAGTAATCAAGAATTCATTTTTCATACATAAATATTGTCGTACTAAATTCTTTACTTGTCAAATTTTTTTTAAAAAAACTTTTTTCTAAATGACATAAATAAGTTTTTTGTAATTTTAATATTTTGTGATATAATCAATATATGAATGAATTTAATTTTTCAAATGAGTTTACAGACGAACAATCAGAAAAAAAGAATTGTCAGATTTTGAAATAGAAGAAACAATCGATGACTTTAATAATATCGATGATGAACTAATTTACGCAAACGAAGACGATGACGAATTAGATGAAAATGATATATCCGATGATTTATCATTTTAAAATAAATCACCGGAATAATAAAATATTTTCTAAAAAAAATTATGAGTTTAACGGAATTATTTTTCCATTATGCCAAAGTTTTTCTAAGTCATAATAAGCACGTGCTTGACTTGACATCAAATGCACTACGATATTACCAAGATCAATTAAATTCCATTCATCACCATCTGGCATCTTTCGATTTGTCAAATGAATTTCCAAATCATTTTCTTTAATATAATCCTTAACCTGACGATATAAACCTTGCCAGTGAGTAGAACTATTTACAGTTGTAATTACAAAATAATCAGTCCAACTATTTAATTCTGAAATATCAATTACAACAACATCATTACCTTTTCCATCTTCAATCAATTTTGCAATTTCTAACGCTTTATCTTGAATTGTTTTCATACACATTTTCCCCTATTATTTTATAAAATTTTATCTTACAGAACTAACCCATCTTCCATCAAAATCTTTTCCAAGAACTAATGTAAAATCAACATTACTTACATTTTCATTATCATCATTTTTAATTTCTTCTTCAACAATTTTTGAACAATGAATAAATTCGCCAATTCCTTTTGCAGCATCTCTTTGGCCAATGTGATCAATAATATAAGTATGTTCAACCTCTTTGTCGCCTTCTACATTCCCAATATCTAGAACTTCAAACGCAGCACCTTGGAGAAGTATTTTTGTATTATGAGCCAAGCCCTTTATACTAGTACCATTCAAAATTCGCATAACATAAGGACGAGCATTTGCTGTTCCGGAAGCAGAAATAATTGAATTAATTCCTTTTTTAACAACATCCTTAATATATTCTCCATTTCTAAATGGCATCAAAAGCACTTTCCCATCAACATTTCTATCATAGCCTGTTACAGTAATATATTCAAATCGTTCTGTATCAACTTGTGAAATATACTGAAATAGTTTTAACAAATCTTCCTCTTTTGAATTAAAACTAATTCGAGAATAAAATTCAATAAAGTTTTTTTCATTCAAAAAAGCATTAGCAGAAGATTTTACAGAAGCTAAAAAAGAAACAAAAGCATCTCTTTTTCTTTCTAAAATTTCATCAATATTTTCATCCTCAAGTGAATATGAAATAAATGTTTTAATTTTTTCACCGTCAAGAACAACCCTCCCGCTTGGCAAAAGCCACTTCTCCCCAGTAGGAGAAACAGTATCAATTGGAGAAGGTATAAATACTTCAATACCACCAAGAATATCAATAAGCTCAACATATTTATCCAAATTAATCCTTACATAAAATGGAATATCAATTCCAACAAAGGAAGAAATTTCTTTTAAGTAAACATCAATTCCTAACTGAGAATAAATTTCATCTATTCTATCAACTTTATTAAGTGATTTATGAAGTCCACCTGTATTACCAGGAATACTTACCATTACACCTTTTCCAGTTACTGGATAATAAATTAAAACATTTGTAAACAAAGCTTTATCATCATCCTCAAGAACAAACAAAGTTTTTATAACAGGATCTTGTTTTAGATTTTCTTCAACAGTATTTTGTTTTAAAGAAAGCCCAATTACTGTAATTAATACACAAAGAATAATCATAATCAATGCAATAAAAACAAGACCTTTCCTTTCTCTTTTAATTTTCATATTCCCCTCGAGATATTATTGGATTTTATTTTTCAATTCTTCTAAAAAACTCATTGTTATTGAATTTATTTCTTTCCCTTTTTTTGTTAAATACTGAACGCTTTCCAATGCAACAGTATAAATCATTTTATCAAAAGTCATACTAAAAAGACGCTGATAATACTCTTTCGAAACTTGTTCCCTTCCAGGCTCGATTTTATCTGCGGCATACAGCGCTTTTGCTAAATCACAAAGACCCGGAGAACCAAATGTATGATTTGCAATAGCTTGAATTATTTCCGGGTCTGTGATTTTAAAATCCGACTGGATTTTTACGGCCGCTGCACGGCCGTGCAAAAGCGCAGGTTTATTCAATTCAATTTCTGAAATTGGGTTTTCATCTTTTTTTGCTAATTCAATCAAAGACTTAGCATCCATCTTTTTACACATATCGTGAGCAAGACCTGCAAGATAACCTTTTTCTTCATCAATTCCATATAATAGACAAATTTTTTTACACATTTGTGCAGTTCTTAAACTATGCTCAAATCGAGAAATTGAAACAGATTTTTTTACATACTCTGAAATTTTTTCAAGTAATTTATCATTTTTATTCATATAGCCTATTTTCTAAAATATACTCAAAAACTTCGTTTGGAACAAGATAACGCCAACCAGATTTTGTTGCTATTCTTGTTCTAACATCTGTTGATGAAATTGGTAAAATAATATTTTCCATTGGTACAAAATCGTATTCAAATTCTTCACAAACTTTTTTATAATTGCTATTTTCAAATCCACCAGTATATTCTCCAAGTGGTTTATTCTTACATTCTTCTTTTTGCTCTGAACTAACATCTTGTCGTCTGGCAATAATTATATCCACCAATTTTGCAAGGTGTTCAGCTTCTTTCCACTTTTTGAACTCACTTGCATTTTCTTGACCAATAATCAATCCAATTTTTCCATCTAATTCATTTTTATACTTTTCATTCAAATATCTAATCGTATCAATTGTATAAGAAATTCCTTCTCTTTCAATTTCACATAAATCCAAATCAAACTTTATATTTTTTTTAACTGCAAGCTCCAACATTTTTATTCTATGCTGAACATTTACAGATTTTGAAATTTTTTTATGTGGAGGAATATTTGCTAGAACAAAAATTATCTTATCATATCCAAGTGATTCACAAACGTCTTCTGCCAAAGATAAATGCCCAATATGAATAGGATTAAATGTTCCACCTAAAATTGCAATTTTCATAATTTCTCCAGTTTATTAACTTTCCTGACCTGGATACTGATATTCATCTTCATTTTCTTCAATTTGAGATCGTTCAATCATAAAATCACTATCGCCAAAATCTTTTTTTATCGATGCTTTTGTATATGCCCCAGTTTCTTCAAGACTATCTACCAATTCTATAATTGCATTTCGAGTTGCACCTAAACCTTTATTCATTAATACTGAAATTGAAAGAACTACAGTATTTGGTTCTTCCTTTTTTATTTCAGTCTGAATTTTTTTAGCATTTTCTTCAGCTCCTTCAACATCAATTTTATTACATAAAACGATTCTTGGTTTTGAATACAATTCTTCTGAAAATGATTTTAACTCATTCGATAAAGTTTTATATGCTGTCAAACATTTTTCATCAGAACAGTCAATCATAAATATTAAACAAGCTGTTCTACTGATATGTTTCAAAAAACGAATTCCAAGTCCAGCACCATCTGATGCACCTTCAATAATTCCTGGAATATCTGCAATAATTATATCTCTATCTTTATCTGCATTTAATACTCCTAAGTTTGGAATTTTTGTTGTAAAAGGATATGGTGCAATTTTTGGTCTGGCATTTGTAAAGGCTGTTAACAAAGATGATTTTCCTGCGTTTGGGAATCCGACAAGCCCAACATCAGCCATAATACTTAACTCAACAAGTAGTTTACGAGTTTCTCCTGGTGAACCACTATGTGCATATCTAGGGGCCTGATTTGTTGATGATTTAAAATGAACATTTCCCCATCCGCCTTTGCCACCTTTTAAAAATACAAATTCTTCATCTTCCGATTGATTTGTAAACTCGTAAATTAATTCATTTGTATCAGGATCTTTTAATGTAGTTCCTGGTGGTACTGGAATAATTTTATCTTCTCCATCTTTGCCATATTTATTCCAACTTTGTCCATCACTTCCATTTTTGGCTTTAATAATCGGATGATATCGTAATGATGCTAATGTACGAAGATTTCGTTTTACAACAAAAATAATATCTCCACCTTTTCCTCCATCACCACCTGATGGTCCTCCATTTGGAATATACTTTTCTCGCCTAAAAGAAATACATCCATTACCGCCTTTTCCGCTTGAGACTTCAATCAATACTTCATCTGCAAAACCGATCATTTTTCACCACCTAATTAATCTATAAATATACGGCAAAACTAAAAAAAATACCCGGCAAAACTACCGGGCATTAAAACATAAAGAAAATTAAAAACTATGCCTTTACAGGTGTTACAGAAATGATTTTTCTGTTTT
The DNA here is from genome assembly GCA_045606765.1 of Treponema sp. GTDB lineage: Bacteria > Spirochaetota > Spirochaetia > Treponematales > Treponemataceae > Treponema_D. The sequence goes on from JAZUSR010000011.1 coordinate 13,785, forward strand.
TTCTTTCACCGTAAACAACTGTTCCGTCTACTGTAGCAAAAAGGCTATCATCTCCAGCTTTCTGAACATTATCTCCTGGATGGAAATGTGTTCCGCGCTGTCTAACAAGGATAGATCCTGCTGTTACTACTTCGCCTGCATATTTTTTAACGCCAAGGTGTTTTGGATTAGAATCACGTCCGTTTTTTGCACCACTTCCGCCTCTAGTTCTTCCCATATTAATCCTCCAACTTTATTTCAAAAGTTACGTTTTTTGGAAATTCCTCAGAAAGAGAATTAAATCCATTTTCTAAAAAATCTCCTATTGTTAAAATCCGTTCTTGCAAAATCAAATCGGATTTTATTACCTTTGCAGAAAAACTTAAATTACCCCGCAAAGATGTATCTGTTTCAAAATCAATTCCACTTGCCTGTGAAAGAACTTGCAATGCTGTTCGCATTAAAATAGTAACTGCACTACAAACGATATCCTCTCCACTTTTTGCAAAACCAGAATGCCCTAGTGCTTTGCAACTAATAGACAAACCTGATCTTGCTTTAACAAGTGTAATAGTTGTCATTAGCCAACAATTTCTTCAACGCGAACGTTTGTATACTGCTGACGATGTCCAATTGTTCTGTGGTAGTCTTTTTTGCTCTTAAACTTGAATACGATAACTTTCTTATCTTTGAAAGAATCTTCAACTACAACCTTTACTTTTGCACCACTAACATATGGAGTTCCAACTGTAACTTTGTCTCCGTCACTTACAAGGAGAACATTTTCCATATCAATCTTTGCACCTTTTTCTGCATCGATTTTGTCAACCTGAAGAAGTGCACCTTTTTCAGCTTTATACTGTTTTCCCTTATATTCAACAAGTGCGTACATAACATAACCTCACTTAAAAAATTTTCATATACTACCATAGTAAAAACGGGGATTTATACGACAGGTATACTAATGTAGAATGTATTCTATCAAAAATATATTGTTTAGGTCAATAGGTTTAATCAGCCAGTATAAAGGATTTATATATATTTTCAATAATTTTTTTGGCACATTTAGTCTAAAAAAATACAAACTTATCATTGAATATTAAAAAAATCCCCTTTGTTAATCCATGTCATTCAATATTATTTACATTCAAAATTACAACTATAACTATCTATTAAATTATATAAAAAAGAACTTAGTTATTTTTATAACAGGCAAAAAAAAAGACTTCCGATATTAATCGAAAGCCTTTAGGCGCCTGCTGCAGGTTTTGAACCTGCGACACATGGATTAACAGTCCATTGCTCTACCAGCTGAGCTAAGCAAGCGTGTTCTTGTGAACAAATAGAAATATATAACAAATATTATTTTATGTCAACATTATTTTAATATTTTTTTATTTTTTTTATTCTTATTCTTGTGGCATAAAAATTCTAATTTTAATATAATATTTTTAATACAATTCTTTTCAGGAGTAATTTATGAAAAAAATTTTTATAACAGTTTTGTTTTCTTTACTATTTCTTATAAGTTGTTTTTCTAAATCAACCAATAACACTAATGCCAAAGTACAAATTTCTAAAAATGAAAATTCTACAAAAAATTCAATTCAAAAAAGTGAAGCACTTAATGATAATAGTAAAATCGGTAATGATTTATCTGTAAGTCCAACTGATGAACAAATAAAAAAAGTCGATTTAATTTTATCAAAAATGTCTCAACGAGCACAATCAGAAATTAAAATCACTGACAAATCTACTTTTGTAAATGAATTAAATTTTGTTCTTAAAGAAGAAAAAAAATATACACCAAATGATTTACCTTTATATTTTCTTATCGATAAAAAAAACAAAGTTTCAAGCACTTATGTTCCTATGAACTTAAAAAAGCTTGTAAAAAATGATTTATACAATATAAACCGAAATGATTTATCTCTTCGCCTAGATGTCGAATTAGAACTTCAAAAAATGGCAAAAGCTGCAAAGTTACAGGGAATTACTCTTTTAGTAAGTTCAACTTATCGTTCTTATGATTACCAGGCTAAAGTTTTTCAAAAATGGGTAAACCTTGATGGAGAAAAAGCTGCTGAACGATATAGTGCTCGTCCAGGAACAAGTCAACATCAATTAGGTACAGCAATTGATTTTGGTTCTATCACAGCTGATTTTATTAATACAAAGCAAGGACAATGGCTCTACAATAATGCTAGTAAATTTGGATGGTCACTTTCTTTTCCAAAAGGCTATGAAGATATTACAGGTTATATGTATGAATGTTGGCACTACAGATATATTGGAATTCCAGCTTGTAATCTACAGAAAAAATATTTTAACAATGTTCAGCAGTATATGCTTGAATTCATTGATTTATGGAAAAAGAACTAAAGACAAATCTAAATGTTTAATTGCAATATGCATTTTAAACATTTTTATTTTCCTTGTGCCAAAGCATGAATCATTGGTTTTAGTACTAATAAAGTTTTCTCATCGATATTTGAAAGATCTTTTATTAAGTCTCTTAAATGTTTGTTTTTCTCTGTATGTAAAAAATCTTCTCCTGTAACAAGATATTCAACAGATACATTGAGTACTTTTGCTATTTTTACAGCTGTTTCAACATTTGGCATAACATTTCTAGAATTGATATATGATAAAAAAGTATTGTTACTAATACCAATCTCAGCAGAGATTTCCTTTATTAATATACCTTTATATTCAATTTCTTCTCTTAATCTGTCTTTAAATGTCATGAAAATATGATAACAAAATATTAACGCTATGAAATTGACAACGATAATATATTGTTGTAAAATCCAATATAGTATTAAAATCTTAATATTTTATATGATATTGCGATATCATTTTATTGTCAAAAATATAAAATGTTAAAAAGATTTTAGAGGAGTGAAAAAATGAAATCAAAATTTTCATGGGTAACATTCATTTTAATTGTATTGAGTGTTTGTGTTTTGGGAGGTTGTGCTAGTTCTAATGTTTCAAAAACTAGTACAAAAACTGCTTCGTCAATTACGATACAATCAAAAGAAGTGAACTTTAATAGCGAAAGAGGTTCTCTTACTATTTCTAATGATACAGCAAAAGATGTTGTTATCTTTGTTGGAAAAGTTGAAAAAGGTAATTTATTGGGTGGCATTTATGCAGGAAAGTCAAGAAGTTTTGATTTGTCAAAAATTTCAGATATTCCAGCAAATGGATCTTTATTAATTCGTGCAGCTACTTTTGAAACTTATAATAAGAAAAATGCTATAATTACAGAAGATGATGTTATTTATACAGGACTAGTTGTTTACAACTTGAATGATAGTGGTGATAGAATTAATTTGTCCATTTATAAAGGTGTTGATAGTAGCCAACAAAGTTGTGTATATGTAAGTAATGAATCACAATATTATGTTCTTGAATTGCGTCTTGGTAATGCTGCACAAGGTGAGATAATTGCAACACTACCACCTTTGACAACAAACAAAAGAATATATTTAACTCCTCGTGATGATGGTTTTGCATATGATTTTTATGCAAGTTTTGTTTATGTAAATCCAAAAACAGGTGAAAAGACGTCTATGAACCCTGGAAAAGAAGATCGAAGACGAGCTTTCCCAGAATCTGCTTTAGGAGAGATTACACCTTTGCGTTTTGAAGGACCTTCTGCTTCAAATATTGGTTATGATGTTGCATTTGTAAGCGTACAGAATGATACAAGTTCTGGCATTGAATTCCGAAATGGAGAAACAGCACTTAAAAACCAAAAGGGTATACGCTTTACAGCTTCTGGTAGAACTGATGTCTATGAAATCGCTTCTAAACATGGAGAAAATGGACAAACTTACACAGCTTTGAAATTTGAATTTGACGATTTTTCAAAGAAAACTATTGCTCCGTATGTATTTAAACCTGGATATAAGTATGAGTTGGTCATAACAGATATGAATGGCAACTACGAGTATGATATTCGTGAAGTTGGCATAAAGAGCCTTGTTGAAGATGCCAGAATAGAGTTGTTTAATGAAAACTAATTGTTGATGTTTGGAACTGTCTACTTAATTTTGTGGACAGTTCTACCTTTTTATTAAAGCGTGAATTTATGAAATATTTATTTGTTTTGTTTTCTGCCTTTTTATTTTCTGCTGTTTCGTGTAAAACAACTTCTGTAGTGTCAGTTGACGAAACGGTCATAATACAAGACTCTTTTCTGGCAGAAAATATTCAAACGAATTACATACAAAACCAACCTATTGACAATACTTTTTTTATTGATATAGCTAACAATTCTAACTTTGAAATAGTAATAGATTCGGTTTACATTCCTCCTAAAAGGATACTGTCTAAGCATAAGTTGCCGCTTCATGACTCTGCTTTGTACGATGGTTGGACTATTACATATAAAATTCCATTATGTGAAAATGTGTATTATAACCATATTGAAAAAATTATGATAACGGATAATCAAGAAAAACTCGTTATAGAAAATCCAAAAAAAATTACAGAAATAACAACTTATGTCATTATAGATAATAAGTCAAATGATTCTGTACAGTTGACAAACGGAAAATCTATTTTGGGTTGTTATAATGATGGACAGATAAATACCGTAAATGCAACGCCAGTATATTATATTACTGGGAAAACTAAGAGTGTTTATAAACTGTCTAAAAATACAAAACTTTATTTGCAAAAAGAAAGTGTAAAACCTGATTTGCTTCCCATTAATATTGATGTAGATTTTTCCCCCGGCTACGTCTACACTTACGAATTCGACGGGAAATCGGTTTACCGTACAGATTCAAGACCTTTGCTAAAACAAGCAGAACCAACTTGGTCATTAGAAATAGAAAATAATCTTGAAATAAATGATATTGAAATTCAAAAAGACAATATTTATATTACAGGAACTCAAATTAAAACAGACAACAATAGTAATAAATACAATTCTGCATTTACTTGCTATTTTGAAACTGATATTTCAACTTATAAAGAAAAAAAACTCACTATAAATTATGAAGAAAATCAAGCAGATTCTACTACTTTTTTTGATTCAATTATAAAAGAAGATGGAAATATTATATCTATAGGACAAAGGGTTGATAAAGAACCTAAGGGATTAGTTTCCTGTTATTCAAATTCTGGCTCTCTTTTATGGAATAAGACTCTTGCAGATGTATATGCTGTGTCTTCAATAATACAGATTAGTGAAAATGATTTTTTTGTTGTAGGTTCTAATTCTGAAGGAAAGGTCTTAGTTTACAAATTAAAAGAAAATGATTCAAAGGAATTTGAATTTATTACTTCTATCGAAGTCATTGATTCAGCAATTTATGATACAAAAAGTTGTATTAGTTCAGATGATAAATATTTATATCTAGTGTGCAA
>JAZUSR010000012.1:0-2885 GCA_045606765.1 Treponema sp.
ATTATCAATCCAAAGAATGCTGAAAAATATCTTCCAAATGAAGCTTTTAAATTCAAAGAACTTTACACAACAAATGAAAGAGATAGATTTGACCAAACAAGACCACTAAAAGCATATTTTCTTGGAAATCCATATTCTTTATACAATCCATATTTCGTAATGCTTGGAATTTCGCCAGCAAGTTTGAAGTTTGGAGAGATGTTAGTCGGAGAGAACTATGTTGTCGATTATTACAAAATGCTTCCAGAACTGCGAGAACACATTTTGAAGCAAAATCCTTTATATCAATTTGATGAAGAATATCGTGCCTATGCATTAGAGGGAAAAGCAATTCTCGACAAAAACATTAAACTTGGGAAAATGCCTCCAAATTATCATCTCCGTTTCGTGTTCAAGTCAGAAAATAGATTTATTGGAGTATTTCAAAATAATTATTGGGAAGATCACGCAGATATTTATTTCTGCACATTTATGACTGCAAAGGAGGTTTCAAAGAGAAGAATTGCTTATTGTTTCGATTTTAAAGACTTAATCAATGGAACTGAACTTCTTTCAAATGAAGACAAAAACAAATTCAATAAATTCAAAATTGCAATGAGAAAGCGACTTGTTGCTTTTCAGTCTATTGACTGCTACTATTTAATAGAGGAGATATATTATAACCTATGAGCCTAATTAAACTTTATAAAAACTGCGATATTCTTCCAAACAAGAATTTTGAAGTTGATGATATTGCTGAATATTTAAACACAAATTATCCTTTGTCTGGGATTGTAAAAGGCAGAATGGAAATTGGCAATTGTCAATGGACAAAACACCAATTAGAACTGATATATAAATTGCAATTAAGTCAATATGATATAGAATTTAATCAAGATGACAACTGGAATTATATGAGTGTCCTAAATACAAGTGGAGGCTTTATAAGTCCAACAAAAATTGTTTATTACTTTATTACAAATAAAAAGTGGATTTCTCGTGAATGTATTGAGTTTACATTAAAGATGGATGTTCTCAATACCTTTAAAGGCGATTATACTCTTTCTCCAAAAACAACCATTTTAAGACAACATAAAGATAGATGGGGAGATGGTAGTGATGAGGGACTTTATAAGCCACTTATTGATTTTTATACAGAGGGCATTCCAACTGTTTTGTTTAAGAAAGAAGAACACACACTTTATGAAACATTACAAGATGGACAAGCTGATGGCAGTTTTTATCTCATTTACAGAAATAGAGAAATTCCATCTGCTGAAAGCCCAAATCCTGCTGTTGATATTTTATTATGTGGAGACAGCCCAATTCCTGTTAATATTTCAGCATTAGGAGGTTATACAGGAAATTTGTCTTGGTCTGATTTAGATAACAGACTAACTTATGGAGGGGATTTAGTTATTTACAAAAATGATACTCCAAATAATAATGATTTAAGAATTACTATTACATACTATGTTAATAGAAGAACAAAACAAACTATAACTTTCTCTTTTACAGGAAATAATAACTGCATTGTTTTAAGACACAGATATTGTGCTATTGGTATTGCAGATAGTAATGGTTTTACTCCGACTACTGCTATTGAATATAAATGGTGGGTAAATAAAGATTTTGATGATTTTATGGTTGAAAATTTGAGATGTGCAAGGCAAATAGCAACTTTCACATCTTTATCAACCATAACTCCAACTTTTATTAGTAATCAACATTCTGTAAGTAAAATCGCTAATTATTTAGGAGAACACGGAACAATAAATTCAATTAGTTCAGTAGATAGAACAGATCCAAAATTATTGAAAATTATTAAACTTCCATACAGACCTGTTGAATACGATATTGACCAAAGTGGAGAAATGATAAGACTTCCAGATGGATGGAGTTTTAATGATGATTATTCTGATTTCCCAGATATGCTTATATTTACAGGAATAACCACAAGTGCTTTGCAAAAAAGATTGATATTAGAGCCTGATGATGTATGGGACACAGAATATATTTCTCCTTTTGAAGTGGCAAGAAATAAATCAATTCCATCAATGGCAAAGACATTAGTTGAAAAATCAATGCAATATGAAACAAAACTACTTCATTCCGACTATTATAGTGCAAAGTTCGTTTATGATAGTTTCACATTTGATTATAATTTAGAATATTTAGACACAAGCGATTTGACTGCACAAAGTTTATATGTGGATTTCTATGTATCTTTAACAATGTCAAGCAAGTTTATGTTTAAGCAAAGTGCTTACTTGTCATTCTTGCAAGTAGATAACCAAAATTATTCAGGCATTGTATATGTTGCGAGAAATAATGAATTGCCAATATTTAATAGTGAATACATAAATTACATCAAAGTAGGTTATAACTACGATATTAAGACAAGAAATCGACAACTGACATCAAGCATTATCCTTGGAACAATTCAAGTAGGTGGTGCAATAGTTTCGGCAGTTGCAGGAGCAGCCACAGGAAATCCAATTGGGGTGGCAGGAGCAGTTGGGCTTGGAGTAAGTGCAATTACTACATACACAAGAGCAGCTTTTACAACTGCACAAGCCGACCAAAATATCGCACAAAAGTTGAAACAGGCCGAAATGCAAGGAGTTTCTGTAAGTGGTGCAGATGATGTTGATATAATGACAGAATACACAAATGACAATAAAGCAAAGATCGTTGTTTATGAAGTATCTGAAAAAATGAAAAAATGTTTATATGACATATTCTATTATTGTGGTTATATCGCAAATTTCCAAGATGTTCCAGACCTTACTTCAAGGGTATTATTTAATTATGTTCAAGCCGACATTGTATATGCTACAACAACTAACTTTCCAAAGGAAGTATCAGATGAAATAGTAAACAAATACAAAGAGGGTATGACAAGA
>JAZUSR010000013.1:0-5529 GCA_045606765.1 Treponema sp.
ATAAACCCATCCACATACTGTACAAACATAACCAGTTTTGCCTTTTGTTTGTGGTTTTGGTTTTACATGACTATGATAATAAGCATATGTCATTGATTCGTTATTATTAATTACTCTTGATTCAGTTACAGAGCAAATAAACATACCATGTGTATCTAAATTTACATATTGTTCAACTTTTAGCGACATGAATGAATTAATATGTCTTGGTAAGAATACTAAACCGTTATCAGATCTAAGTGGTGTGCAGTCTGCGAATTTATCGACATTTCTACCACTTTGGAAGCCAAATGTTTCAAATACACTAAATGGTGCATCAGTTGATAAGCAGTTAATATTCATTGTTTTTGTTTGTTTAATAACATGATGAGAATAGTTTTCTCTATTAATTGTAACAGCAATTCTATTTGGAGCATTTGTAACTTGTGTAACGGTATTAACAATTAAACCATTATCTTTTTTACCATCATTAGATGTAACAACATATAAGCCGTAGCCAATGTTCATTAAAGCACTAAGGTCATTTTTGTTTGCAGTTTCGCTCTTCATTGCAAGGTATTCCATGCAAAGTTCATTTGCAAGATTATCAAGTTGTTTGTAGTTTTCTTCATTTAGTGAAGACATAATCTTAACGCCATTTTCTGTAAATGTTAAGTTCTTAGATTTTGCAAACAGGGCAGAAAAAATTCTTGGAAATAAGGATGATTCAAAAATTGCAGATGTTTCAGAACTTATTAATGCAAACATGAAAGACAGAATTTGGAAAAGTAATATGATTTATGTTGTTACTCGAAATGTAAAAAATAGCGAGGAAGCAAAGAAAAAATTACTTGATTTTGGTGCAAATCCACAGTCAATGGTTAATTCACGCATAGCAGTTAGTTATGCATTATATACACAAAGGTAATTATTAGGAGGAAATATATGGCTTACAACTACAATGGTAAACCACAGTTTAATGGTAATCGAGATGGTGGTTTTGAAGATAAATCAAAAACTCCAGAACCAGTAAAAGTATTATCATTCTATAAAGATGATAATAAAACAATAAAAGAAGACTTATTTGATACTGTAGCAAAATCTGTGGCAGAATCTTTTAAAGGGAAAAATAAAAAAGGTTTTGATATTGGTGTAACTTCTACACAACTAAGAAGGATTTTTGAAGAAGTAAAACGATTTGAACAAATCTTGCTTTTTTCTGAAGACCAATGGGAAAAACAACTTCCATATATCAAAATGATAAAATCAAAGGTTGCATATACAGTTGCAAGAGCCAGTAAACAAAAAAGTGATGAAAAAGGAGTTTACAAGAATTTAGAAGTATTCATTTCGTCCTGTATTGATTTGATTAAAAAGCAAGAAGACTATCATATTTTTGTTAATTTATTTGAAGCTGCATATGGTTTTTATTACGATTTAGCTCCAAAGTGCTGTCAATAATTTTTAGGAGGAATTTATTATGAAACAAATATCTACAAAAAAAATCACAGGAAAGATTGTTGTAAAAACTGGTTTGCATATTGGTGCAGGAAATGATAAAGTTGAAATTGGAGGTATGGATAATCCGATTATCAGAAATCCATTGACAAGAGAACCTTATATTCCAGGTTCATCAATAAAAGGAAAAATGCGTTCCTTAATGGAATGGAAACTAGATAAATTAAAAACAACTGGTGGAAAAGTTTGTTCATGTGGAAATTCTGATTGTGAAATTTGTCGTGTTTTTGGTAGTGCCAATACAAAATCAGACGATGCGAAAGATAGAGGCCCAACAAGACTTATTGTTCGCGATGCAACTCTTTCTGAGGATTGGAAAAAGAAATTCCAAGATGGAAAAGCAATTATAGAAGAAAAATCTGAAAATTCATTAAACAGAATTTCTGCAGAAGCAAATCCTCGCCCTATTGAACGTGTTGTTCCTGGTGTAGAATTTGATTTTGAAATTGCTTACAGAGTAATTGATACAGGAGATAATGGAGCAACTGATGAAAAATATTTTAAGGAAGTTGTTCTTGAAGGATTAAAACTTTTACAAAATGATTATCTTGGTGGTGGCGGAAGCCGTGGAAATGGTCAAATTGAGTTTAAAGATTTAGTTGACGAAAAAGGAAACAAAATCGAATTATAAGAGAAAATAGGAGAATATATGCAACTTTATAAAGTAGCAATACAACTTGAATCTTCTCTTGTAACTCCATTAAAAGGTGATACTATTTGGGGCCATGTAGTTTGGGGTATTGCAAATCATGAAGGCGATGAAGACGTTTCCAAATTTTTGGAAGAAGCAAAATCAAAAGAGCCTCCTTTTATTGTTTCTTCTGCTTTTCCTAAAGGAACAATTTGCAAACCTTACCCAAAGCATGAAAACCGAAGACCTAAAATGGCAACAAAAGATTATGCAGAAATTAAAAAACAGAAAAAAGTCAAATTTATTTCTGCAAGTGATTTTGTAAAAGGAGTAGATTCAAATTCTGGAAGTAATTTTAAATTTGAACAAACTCAAGTTATGCACAATACAATTAATAGATTTTCAAACACAGTTGAAGAAGGTCTGTTTGCTACACAAGAGTTATGGTCAACTCAAAATGATTTTGATTTATATGTTTTATCTTCATACAGTGAAGATAGGATTAAAGAATTATGTAATTGGGCTTTTGAAAATGGTTTTGGTGCAGACTCATCTACAGGTAAAGGAAAAGTTTCTATTTTAGATGTAAGCAAAGTAGAATCAAAACTTTCTACAAATAAATATGTATCGTTAGCTCCTTTTGTAACAGATTTTTCAACTATAAAAACAGGCACTCTTAGGGCTGATACTTTTATTAGAACAGGAAAAATTGGAGGTGGATTTGCGTCATCAATGAATCCTTACAAAAAAACTGTTGTAATGTTTGAAGAAGGTGCTGTGTTTGAAACTGAAGTTCCAATTCAGTTTGTTGGAAACTTAATTACAAATGTTCATTCTGATTCAAGAATTTGTCATTCAGGATTTGCACCAGTAATTCCTATTGGAGAAGATTTATGAAAGAACGATATAAACTTACAATAGAACCACTTACTCCAGTTCATATTGGAACGGGAGTTGAATTAACTCCACTTGATTATAAAGTTACTTCAAAATTGGGCACGACAGATTTTAAGAAGTTTTCAAGTGATAAAATTCTTAAACGAATGATAGAATCTGGAGATACTCAAAAACTTGCTAAATTTGAAGAAGCCTCTGTAAAAGGAAATATGAAAGAACTTCAAAGTTTTTTTCAGCAGAATTTAACAAGTGTAGAAGATTTGGATTATACTTGTGAAGTTACAAATGGTTTTGTAAAACGATATTCAGAAAATCAAGGGAAAGATCCTTATGATAATGCTTCTAAAGTTTATCAAATGTATAGACCAGAAGGATTAAAAACTCCTGTTATTCCTGGAAGTTCTTTAAAAGGTTCAATAAGAACTGCTGTTTTGAATTCAATTTTGTATAATATTTCTGATGAGAAGTATGGTAAGCTAAAAGATGATTTTCAAGAAATTAGAAATGATAAAGATAAACCTAAATTTGAATCAAAATTGCAAAAAGCATTATTAGGAAGTTATTCTGATGCAAAGAATGATCCTTTTAGAGCTGTTCAGATTGCTGATTGTAGTTTTTCAGCAAAGAATTCTCAAATTGTTGGAGAATTATACAATGTTTCATTAAACAAAAAAAACAATGAAATAGAACCTATAGGAATTCAAATTATTGCAGAATCTATAAAAGGAAATCTTATGGGGGTAGCTGAAAAAGCAGAAACTATTTTATTACTTGATTCTGATTTATTAAAAACTAATCAAATTATCAAAAGGATTACTGCAAAGGAAATAATCAAATCGTGTAACGAATTCTTTAAGACTCAATTTGATAATGAGTTTGAAAAATTTTATGAATTTTGTGAATCAGCAAATTGTTCAAAACTAGATGAATTAGATAAACAAATTTCTAACATTGTAAATGCGAATGATAATTCTTTTGTTATTCGAGTTGGTCGATGGTCTCAAGTTGAATTTGTTACATTTGGTTCTGATTTTAGAACTCCCAAAACTCCTAAAGGTAAAGATGGAAAGCCAAAAGGTTGGGGTGGTACACGTACCCTTTTTGATTACAATGGGCAATACCTACCAATGGGTTGGTGTAAGTGTACTATTGAAAAAATATAGTAAAGTAATTTTTTCTGTGATTTAATATTTACAAAATGTAATTCTTTGGAGTATTAGTAAAAATTGATACTCCAAAGTTTTTTATTTTTAAATTAAAAACTTTACAAAAATACTAACTTTTTCACCTCTAAGTTAAAAACTTGTTAACTTTTATAAGTTTTTCAGTCTCTTCGTTTAATGTATGGCTTTTTCCTGTTCCGGGTGCTCCGAAAAGAATTCTGTTTCTTGGTAAATCACAATCTATATTTGATTCAAAAGTTATCATTCTAACACCTTCCGTTTCCTTTACTTCACCCAAATCGTCAATTATATCTTTTTTATATGTGCCTTTTAATAATTCAACTACCGATGATTTGTAATCATTCAATCCCCAATAAGACATTGCTGTCATTAGCGAACGATGAAAAGCAGACGATAAGCTATTACGAGGGATGTCTCTTTTCAACCATGTAACAATTCTTCTATTTGCATAGTCGGGACTTTCATTTGGCCTATCTGTTGCATCAAAAATATAGTCAGATTCAATTCGGCCAATATGACATACAGAGTCATCTGCAAAAATTACATAATCTCCAATATTGGTTTCCTTAAGAAATCGCCATATCTGTCCCAAATCCTGACCTCTTCCACGAGGTTCTTTTTGGATGTGTTCGTCATAAAGCTTTCCAAGTGAATCTCTTGAATCAACATTTTTCAAGTCTCCAAGACAAGACCATCCAATACAGATGTGAGGGTCGCTTACTGAAAGCGCATCATTTTCTTCTTTTATATGGATTCCATACAAATTGTGATTCAAAACATCTTCAGGATTTCCTTGTTGGCCTGCTTCGATTGTGTTCATATCGATATTATAAATTTTCAAATTTCTCAATCGAGCATAATATTTTTCTCTTACTGAAGGTTCGATAATAATTCGTTTGCTACCTGTTGCTGCAGAATCTTCTGCAAGGAATCCCCATCTAACCAATATCATAATTGGCTTGCAATCGGTATACTTGCTGATTTCTTGGCTTTCTGGCATGTTTTTTTCGCCGGCTCGAATTTCTCTAAGTACATTTAATGCATCCGTGTAATTGCCTCCTACATCTTCAAGAGTGTACAAGAGATAAGCAAACTCTTTGTAAGTTAAATATCCCAAATCAATAATTGCTCGTATAAATAATGAAGGTGGCTCGACATCGCTATTGGACTCAGGACAACCATAGTTGTTTCTTCCAAATGTAACTGTTTCAAGGGAACTCATAAGGATTTCTTGAATTGCCTCTGTATTTTCATTTTTTATAGCCTCGTACATTCTTTTTCCGGCTTCAGTAATTTTTCTAAAAGACTGTGCTTTATGGA
>JAZUSR010000014.1:0-15766 GCA_045606765.1 Treponema sp.
AACTGAAATTAAAGGTTTTCTTAAATAAGGAAAAGTTACTGCTTTAAATTTAGAAAATCCTTTTATGTTCAAAACTGTACACGCTTCGTAAGGTGTGTAATCTTGATATTTTAAAATATCAGAAATCATTAAATAAGCAACAGGAAATGAATACATTACAGAACCTAAAACCACACCCGAAAATCCATAAATTGACGATTTTAGATTAAAAATATTTGTAATAATTCCGTTTGAACCAAACAACAAAATTAATCCCATTCCGTGGGAAACAGAAGGAATTAACATTGGAAGTGTAATCAAAACTGTTATGATTGTTTTATGCTTTACTTGTGTTCTTACAACACAAAGAGCCAAAATATAAGCTAAAACTACAGATATTATTGTAGAAATTAATGTAGAAACAATTGAATTTTTTAAGGCTGTAGCAAATTGTGGTCCACTTAAAACAGCTTTTATATCAGTTTTAAACAAATAACTAAGCATTGTAAAAAGAGGAAACAACACCACAACAATAAAAAATATTGATAAGAGAATTTTTACTATATAAGTTCTGTTGCTATCGTAATTATTTTTATTTAACATATTTAATCAATGAATCCAATTTAAGTTGAAGATTATCCAAAACAAATTTTTTAACAAAATCATCTGCAGGATTTTTTACAATATTTTCAGGAGCATCAAGTTGATGAATTATTCCTTCGTTCATAATCATAATTCTGTCTGACATTGCAAAAGCTTCTTCTTGATCATGAGTAATATAAATCATTGTGTTTCCATATTTTTTTTGAATATGTTTTAGTTCTGCTCTTAAAGAAAGACGTGTATCAACATCCAAAGCGCTCATTGGTTCATCAAACAAAATAATTTCTGGATTCATAGCCAAAGTTCTTGCAATTGCAACACGTTGTTGTTGCCCGCCAGAAAGTGAAGTTGGACGTTTGTTAATATGTTCAGAAAGTCCCACATCGTTAATTGTTTTTAAAACTTTTTCTCTAATTTGTTCTTTGGAATATTTTTCTTTTATTTCTTTGTTATGAAGAAGGGCATATTCAACATTTTGCAAAACTGTCATATTTTCAAACAAAGCGTAATTTTGAAAAACAATTCCCATTCCTCTTTTTGAAGGATGAAGATTTGAAATATCTTGATTTTCTTTAATAATTGTTCCATCGTTGGCTTTTTCCAAACCAATTAAAATACGAAGCAAAGTTGTTTTTCCACAACCAGATGGTCCCAAAATTGAAAGAAACTCTCCGCTATTAACGCAAAAGTTTAACCCCTTAAGAATCTGTTTTGAACCAAAAGATTTGTTCAAATTGTTGATTTGTAGTTTGATATTTGACATAAAAATAACCTTAAAATTATTATCTGTTCAAAATTATATCGTATAATAACACTTTTGAACAAGAGATTTGACAATTTTTTATAGATTTTGTTCAACTATCTTTTTATATTTTTTTATTAACCACAAATTGAACAATTTTCAAAAAAAATTACCTTTTCAAATTCGAACTTTTTATAAAAAATTTTCCATTCCTTTTATATATTTTTCAAAATATCAATCAACATATTATTATCTTCTGTATTTCTTACTGCAAGTCTAATATACTGCCCATTTTCAAAACCTTTTTTAGAAGATAAATCTTTAATAAAAATGTTGTATTCATCTAATAATTTTATTGCCAATTTTTCACTTGAAATTTTACCTGTTATTTTACATAAAACATAGTTTGCTTGACTTGGATATACTTTTAGCCAGGAAATATTTTTTAGAAGTTTTACAAATCTATTTCTTTCTTCCGCAATTTTATTACATGCAATTGTATAATATTTTTTGTATTTATCAAAAATCTGTAAAAAGTTCTCTCCATAACTATTTATGTTCCAAATAGATGTTCGTCTAGTAATCTTATATACTAAGTCCTTGTCTGAATTAGCTAAAATACCTAATCGAATTCCTGGAACTCCATAACTTTTGCTAATTGATTTAATTACAATTAAATTTGGATATTTTTCTAAAATTTCATCCTTAATTAAAGTGTATCTTATTTTATCATCTGCAAAATCGATAAAACTTTCATCAAAAATTAAATTTACATTTTTTTCTTTTAATTTATCTAAAAGAGTGATTACTTCTTTTTCTGAAAAAAAATGTCCACTTGGATTTTCTGGATTTATAAGCAATACTGATTTTGCATCATTTTTTTCAACACAATCTAAAATATCTTTAACAGAATATGAAAAATCATTATTTGTTTTTAACCAGACTGTTCTATTATCACCAAATCGTTCAGGATATTCGTTAAAGGTTGGATATGGGACAACTACTTTTCCTTCAATAAAATCTGAATAACCCGCAATTAATTCTGCAGCTCCATTCCCAACTGCAATATATTCTGGATTTATTCCAAAAATTTTTCCAGCTAATAAACTTTGTTGTTTATCTCCACTTGGATAACTTTCCAACAATGATTCAAAATTTGCCTTCATTTCCTCAACTAAAGATTTTGGTGGAAAATATGGATTTACTAAATAACAATAATCAATCATAGAAGGATATCTCCAATACCCTCCAAATGTTTTTGACATATTTTTAAGATGTTGTTTACCTTTAGAAAATCTTGTTTCTGCAATTGCTAAATCTGCAGGATCATCAATTTCATACCAACGAGATCCATCTACTACATAAGCTTTAAAAGTTGAATTTCCTAAAAAAGAAATTACTTTTAGTACGGTTTCGTAATATTCATTTTTACCATAAGCTGCCTTATAGGCTTGTAAAAAGGGCATATAAACCTTTGAAGCAAATTCTTTAGAAAACTTGTAAATATTTACAGTTTTAAAATATTTACTTGTATTATTCCAATCAAATTCTGTTTTTCCTAAGATTCCTTTTATTACATTCTGTTCATCTAAGAGAGCACAAGTTCCATCCATCCAAGATTCAAAAGGAGATACAACTGCTAAGTTAGGATTTTTATTATTAATTAACTCTTTTATAATTTTTTTGTCATAAATTAAATCACTTTCTAAAAGAATTGTATCATCTTGCGACAATACATCTTTTGCCATATAGAGTGAATAAATGTTATTTGTTGTATCATACACATCGTTATCAATATAATTTATTTGAATTTCTTTATACTTTCCCTTTAAGAAGTTTTTTAATACTTCACGCTTATATCCTACAACTAAAGTAAGTTTTTTTATTCCTGCGGCAATCAATGATTCGATTGCATATTCAATTAAAGTTTTTCCATTAACAGGAACCATACATTTTGTGGCATTTTCTGTGTACTTACCTAATCTTTTTCCCATTCCTGCAGCTAACATTAACGCTTGCATTTTTTTCTCCCAACACTTAAGTATTATACATATTTAATTTAGAAAAATCAGGTTGTATCCCATCTTTAGGAAAATTATAACAATATTTTCCTAATTTTTTTTCTATGTATTCTATTTCTTTTGGATCAATTTTGTCTTTAAATCGTATAAAAGTTTGAGTATTATTAATTGATTTTGCTGGATCAAAATTTGACTTTTGATTACATTCTGAATTAATATCAATTCCAACAAACTTACAAATCTTTTTTCGAGTTTGTTCATATTTGTATACTAAATCTTCAAACTGAATATACATTACTCTATCTTTATCTTTTGACTTTACAGCTTGTCCTCGTGTCCATAAAAACCAATCGCAAAACACTTCTGCACTTTCTGTAGGAATAATTCTATTATTTAAAAAACATTTTGCAATACAATATAAATCTCTCGGATCTCTTTCTACTACAAAAACTTTACATTCTTCATCATCTGGAATGAATCTAAAGTAATGATCCACATTACTTGGTGGAAAAAATTGATCTATCAATGTATATTTTACATTCTTACCATTTGCAACTTCCAAAAGATTTTTTATATATTTTTTTGTAGCTTTTAAAAACTTACTTTCAGAAAAAGTTCCGGCATAACACAATTCATTTTTTGGAACAATATTCAATGGTAAAATGCTAAGTAATTTTTTAATTTTACAAACATAAGTAATTATTTTTTGATAACATCGATTTACAAACCAAAATAATTTTCCTCGATTGTAAACATCTCCAAAATACATTCCTTTATAAATTATATCACAAATATCATTAATATATTCGTAAGACAATTTTTTAAATTGATTCTTAAAAATTTTTTCATAATGATGATTTAACAATGGATTTGTATTAAAATCTACAAACTTTTTAAATCTTTTAATTGCATTACTTGTGTTATGTCTATGAGGATTTGTTATTAAATTATATTCTAAATCACAAATACAGTCTGCATCATATAATAATCGAAATTCTGTAGTTTTATCAGAATTTTGTACAACAGAAAATTCAGACAAAATATGAGTAATAGCACTTGAACCTGTATTAGAAAATCCTGTACTTGTAATTATCATTTAAATCTCCTCATAAACCTTATAAAACTAAAAAATACAAATCCATCTTACACTTTTTTTTTACTTATGTAAAATAAATTCAACGCGTCGATTTTTCCACCAATTTTCTCTATCTTTTAATGCGGCAATTCGTTCTCGTCCACCTTTACCTTCTGTTTTTAATCGACTAGCATCAATTCCATAACTTACAAGTTTTGCCTTTACAAATTCAGCACGATCTTGAGACAAAGGAATCAATGGAATATTACCATTTTCTGTAGAGGTTTCTTCTGCTTCTGTTCCAGTAATATTATTTGCATGTCCAACAACTGTGACAGTATAATCAGGGAATTTTTCTAAAACTTTAGCAACTCGTTTTAATACTCTTTCATTATTTTTAGCTTGTTGCTCAGTTACTTTACTTCCTTTTGCTTCTTTTGCAGTTTTAAAGTCAGCATGATTTGCTCTAAAAATAATTGCAGGAACTGCCATTTTTAAAACATTACCATCACGATTTACAAGAATATCAATCGAAATTTTTCCTTCCATTGTAGAAGTCATTCCAAGACTATCAGTAACAACAAACTTCCAAGGATAATCCATTGCAGATTGAACTCGTTCAGCTTGACCATTACTTTCTTTGTAAATATTACTTAAACCATTCCATGTAATCTGTTCAGTAATTTTATTACCACCAGAAGTTGTCCAAAATGGTTTATCTTTTTTTCCAGATTCATTAGGATTCAAAATTGTAAAAGACCAATCAACAATTTTTCCTTGAGTAACAGCGTCTAATTTTATAAATAAATCATCATCAATTCCATCATTATCCGGACTAAAGAATTTTGGATTTGTTTCAACTGTTAACTTTGGAAGAATATTAGAACAAACAAATACTGAAGATTTTTCTAAAACTTTATTTCCTTTTTCATATTCCATTGACAATTGACCAAAGAATTTTCCTTCAGCATTTTCACCATTTGATTTTTTTCCATTCCAAATAATTTCTTTAGGCAAAATTTTCTTTTCATCAGTAACTGAATAGACACTCAAACCTTTTTCATCAACAACATCAAACTTCCAAGATTTTATTCCATCTAAAACAGAAGTACGAAGAGAAAACTTCTGCTCAGTTAAACCTGTTTTTGACAAAGATGAAATTCCTTCAAATGCACAAGTTACATATGCTTTTACAATTCTAGAATCCATTACAATATTATCAATAACTTTTGAAAAAGAATTTCCAGCCTCATCAGTAGAAGAAACTTTAATAGAAAATTTTCCGTCAGGAACTTTTTTTCCAGCTTCATCAGTTCCAGTCCAGAACAATTTAAAATCTTTCTTTTGATTTACAGAATTATTTATTTTAAAACTCTTTACAATTTTTTTATTAGAATCCAAAACCGATATTTCCCAAAGTTTTTCAAAAGTACAATTTTTCAATTCATAAACAAAAGAATCTTTTATGTTATCTGCATCCGGACTAAAAATTAAATCTTTAGCACTGATTTCTAAATTTGGCTTTTTAGTATCAATTACAATATTTTTAATTTCAGATTTTGCGATTGAACCATTTGTAGATTCAATTGTCAAAAGAGCATTATAAATTCCGTCAGTAAGAATGTTTTTATTACTATCTATTCCTTTCCAAAAAATTCTTTCCGGAACTAAAGCATTTGAATTTTGAGAATAGAAAATTTTTCCTTCCTGATTTTTAATTTGAAAATTATATTTTGCAACTGAAGTTCCTTGCTTTATCGAAGTTTTAAATTCAATTGAATCTTTTACACCGTCTTCATTAGGAGAAAAAATTAATTCATTCACAGAAAGAACAACCTCTGTTTTTGATGTATCAAGTCTAAAGGAATTTTGCGTTTTAGAAATAACAGTATTACCTGCCATATCTTTTCCATTGATTACAAAATAATAATTTCCATCTAATGCCAATTTTCCATTACTATCTAACCCATTCCATTCTAAAGTTGTTGGACAAAATTCTCCAAAGTTATATTCTTTAACAATTAAGTCCGAATTATTTGCATCAACAATTTTAGCTGTCCAACTTTCCATTGGAGAACCGTTTTTTCTATCCGCAGAAATTTTAAAATTAATTACATCTTTTTTTGAATCTCCATCTGGACTAAAAATATTATCGCTTGCAATAATTGAACAAACAGGTTGTATTGAATCAAACATAAATGGAGAAGTAGAAACAGGATGAGTTTCATATCCATTTAAATATTTTGCTTTTACCTTAGCAAAGTAAACTCCATCTGGAATTTGTTTTCCATTATTATCTTTTCCATCAAAATTAATTACAAAGTTAGATTCTGTAATTTTAAAATTATTTTGATCAAATGTTTTTACTGCAACATTTTCTTTTGAATAAACTGTAACATCCCATTCGACAAGTTTATTTGCACTTTTTTCTTTTGGAATTGGAATTGTTACATCAAATTTTATCGAATTTATTTCACTTTGACTTTCAACAGAAAAAAACTTAGAACCATTAATCGAAATATTTGTTATCGGTTTTTCTGCAGAAAAAATAATATTTTTTATTACATATTCTTTTGAAATATTTCCTGCCTTATCTTCACCAAGTAACGCATAATTATAAACACCATCAGAAACAATTAATCCATTATCATCCGTTCCATTCCATTCGAATTTTTTAGGAGATGAATTTTTCCAAAAAATTGTTTTTACAGTTTTTCCAGAAGAATCAGAAATTTTTCCAGTCCATTGTTTTTCACTTGAGCCTGATTGAATAATTTGTAAACTTGATTTTTCACCTTCTCCAAAAATCAAGTCATCTTCTAAAATATTTTTAATTTCTGCAGATGGCAAAGTGTTATCAAGAATTACACTAAGTTTTTTTGTTTTTGAAACATTACCATTTTCATCTGTTGCACTTATGTAATAAAAATATTCCCCATCAGGTGCTACAGTTCCATCATCAAAAGTTCCATCCCAACTTACAAATTTTGGAATAATAACATCTTCTTTTGCCTTGCCAATTTGTTTTAACATTTCTGCCGCATTCATCTTCGAAGGTAATGAAACTTTATTTCCAATTGTTCTTACAATTTTACCTTTTGAATTTTCAATAACCATTTTCCACGAAAGAATTCGGCTATCATCAGTTACAGAAAATGGAATCGATAACACATCGCGAACCCCATCATTATTTGGAGAAAAATATTTAAAAATCTTTGCACCAAACGCAACTGTTGCCATAATCCCTATGAAGACAATCAATATAATTTTCTTAAAAAAAGTTTTCATAAAACCCTCCTATTTTTCAAACGAAAAAATGGTTATTGTATTTTTAAATTTTTATTCTTCTATTTCAACATCAGCATCAATCGAAATTGTTGGAGCTGCAACATCGGGCTGCCCAACATTTACAATTGCACCAACTGAAAATGCATTTACATTATCATAAATATTTTTCCAAGCAGTTGAAACTTCAAGTTCACTAGTTTGCCATTTTTCTTTATTTGTAAATCCTGTATCCAAATTAAACTTTACAGAAATTCCAATAGATGGAACCCAAGTTTGAACTTCATTTGCACAAGCCTGAACATCAAATTGCCATCCAGAACTAATATTAATGCAATCAATAATTTTAATTTTTACACCAGCATCAAAAATCAAATTTTGAAAACATGGTGAACTTACATCAAAAGAAAGCCCTAAAACAAAATTTTCGTGATTAATAAATTCAGCAGCCGCACCGGCTTTCATAGTCAAAAAACCAGGGAAAGTTGTCCATTGACTTTTATCATTTACTCCATTGATTCCAACTGCATAATTGTCATTATAAACTTTTCCTATGTTTAATACTGATGCTCCAATTCTAAAATTTTTCATTGGACCAAGTTCACCCCATTTATAAACAACTCCAAGATCGCAAACTAAATTCCAGTCATTATCCATACCCCAAAGGTAACCTGTTCCAAGTCCAATTCCTACTGAAAAATTTTCTGCAATTTCTTTTGAAGCAGTCATTTTTAAGTTAATAGAATTTCCCCAATGGATTCTTTCTGAATCAGAAAAAATTCCAAAAATTTCTCCACTTAAATTGCACCATTTTGTAGGAACTAAAATTCCTGTAGATATTGCTTGAGAATAAGGATTGTTTTTATCACAAGTAATAATTCCAGAGTAACCAAAATCTAAAGTAATACGATTTTGATAAGCGCCTAACGCAGGATTTACAAGAACACTCGAAGGATTAATATTTAAAAGTGGACCTCCAGCAACCGAAAAACCAGAAGTCATTTGATTTGCATTTAAATACAAATTCATATTTTCACCTTGAGCAGGTGGATTATATGCAAAAATATTTGCAGTAAAGCTCAAAACAAAATTTAAACAAATTAAATTTTTTAATAATTTTCCACACAATTTCATAAAACATTTCTCCAAAAAAAATTATACTCTATCAAAAAAAATATTTTTGCTAGAGTATAAACAATTTAATAGAATAAAAAGTAACAATCAATATTATTTGGAAAAAAATGTTGCTTTATTCAATAAAAACTCTAATTTATCAATTTTTTATTAAGAATTTGAAAAAAAAGAATGTCTAAACATCTAAAGCAAAAAGAGCACCTGCTTCAGGTTTTACTCCCGAAAGAATAAAAGGATTTGACTGAGCAAGAGAAACAACTGTTTTAATTTCTTTTTGATATTTTTCAATAAGAACATCTACTTGTTCATCAGAAAGGTGTGAATCTTTTACAATATAATTATTTTTTGAGTTTGTTTTTATTTTAGAAAGGTTTTCTATCAAAGTATTAAGTATTTTAATTTTTGAAATTGAAACTCCGCTTTGACCATTTTTTGCAGCAATTCCAGAAATATGATCAAACTGTGCAAATACAACACTTGAAGGTTTTACAGGAACATATAATTTTCCGCTAAAGCCACCAGAGGCCATCACATTATATGAATAAGGACTTAAATTGTGCATATTTGTTGTCATAATGTTTTACCTCCGTTATCAAGATTCCTACTTTTAGTATCGGAATCTAAAAAATGAACATTAGTTTTTTCTTAAACTTCAAGGATTTTTTATTGAATAATCACATTAAAGTTGGTATAGTTTTTAAAATTACATTTTTTAGGATTTTGTCATGTTCATTTTAAAGAAAGTTTATTGTAGAATTTTTCAAAAAGTTTTTAGAATTGCGTTGCCATTGTTGCCTTATCGTGAGCCAGAAATTTTAGAATCCATTGAATTAATTCCAGAGACTGTTAAGAAAAATGGTTGTAAAAAACCGATTATTGTAACTGATAAAGGAATTGTAAATTTAGGATTAATTGATTCTCTTGTTGAAGCGTTAAAAAAATCTGAAATTCCGTTTGCAATTTATGATGAAACTGTTCCTAATCCTACAACTGATAATGTTGCACAGGCTTATGATTTATATAAAAAAGAAAATTGTGATTGTTTGATTGCTTTTGGTGGCGGTTCTTCAATGGATTGTGCAAAAGCGCTTGGGGTTCAAATTGTTTATCCTAAAAAAACATTGGGACAATTAAAAGGAATTTTAAAAGTTCACAAAAAACTTCCTTTGTTGATTGCAATTCCTACAACGGCGGGAACTGGTAGTGAAACAACTCTTGCTGCAATTATTACAGATTCAAAAACTCGTCATAAATATGCAATAAATTCCTTTCCGTTAATTCCGCATTATGCTGTTTTGGATGCAAAAGTAACTTTGAGTTTACCAAAATCAATTACTGCGACAACTGGAATGGATGCTTTAACTCACGCGGTAGAAGCATATATTGGTGGTTCAACAACAAAAAAGACAAGAAAGTTTTCGCTTTTGGCAGTTAGATTAATTTGTAACAGAATTTTTACAATTTACGAAGATGGAAATAATTTAGAAGCGCGTAATGATATGTTAAAAGCTGCTTATTTTGCGGGCTGTGCGTTTACTCGTTCTTATGTTGGATATGTTCATGCGGTGGCTCATTCTTTGGGCGGATGTTACAACGTTCCACATGGGCTTGCAAATGCAGTTTTGTTGCCTTTTGTGTTGGAAGCATACGGAAAAAAAGCAGAAAAAAAATTAGCAAAATTGGCTTATCACATTCATTTAGTTTCAGAAATTACTCCGCAAGATGAAGCTGCAAAAGCTTTTATTCAAATGATTAAAGATATGAAGCAAAAATTGAATATTGGTGATACAATTGAAGGTATAAAAGAAGAAGATATTAAAAAGTTGAGTAAATATGCGGACAAAGAAGCAAATCCTTTGTATCCTGTTCCAAAGTTGATGAACGCAAAAGAATTGCAACAATTTTATTATAAAGTGATGGAAAAATAGTTATTTTTTATAGGGGAGAATTTGGAGAAATATTATGACAGAACAAGAAATTCAACAAATTATTGAAAAGCAAAGAAAATTTTTTGAAAGCGGAAAAACTTTGCCTGTTGCTTTTAGAAAAGAAAATCTTAAAAAATTGTACGCTGTAATAAAACAAAACGAAAGTGAAATTATGGCGGCTGTAAAAAAAGATTTGGGAAAAAGTGCAATGGAAAGTTTTATGTGCGAAGTTGGACTTGTTCTTGAAGAAATTTCTTTTATGCTAAAACACGTTTCTAAATATGCAAAAAAACAAATTGTAAAAACTCCGCTTGCTCAGTTTGCTTCTAAAAGTTATAAAAATCCGTCGCCTCGTGGTGTTGTTTTAATTATGAGTCCTTGGAATTATCCATTTATGTTGACTCTTTCGCCACTTGTAGATGCAATTGCGGCAGGAAACACAGCTATTGTAAAACCAAGTGCATATTCAGCAAATACAAGTAAATTAATAGAAGAAATCTTTACAAAAAACTTTGCGCCAGAATATATTTCGGTAGTTTCGGGTGGACGAGCAGAAAACGAATGTTTGTTGAATCAAAAATTTGATTATATTTTCTTTACAGGAAGTAAAGTTGTTGGAAAAACTGTTATGCAAAAAGCGGCTGAACATTTGACTCCTGTAACACTGGAACTTGGCGGAAAAAGTCCTTGTGTTGTAGAAAAATCTGCAAATTTAAAGCTTGCTGCAAAAAGAATTGTCTTTGGAAAATTTTTGAATTGCGGGCAAACTTGTGTTGCTCCAGATTTTATTTATTGTGAAAAATCAATTAAAGATGAACTTGTAAAAAATATTTTGGAAGAAATTAAAAAACAATTTGGTCAAAAGCCGCTTGAAAACCAAAACTTTGGAAAAATTATTAATCAAAAGCATTTTGAACGATTGCTTGGTTTAATTCAAAAAGACAAAGTTGTTTTTGGTGGAAATTCTGATTCACAGGCGCAAAGAATTGAACCAACTGTTATGGATAACGTTTTGTTTTCTGACCCGGTTATGCAAGAAGAAATTTTTGGGCCAATTATGCCAATTTTGACTTTTGAAAATATTGAAGAATGTATTGAAAAAGTTCAGCAAATGGAACACCCTTTGGCATTTTACATTTTTACAAGCAACAAAAAACTTGCAGACCGCGTAATTTCGTTGATTGGATTTGGCGGCGGTTGTATAAACGATACAATTATTCATCTTGCAACAACTCAAATGGGTTTTGGCGGTTTTGGTGAAAGCGGAATGGGAAGTTACCACGGAAAAGTTGGATTTGACACATTTAGCCATTACAAAAGCATTGTAGACAAAAAAACATGGATGGATTTGCCAATGCGTTACCAACCATATCAAAAGATTTACGACAAACTCATTCGATTTTTCTTAAAGTAAAATATATTTCAACTATATTAATTCATCTTTTTTTGCTATAATATGTAATATGAGCAATTCAGATAAAGATACAGTCTACATACTAGATTCATATGGATTAATTTACCGTTGTTATTTTGCATTTATTTCACGCCCATTAACAAATGCAAATGGAGAAAATGTTTCAGCCTTATTCGGATTTTTTAGAAACTTACATTCAATTTTACAACATTACAAACCATCATATATTGCCTGTGCAATGGATTCAAAAACTCCAACATTTAGACATGAACTTTATCCAAAATATAAAGCAAACAGACCACCTACACCAGAAGATTTACATGCACAAATTCCATGGATTAACGATGTATTAAAAGCCCTCGGAATTCCAACACTTCAGTGTGATGGATATGAAGCAGATGATATTATTGCAACAGTTGCAACACAATGTCAAAAAGCCAACAGAAAATGCAGAATCCTTTCTGGCGATAAAGACTTAATGCAACTTGTTTCTGAAACAACTCAAATTTTAAAACCTGATCACGCAGATGTTTGGAAAGTAATCGGACCAGAAGGGGTTAAAGCTGAATGGGGTGTAGAACCAGAAAAAATGCTAGACTTACTTTCACTTTATGGAGATACCGCTGACAATGTTCCTGGAGTTAAAGGCTGTGGCGTAAAAACAGCGTGTAAATTCTTAGACCAATATGGCTCTCTCGAAGGTATTTATGAACATGCGGATGAAATCAAAGGGGCAATCGGACAAAAAATTCGAGATGGAAAAGAGGATGCTTTCTTCTCAAAAAAATTAATCGAACTATACACTCAAGTTCCTTGCCCAGAAATTGACATAAATAAATTTACACCACTTACATTAAATTACAAAAGTGCAGCCGATGAATTATCTAAATTCCAAATTCCATCAGTTGCAAAACTCTATGCTGAACTTTCTCTTGATTCAAACGAAAAAAACAAACCATCAAGTTCAAACAAAAACGAACAACAAACCATAGATTTTTCTACAGAAAAAAAAGAACAAAAAAAATTAACACCAGAAGAAATTAAAAAACAAATTCAACTTGATGCAGAAAAATTAAAAGAAAAATTCATTCCGTTACATAAAACAAATGGAAATTATAAAATTGTTGAATCAACAAATGAACTTAACTCAATTATCGAAAGTATAATCAACTCAGAAAAAAAAGTTGCAATTTCAACAGAAGTAATTTCTAGCGAAGACTATTCATCAAAACTTTTGGGCATTGCACTTTCTCCAAAGGAACAAACTGGCTACTACATTCATTTTACAGAAGGAGAAGATTTATTTTCTACAAATATAATTTCAATCAATGAAGCAATTTCTGAAATACAAAAATTATTCACCACAAAAGATATTACAATAATTATCCATGATTTTAAATTCAACTACAAAGTTCTTCGTGCAAATGGATTAAATAAAATCGATAAAACTTCTTCGCCAAAAATTATTGATACAATGATTGCATCATGGCTTTTATCACCAGAAGCACAAGGAACAAATCCTTATTCATTGGAAAATCTATCACAATCAAAACTTGCAATTTTAAAAACAGATTTTTCAGAAATTCTTTTAAAAGAACAAAATTTTACACATCTTGATGATTTAACAGCAAAAAATTTTGTTTGCGAAAAATCAGATATTACAATTCAACTTTGGAAAAACTTAGAACAATTTATCAAAAAATATTATAAAGAAAAATTATTTTACGAAATAGAAATGCCATTAGTTCCAATTCTATCCGAGATGGAATTAGAAGGAATTCATTTAGACACAACTCAACTTTCTAACTACGACATTGAATTACAATCTCAAATTACAGAACTTGAAAAACAAATCTATGCAGAAGTTGGCCATGAATTTAATATTTCTTCAACAAAGCAACTTCAAGAAGTTTTATTTACCGAAAGAGGTTTAAAACCTACAAAGAAAAATAAAACTGGTTATTCTACAGACACAACTGTTCTCGAAGAATTATCACTTTACGATCCAATTCCAAAAATGATTTTAGAATATCGTGAACTTACAAAATTAAAATCAACTTATGTTGAAGCACTTCCAAAACTTTGTGACAAAAATAATTTAATTCATACAACTTTTGTTCAAACCGGAACTGCAACAGGCAGACTTTCTTGTAAAGATCCAAACTTACAAAATATCCCAGTCCGTAATGAACAAGGACGAAGAATTCGTTCAAGTTTTACCAGTAAACAAAATACAGTTTTTATTTCGGCAGACTATTCTCAAATTGAATTAGTCGTAATGGCCCATCTTTCAAAAGATCCTAAAATGACAAAAGCTTTTATAGAAGGAACTGATGTACACAAAGCAACTGCTAGTTTAATTTACAAAGTTTCTGCTGACCAAGTTACCCCAGAAATGCGGCGGCTTGCGAAAACAATTAACTTTGGTGTCATTTACGGAATGAGCGCTTTTAGACTATCAAATGAACTTGGAATCTCAAGAACTCAGGCACAAGAATTTATTGCCAATTACTTTAAAGAATACAGCGCTATACAAAATTTTATTACTGAGACAATTTCTAATGCTCACACTAATTCAAAAGTATCGACAATTTTTGGAAGATCAAGATTTATACCAACCATCAACAATCCAAATAAAACTGAGCAAGCCGCCGCTGAAAGAATTGCAGTAAACACACCAATTCAAGGTTCAGCTGCTGATATTGTAAAAATTGCAATGATAAAGGTTCAAGATGCGTTAGAACAAAACAAAAGTAAAGCAAAATTATTATTACAAGTTCATGATGAATTAATTTTTGAATGTCCTAATGACAAAGACACAATTGAAAAAACAATTTCAATTATTAAAGAAAATATGGAAAATGCAGTAAAACTTTCTGTTCCATTAAAAGTTTCAATTGAATATGGAGCGTCATGGGGAGAATTCCACTAGAATAATGAAAAACAAGCAAAAAGAAAAAATCTTAATTCAACTAAAGAAAATTCTTGCTAAAAATAATTCCTCAATAATTTGCCTTACCGGAAAAATGGCATCTGGAAAAAATTTTGTATGCAATATTCTTTGTGAACAAGGATTTATTTCTATCGATTTAGACAAAGAAGTACACAAAGTCATTTTAGAAAAAACAGAATTAATCTTTTCAACTTTTGAAAAAATTGCTAACGAAAAATCAATTCAAATTAGAAACGACGACAATTCTCTAAATCGAAAAAATCTTGGAATTCTTTTATTTTCAGATCGAACACTTTTAGAAAAACATGAAAATATAATTTATCCAGAACTTACAAAAAAAGTTTTACAATTTATTTCAGATTCAAAAACAAACAATCCAAAGCAAAAAATAATTCTTAATGCAACTGTTTTATTTAAAACACCAAAACTTTTAGAATTATGTGATTCAATTTTCTTTGTCCAATCTAATTACGCAAAAAGACTTCTTCGAGCAAAACATCGAGACAATTCTTCTTTTAAGAATATCATCAAACGATTTTCAGCTCAAAAAAGTCTTTTCTTGCATTATAAAAATTCAGGTAAACCAATTTTTATAATTTATAACTAATTTCAATCAATAAAATTAATTCATT
>JAZUSR010000015.1:0-18059 GCA_045606765.1 Treponema sp.
AAAGAATACAATTCAAAAGAAAAAATTACTTTGGAAGATATTTTAGATTTTCACGTTCAATTTGAAAAAATCCATCTATTCCAAGACGGAAACGGCCGTGTGGGAAGACTTATTATGTTCAAAGAGTGCTTAAAACACAATATTGTGCCATTTATCATTACCGACGAAGTAAAACTTTTTTATTACCGCGGCATTTCAGAGTGGCACAACATCAAAGGCTATCTTACAGACACATGTCTTTCTTGCCAAGACGAGTTCAAAGAAGTTTTGAAAAGGTTTGGGATTCCCTTTGGGGAGTAATTACAATCTTTTTCCCACTAAAACACATTCTGGCCAAGGTAATGCTTTTAATAATTTGGAATCTATTACAGAAAAGTCCTGGGCTTCTATAAAAGCAGTGAAATCTGAAAGTTTCCATTTGTTAAAGATTCTGAAACCAACTTTTTCCATACACCAAATTAAAAGTTTTGAATATCTTTTTTCATAAACAAAAGTGGGAGCAAAAATAATGCCATCTGGTTTTAGAACACGTCTTATTTCTTTTAGTGCAAGTTCTGGATTTGGCATAATGTGTAGAGCGTTTGAAATGATTACTACATCAAAGCTTTCTTCTTGGAATTGTAAATTTGTTGCATCGGCTATTTGGAAATGTGCTTTTGTAGGATTTTTAGTTTTTCTTTTGTTTGCTTCTTGAATCATATTTTCAGAAAAATCTGTTGCAATGTAAGATTCTACTTTGTCTGCAACTAAAAAACTAATTTGTCCTGTTCCACAAGCCAATTCCAAAATATTTGATTTTTTTGTTATGTAAGATTCAAGTATATTGCAAATTTCTTCAAAAGTTTTTTCGTTTTTTTTCATTATTGTAGTGTAAAGTTTAGCAAAGCGTTGCCAAAAGTTTTTATTTGATGATTTTTCTGAAATATAACTCATTTTTTCAAGCTCCTAAAAACTGTATTCTACTTTTATATAAATTGAACTTAAATCTTTGTAAGCACCGTATGTTCCAACATTTTCTGGACCTGCTAAAAAGATGAATGCTCCTAAAAAAGCCTTTAAAGTATCGGTTAAACTGTAAGAGACTTGTGGCATTATAGCGCAGTCAAAATTATTAAATCCAACTGTTCCGCTTAAATTTAATTCCAAAGTTTCTGACAAAAATGATTTTGCAATGCTCAATGTTGCACCGTGAGAATAAGCATCTTTTACTTGCAAATTTTCTAAGTCTCCAAAAATTATATCAAAATAATATTGAGCAGTGAAAGTCCAACCAGATGGCATCCAGTCAATTCCTACTAAAGCAGAAAGGTTGTTGTGTTTTTCTGTTTGATTTTTTTCTTCATCGCTAGGTTGTTGTAAAATACTTTCTAGAGATTTTTGAAAATGTCTTTGTGGAAAAAATGCCACTTCGCTTCTAAAAACAATTTCTGAAATTGGAAATGCAGCATCAAATCCAATCATTCCAAGTCTGTTGTAATTTCCATCAATTGTAATTTTTGAAGGCATATAGTTTTCAAAATTCAAAGTGTAATTTAAGCTTGGTGTTTTTTCAAAACCATAAAATCCATAAAGTGAAAAATCTAAAGCAGAAAAATATCCACTAATTTTTAGACCATATTCCCCATTTTCCAAAGAAAGGGACGGATTTTGAAGATTTCCAATTGCCACAGGAATAGAAAATCCATTTGTTTCCACTGATGAAGGAACTATTTTTTGTCGCAAAGGATTGTTTTCTTTTAGTGGCAATTCTGTTGGTCTAAAAAATGGAATCCAAAATCCATCGATTGTGAAGTTTTTTACATAGAAAGAAAATTTTGCACCGTCAATTGCCAAAGCAGTATCTTCGTTATAAAGGGAAGTCATATTTTCTGGAAAAATTTGATTTGTTATGTTTATGACGTCGGCTTTTCCCCAAGTAATTTTTTGGCGACCTAATCTAATTCCCCAAAAACTTGATGCGTAATCTAAATATGCTTCGTTTATATCATAAAGATATTCTTTTGTGATTAAATCAAAACCTATTGTTCCGTCAAAAAATAAAGAACTGTTTCCGTAATAGGCATCAATTGTTCCAGAAAAGGTAGTGTTTCCTACAGATAAATCTGGACTGTTTTCTGTGCCTGGAGCAAAAATGCCCCAAGTTGTGGAAAGTTCACCAGAAAACTGAATATTGTTGGCAAATAGATTTGAAACAAGACAAAGAATCCCACAAATCAAAAATAATTTTTTCATACTAATTCCTTATTCTGATGTTTTATCTGATGCGTCCTTTTTCTAAAGCAGCAACTGTAAAAAGTGTGTCGTCTATTGATTCTCCGTAAGACACGTTTTTCATTTCAATTAATGTAGAATGATTTGTGATTACGTTTTTCATATACATTTTTCCAGTGGTCCAAAATCCGTCAATTTTTTGAATATCTGAACAAGTTAAAACTCTTTGAAGATTGTTTTGTCTGTCGTAAAATTCTGCTTTGTACATAATGAAGTTTTCTTTTCCAATCCACAAAATGCGACGAGGATTTTTTTCTGTGTTATCTTTTGAAACTGCTTCAACTTTGTAGCAATCTGTGCCATCAACATTTTCTTCTCCCAAAAGGGTAAAAGTGTCTTTGTTTAATCCGCGGTCTCCCATATCTTCGTAAGTAAAATCTGTTCCCATAAAATCGCCACCTGAATCGCTTCCGCTAATGCGACGAACTTTTTTTAAAGCAGGCATGTAAAGCCAGTTATCTGAATCTTGTTTTGTTCCATCAGATTTTTCTACATAGTCAAACATCAAATATCCAACTCCAGCCACATCTTTTGGTGTTGTAAAAATAATTACAGATTTTGAAACATCTCCAAAATCTTTTGTCATTTCCTTTACTTCACGAACACGGACATTGCCTTTTTTGTCTGTAAGAGTCATTGTGGCTGTGTAAGAAGAAGTTTTTGGTGTTGGAACTTCATCTGCTTTTTTCATGATGTCATAACCTGTTTGTGCAAAAACTGTACCAAATAATAATGTTAATAATAAAGCTGAAATAATCTTTTTCATAAAATTCTCCTATAAAAAGTCAATGAGAAAATATCAATTTTCGATTTGACTTTTTTCGCTGTTTTGCAACAAAGTGAAAAACAGCAATATATAAGTAGTTTGCAACGCAAACTATTAAAGATAAAAACTGACAATATTTCTGGCAGTTTTTATCTTATCTCCTATAAAAAATATTTGGGGCGTTGCGGGGTGTGCTTGAAACTTCGTCCTTACGGACTTGTTGCGAGAACCCCGCTAGAAAGGGTAGGACGCAACGAAGTGCGTCCGAGGGAAAGGCTTTTCCCTTCTGCCTTTTCTATTTATTTTTTTCTTTTCCAAATGGTTTGCAAATTAACATTAAAACAGGGGTTAATGTGTAGTCTGCAATTAGGGCACTTCCGAGTCCGATGATTGAAAGGTATCCGATTCTAACAAGACAATTCATTGTGCTGAACAAAAAGATAAAGAACATGGCACAAAGAATTATGGTTGTCATTATCATTGATTTTCCAATTTCTCGGTAAGATGCTTCGATGGCTTTTCTGTAATTGCCACATTTTTCAAATTGATATTTTATGTGATTTGTAAAATGAATTGTGTCGTCAACTGCAATTCCTAAAATCATTGGCATTACCATAGCGGTAATCATATCTATTGGAATATTTGCGTAGCCCATTACCGCTCCAATTAAAAGAACTGGTGTTACGTTTGGAATCATTCCGATTAAAGCAGTTTTTATTGACAAAAAGGCAAGGGCAAGACATACAAAAATGATGATAAATGATGTTCCAATTGACTTTATTGAACCACGCACTAGTTTTCCGTTCATTGCAGCGTATTGAACAACTTCTCCAACTGTTCCTGTTGTAGTTGCATCTGGGAATAATTCTTTTACCCATTGATTTACCATTTCACTATTTTTTACACATTCTTCTGCGTTGTATCCGTTTAGTTCAACGTGCAAATATGCTGCAGAAAAATCTTGGCTAACATATTGGAATAAATCTTCGCCGCCAGAAAGTTCATACAAAAATAGAAGTTGGCTAACTGTGTCGTAATCATCTGGAATTACGTAAAAAGCGGAATCATCTTCGTTTAAAGTTCGGTTCATTTCTTTTACGATTTTTGTAACTGATGATACACGAGGTTTTCCGTTTGAAATTTTTGTTAAACTTAATGTTCCAATTCTATCTGAAAGAATGTCCATTTTTTGTAAAATTTCTGGATTTTTGATTGCATCAGCTTCTGGATATTCAATTAAAACTTCGTAGGAATATTGACTTCCAAGTTTTGCCCTTGTAATTTCCATAAGACGTTTTACATAAGGTGTTCGTTCTCCCATCATTTCGGTGTAATCCATATTTACAGTGATTTTAAATAGACCTGGAACGGAAACCGCAACAATTACTGCACTGACAATTACTGTAATCCATTTTTTGTTTAGGATAGATTTTCCCATTTTTTCAATGCCAAGGTCTGAGTTTGTACTTCCGTCTGTTTCTAAAAACTTTTTGTCTGGATTTTTGTCTTTTCCAAAACTGTAAAGACAAGGAAGCAAAATCATGATGTAAGCAAAAACTGCAAAAACTGCAATGGCTGTAATTCCTCCAACCCAACGCATAGGTTTAATTCCACCGGCAAGAAAAGAAAGCATTCCGCCCATTGTTGTGATTACTGTAAAGAATAAAGCCCAACCAGAATCTTGAACACCAAGGATTACAGATTCTTTTCGTTTCCCAGTTTGTCTAAAATGAAGCTTAAAAGCGTTGATATAGTGAACTGCGTAACCAATTGATAAAGCCATTGCAAGAAGAACTGTAAGGATAATCATTGTGTTGTTTCCTTCAATTCCAAGCCATGCAGAACCTCCCAGTGTTGTAACCAAAGCTCCTACTGTTGCTAGAGCTGGAACTACAACGCCACGAAAAGAACGAATAAAAATGATTAAACAAATTACCATTACAATAAACCCAATGATAATTCTGCTAACACATTGTTCCATTGTAGATTGTTGTTCTTCATATTCTGTGTAAGAAAGACCTGTTTCTCTAATTGTCCATTTATCTGATTTGAATTCTGGATCATTAAAAATTTCCATTGCAGGAGGTGCAATTTTATTCATTGCAACAGTCATATCTTCTGAATATTGTTCAAGATTGATAATTATCCAAGTTTCTGTTGCATCTTCGGAAACAAGGGAATTCACCAAAGATTCACGACTTAAAATAAATGCTTTTTTTTCTGCCAATTCTTTGGGATCTGTTGGGATTCCATCTTCAAAAGGGGAAGAAACTTCAAAGCCTTCTTCTGTTCCAATTGGAATTGAAAGATTCATAAGACTTGTTAATGAATCTGCGTAAGGTACTTCTTGTAAAAGTCTATTACCCAAGCGGTCAATCATATCTAAAACTTCTGGATCAAAAACATCTTCTGCGGTGATGTGAGCCATAATGTTGTCTGTACTTCCAAAGATTTCTTCAAAGTGATCTTGATTCATTTTGATAGAATCCCAGTTGTCAAACCAATCTGATTCACCGTTTGATAATTTTAATTTTGGAAGTCCTGCACCACAAATAATTGTGAGAAGCAAAAGTCCCACAATAAATGCAATGCGGTTTTTTACCATGAAAGTGGCAAATCTTCCAAACCAATCATTAATTTTTTGTAATTTCATATTTCCTCCATAAAAAGTCAATGAGGAAATTTCAATTTCCGATTTGACTTTTTAACGCTGTTTTGCAACGAAGTGAAAAACAGTAAAAGATAAGAAAGTTTGCAACGCAAACTTTACAGATTTAGGTTCTACAATGTTTGGAGAACCTAAACAAAGGTGAGTCAAGGGCTTGAACGAAGTGTCCCTTGACCACCTGTATAAACACTTTGACGCTATTTTAGGAAAAGTGTTTATCTTTCCTCCATAAAAGGTAATGTCCAGATTGTGATAACAGTGTTATCTTATTGCACAAAAAAGAACTTTCCAAAAAAGAGGAAAGTCGTTGTTGTACATAAATTGTAGAGGTGATAACAATGTTATCTACAAAAGTAAAAAAAAAATAAATGGAAAGGCTAGTAAATAACAGTGTTATCTGATAACGATGTTATCATAAATTTAAAAATGGGGTTGTGTCAATAGTTTTTGATAACATTGTTATCATTTTTTTGTGTATTTTACTTTTTCAACTTGTCGAAACTATTTTTTTCATATAAATTATTTTTAATGAGTGATACAACAAAGGAAACAAAACAAAAAATTCTCGAAAGTGCAAAAAAAGAATTCCTAGAAAAAGGTTTTTCTGCTGCCAGTTTAAGAACAATTGCTTCAAATGCAGGTCTTACAACTGGAGCAATGTATCGTCATTTTAAAGATAAAGACGCTTTGTTTTGTGCACTTGTTGATGATGCAGTAGATTTTGTTATAAAAGTCATTTCTTCCACTGGTTTGGATTTTCATAAGCATGAATTAAATCCTGTTGGAAAAGAACATTCTGCTCACGAAAAAGAAGCAATTTCTGCAATTGTGGATTATATCTACAGTGATTTTGATGCTTTTACACTTTTGCTTACTAAATCCGCAGGAAGCACACATGAATACTTTTTACAAGAAATCTGCGACTTATACACAAAAAATGTAATGGTTATTCTTGATTGGATGAAATCTCAAAAGCTAATCAAAAATAAGATTGATCCAATGACAGTTCATGTTACTGCCACAACATTTATAACATCTGTGGCAGAAATTGTGTATCACAAAATGCCACGAGAAGAAGCCGAAGTTTTCCTTGATAATATGCAGGCATTTTTCCATTTTGGATATATGCACATGATAGGAATGAATTGTTCGGAAGAATAAATTCCTTTATTTCACAGAATATCCCGCTTTTCTAATTCTTTCGTAAATCTCTGTTAGTTTTTTATCTGTGATTTCATTTTCA
Organism: Treponema sp.; assembly: GCA_045606765.1. Taxonomy (GTDB): domain Bacteria; phylum Spirochaetota; class Spirochaetia; order Treponematales; family Treponemataceae; genus Treponema_D. The sequence continues at coordinate 6,949 of JAZUSR010000015.1, forward strand.
AAAGAAAGCAAAACTTCTCCTTTTTTTAGATTTACAGAACCAGAAACTCCTTGAATATCGTTTACAACTTCTTCAACTCTTGCTTTACAGTGTTTACAAGTCATTCCTTCAACAAAAATCACTTTTTTTGCTACGATTTTTGAAAGTTTTTTCTTTTTGATTTTTACAGAATTTCCGCCACCACAACACCCACCTTTTCCTGCAAAGTGTTTAATTGTTGAACTTAGTCCAATAAAAACAAAGATTACCAAAATTCCAATGATTATTGCGTTTGTCATTTTTTCTCCTGTATATGTTTTTGCCAAAAATCAGCCTAAACCAAATTTTTAATTAAAAGATTTTCCAATTTCTTCAATCAATAAAAGAATATTTTGCTTTTTTTCTATGGAATAATGTTCTGCTCCATAATTTAATTGTAATAATTTTTCTTTTATGGAATTGATTTTTTCCATTGGAACTTTTTCTGGAATATATTCAATTAAAACACTACCTGTAATTGGGTTGTGTTGAATATTTGTAATTGAATCATTATCTTCAGATTTCAAAATAGAAAGTGCTTTTTCATAAATCTCACTATCTTTAAAAATATTTGCTCTAAGTCTAATTCGTCCTGGGAAAAAACTTGTTACTATCATTTTAATTTCCTTTGTAATAATTTGTATCTGGTAAAAGTGGTTTCATTGCATCAATGCTTAAAGCAATTGTCAAAGAATTGTGTAAAATTGCAGACAAGGTTGGAGGAATAAAACCAAACATTCCACCTAAAAGTAAAAATGAATTTATACCGATGATTTTAGCGTTATTTTCTCCAATTTTATTGATTAAGGCCTCTCCCAGTTTTCGAACAACAACAAGATTTTCTAAACCATTATTATTTATTTCGATATCAGCTGTATCTCCAGCAATTGAAGAACATCCATCAACTGCAACTCCTACGTTTGCCGCCGAAAGAGCTGGAGCATCATTTATTCCGTCTCCAATCATTATTACTTTGTGATTTTTAGCTTTTTGATTTTCCACAAAGTTTACTTTGTCTTCTGGTAAGGCTTGGGAAATATAGGCATCCACATTTGTTTCTTTTGCAACTTTTTTTGCTGCACTTTCCCCATCTCCGGTAATCATTACGCAATTTTTTATGCCAAGTTTGTGCAGTGTATTGATTGTTGATTTTGATTCTTCACGAATTGGATCTCCAATTGTAATGATTCCTGCAAGTTTTCCGTCATAAGCCAAATATAACATTGAACTTTCATTTTTATTTGCTAAATTTTGAAGTTTTTTTACTTCTTCTGTTAATGGGATTTTTTCATCTTCAAAAATAAAATGAGCACTTCCAATAATAATTTTCTTTCCTTCGTAAGTTGATGATATTCCGTGTGCTACGATGTAATCAACTTTTGTATGTTCTTCTGGATGTTTTAGTTTTTGTTCTTCTGCCGCCTTTACAACCGCTCTTCCCAAAGGATGAGGGTAATGCTCTTCTAAACAAGCCGCCCATTTTAAAATGTCTTTTTCTGAAAATCCTTTCATCGGAAAAACAGATTCTAAAACTGGTGTTGCATAAGTCAAAGTTCCTGTTTTATCAAAAATTACAGTATCTGCAAGGGCTGCTTCTTCAAGATATTTTCCACCTTTTACAGAAATTCCATAGGATGCCGCTTCTTTCATTGCTGACAAAACTGTAATTGGGGCTACAAGTTTCATAGCACAAGAGTAATCTACCATTAATGTTGAAATAGTTTTTGTAATATCTCTTGTTAAAAAGTAAGTTAATCCTGTAAGTAAAAAATTAAGAGGAACAATCTTTTCTGCAAGTCGTTCTGAACGTTTTTGTGCCTGAGCTTTTAGATTTTGAGAATTATCAATCATTTGAATGATATTTTGAACTTTTGTGTTTTTTCCAACTTTTAACACTTTTATATAAAGTTCACCTTCTTCTAAAACAGTTCCTGCAAAAACTGAAGTATTTTGATTTTTTTCAACTGGTAAAGATTCTCCTGTTATACTTGCTTGATTTACAAGACCTTCACCTTTTTCTACAATTCCATCTGCAGGAATTACAGAATTTTGACGTACTACAATAATATCTCCTTGTTTTAAACTTGTGGCAGGAATTAAAATTTCTTCTTCGTCTTTTATTAGATGTACATCTTCGTTAAAAGTTAAAAGTGTATTTGCCAAATTGTTATAAGATTGTCTGCGTGTGATTTCTTCAATTTGTTCGCCCATTGTGAGTAATGTTGAAATGGAAGAAGCAGTATTTTTTTTACCGTTGCAATATGCCGCAGTGATTGCCGTTGTATCTAATAAATCTGTGCTAAAAATATTTCCTGTTGATAGTTGTTCTATTGTTGAAAAAATTCTTGGAAGCAAATTTCGTATAAAAAATATCATTTGTAGTTGAGGTGGAAGAAGTTTTTTTAGAAAATAAATAATGGCAGTTTGAACAATAACACTTGTTAAACTTTCCTGAATTGGAACTTCTGCAACCTGATTCAGCAAAGTTTCATCTTCCAAATATTTGTCTGTAATTGCTTTGAATAAATTGCAAATTTCTTCTTGGGATATAATGTTTGAATCATAAAATATTAAAAATGAACCAATAATTGGATTTCCGGAAATATCAATAATTCCTTCTTGAACTGCAATTAAAGTTTGCACAAGAACCGATTGCCTTGAAGAAACTTCTTCTAAATTGTAATGAATTCTAAGTCTACCTGGTAATGAATGATGAATTTTAATTTGCATAGTTTTTCTCTAAATTCAGGCAGTCAAAGAACACAATACTTATGTCCTTGACTCACCTTTGTTTTGTTACGCATTTGTTGCATTTTGGTGTTTTGCTTCTGCCAAAATGTCTTGTGCATCTTCTTTTACAGATTCTGCAAAGGCAACGGCATCATCTTTTAGTTGTAATCCTTTTCCGACTACACTGGCACAAGCTTTTTTAAAAGCAGGTGTTTTTACAAGATTGTAAGCAACAATTCCACAAGCAGCACCCAAAACAAATGAACTAATTTTTGTCATTTTTGTCTCCTGTGAAAAACTCTAGTTAGAGTGATTTTTTTTGCAGTTAGTTTACACTAACAGGGTTAGTATAGACTAACAATGGGTTTTGTTCAAGAAGAAAAAATTAAAAATGATTTTTAATCTGATTTCCCACAGAAAGACCAATATGACTTGGTGCAAAAATCACAGCAAAAATGATTAGCAAAAGGTTGCGACTCAAAAATCCACTGAAAAGGAAAACTACTGCTGGAATTACAGAAAGTGCGATTGCTTTAAAAAGTGTGTTCTTTCTAAAACAGAGTATCCAAATTAGGCAGTAAGAAAAAATTAGGATGAAATTTACAATTAAATAAATTGCAAAGGCAGAATCTGAACAAAATCCAAAATATGTTCCTGGAATATTAAAAATCATAAATACAAAACATCCATAGCGCCCGATTTGTTCAAATATTTCTAGGATTTTTGCGATTTTGCTTTTCCAAGGATTTTCAAAACCCTCTTTGCATTTTATGGCAAAAACAATGTTTGGAACCATGATGAGAATAATAAAACTTAGTCCGAAGGGGTTAAAAAATTCCATGAGAATATTATACACCATTTTTTTGCGTTAGGGTATGGTTCCCCGCCGATGAACTGAACGGCTTTATCGATTCCACTTAGGGTAGAACTCGCCACTAATTGGAATATAAGGTAGAATTGTTTATGTTGATTTTTTTTAATTTATAGTTTTACTTTATTTACTTTTTCTCGTCTCTCTAACCAGTTTTCTACAAGCTCTTTTGGCTCCAGAGGCCATGCTTCATCTGCCCATTGCCAGACCCAAGTCCATATTGCTTCTCGCTGGTTACTTCGGAAACTTAAAATTATACCATCGTTTTTAGGACCGGGATGCTTTTTGTCCTTTTCAATAATTCGATTTTCACCCCAACTACTTTTTTGAACTACTCGTGCGGGATAGCCATGAAGATGGATTTTATAGTTTTCATAATTTTTGTCGCAAAGACATCCAAAAGAGCCTCGTGTCATTTTTCTGAAATCATATTCTTTTGGCAGAGTAAATACATCTTTTGTTAGTTTGAGATTTTTTATTTCGCTAAGGGTATATCGACGGCATTCATTTTTAACAACATCTAGAGCATGAAGATTCCAATTGCCGTTATCGAAAATAAGTTGCCAGGGCTGAACTCGGCGGGGTTTTGGTTTATCATCTGTAAGAGACTGATAATCAAAAGTAATAACACGGTTTTCCATTAAAGCCTGATCTATAATACGCCATGTTTCAGCAGGAATTTCTTTACTTGGTGCTCCAACAAAAATAATTCTGTCATTTTCAGGCTTTTTGTTTATTTTTATATTTTCAATTGATAAATCATGATTTTCAATCGCGAGCGATTCAAAAACCTCCTGAGCTTCTTTATAAAGAGGATTTTCCTTTACCATATCCATCAACGTTTTGATAAGTTTTGCGGCCTTAGCTGCATTTTCATCGGTATATAAACGAGGCAGTCTGTATTGCGGATCAGTGTAAAAATATCCGTTAGTTTCAAAATCTGTGTCGATTGGAGCTCCGTACTTTTCTTCGAGTTCTTCTATATCACGGAAAAAGGAAGTTCGGCTGGTTTTTATGTTATATACTTCGCCAAGTTCTGAGATTATCTGATTCCATTTGAGTTTGCGTCCACTAGCAATTATTTCATCTATTGCCTGATATCGTTTTGCTTTTTCGGTGAAGTCGATTGACATTGTTTTACCTCGTTTTTATTACTTATTCTCATAAAATGGGAATAAGTAATTTTATCATATTGGTTGTTCAAGTCAAGAAAATCATTTATATTATAGAATATGTTACGAGATAAACTTGTAGAAACTGCTCTGGAATGGCAAAAGAAATTTGGAGTCGCCCCTCAGATTACAAGCACATTATCTGAATTTGATGCAGCTATACTAATTGGAATGACAGAAAATGAATATTCCGAATACATGAAAGACAAGACAGCCGTACAAAAAGGATTTGATTTTATTTTTAATGGAATACCTTATCAAATAAAAGCCAATCGTCCTAGTGGCAAACCTAGAAGTGAAGTTTCAAAAGTTCCTGGTGTTTAGAATTATACTTGGGACAAACTAATTTGGATTTTATATGATAAGAATTATGTCATGCAGGAAGCCTGGGAATGGGATGTAAATAATTATAGAAAGATGTTTGACCCAAAAAAAAGAATATCTCCAAAAGATATGAGAAAAGGAAAAAAAATATATTGAAAAAGAGGAGTCATATGAATATTGCAAACTTTACAAGAAAGAAAGTTCTGATTTTTTATATAGAAAAATCATATAACGAATTTATAAATCAAGCTCCATATAGAAAATCAATGTTAGATTGTGTTTCAAAATATTGGGATATCCCGAATATTCCAAAAGCAAATGAAGCCGATTTTGTAATTGGAGTCGGAAAAGATAAAATAATACTTATAGTTGCAAAACCTAATGAAAAAGGCTGGCAGAAAGTAAGTTCATTTGATTCTTTAAAAAAAGAAACTCCTGTAATAAAAAATCCAAAACGTTAGAGCGATATGCATTTGAGGGAACTGATATCTCTAAATCCTCAGAAGCAAAAGATTTTTATGGTAAGAAATTATCAGACAAAATAAAATTTGTTAAAGACATTACATGGCCATTATATTGCGTGGACAATGAAATCATTGACATGTAGAAAATAAAATCTTTTCATACCAATCCATTATTACAAAAACTCTCAATTATCATTCCCGTGACTTGGGAATTACTTTCTCTTATATTCTATATCATCAGGCGGAAATGTCAACTTTTGTTTGAGGAGGTGACGCTATGAATTATCAATATCTGTTACGCCAGATTTATGACAAGCCGGAACTGCAAAAAGAAGAAACTGCAGTCATTGAAAATCCATATGAGTTGGATTCTCACGAGCTCAAATCTATTAATTCCTCTTATGATTTATCTGTTTTAAATACTTCAATTCCAGCTCAGGAAATAGTCGAGATGGTTCAGAATGCCATTGTTAATGACAGGAAATCGCAGGGGAAGGAAAAAGGCATTCGAATTCTCTTTTACGGATTAAGCGGTGCCGGAAAAACAAATCTTGCACATTTTATTGCTGAATCGTTAGGTAAAGGCCTAATTACAAAAAATGCGTCAGACATTCTTGGCATGTATGTCGGTGAATCAGAAAAGAATATTGCAAAAGCATTTGAAGAAGCTAAGAAGCAGAAAAAGATTCTTCTTTTTGATGAAGTAGATTCATTTTTTCGTGAAAGGTCGTATGCGTCTCACAGCTGGGAGATTACTCAGGTAAATGAATTTCTAACGCAAATGGAAAAATTTGAGGGAATTGTAATCTGTACAACAAACCTTCGGAACATTATGGATAAAACAATGCAGAGGCGCTTCCATATTATGGTGGAGTTCAAAGCCCTGAAAGATGAAGGAGTACAAAGACTTTTAGTTAAGTATTTCCCTCAGTTTGATTTTAATGAAGAAGATATCAGGAAGATTTCAAAGTATCAGAGTGCAACTCCAGGTGATTTTGGAAATATTTCTTCCAGACTTCGTTTTATGAATCATGAGAAGGTAACGGAAACATACATTACTGATGAATTATGCAAAATGCAGGAAGAAAAAGAATTCGGCAAGAGAAGCATTGGATTTAGTGACTAGGAAAGATGACGGAGGAAAAGATTATGGAAAAATACAGAAAACTTGATTTATTTACATTGGAACTTGGCAGCGATTTGTGTTTAGAAAAATGCCTCAATGAAATTCTTAAAACAATTCCCTTGATTCGTGAGGAAATTTTTAATAAGTACGGTGTTGTTATTCCAAATGTACGCATAAAAGAAAACAAAGCTCTTAAACCTCTTGAGTATGTAATAAAGGTAAATGGATATACATCTGGAAGGTTTGAATTCAGAAAAAATTCATTTTTGATTTTGGATACTGGCTTTGTAAAAAAAGAAATGAGCGGTAAGTCTGTAAAAGAGCCTGTATTTGGAGTACCAGGATTGTGGATTACAAAAGGAAGAAAGGCCGAAGCAGAGCAAAATGGATATGTTGTTTTGCCGTTCTCAAGAATTATCAGAGTTCATCTGGCTGAAACGATAAAGGAGAACCTTTCGTCAGTAATTACGACTCAATATGTTGGAGAATTATTGGATGAGGTTTTAAAAGAAAATGAATTTCTCTGTACTCAGATAGTAGAAAAATATGGAAATGCATCACTGACTGTTGTAAAACTGGTTCTTTGTTCGCTTTTAGATGAAGAAGTAAGTATTCGAAACTTGATTCCAATTTTAGAAACTATTTCAAATGAACCAAAATATGAAAGAGAAAAACTTCAAGCTCTTGTGAACAAGGTAAGGTGTGCAATTGCTCCTGATATTATTGATTCTATTGGTGATTGCAATAATGACATTATGGCACTGCTATTATCGCAGAAATTATCTGAGCATATGTTTGATAATTTGACAGAAACGGGAGAAATTGCGTTTGATCCTGTCACAAGAAAACTATTTTCTAATGAACTCTCTTTGAAAATCAGTGAAATGATAAATCAAGGTTTCTCTCCTGTAGTTCTTTGTGTAGGACCGCTTCGATACAGTGTAAAAATCTTACTGGCTTCACTAGGGATTTCTAATATTCATGTTTTATCTGATATGGAAATAACAGCTGCTATTAGGAAAATGAATACTTCATTACATGTGTTTGCAACTATTGGAGAAGATTTTGAACCGCCTGCTGGATGTGATTCAGGAGCTTCGGTTCAAGCAAAGACTTCGGAAGCAACAAAGCCTAAGAAAAATTCAAATGATGATTTCGTAAAATTACAGGAAAAATTAAACCAGATTGTAGGAAGCTTAGAACCATTTGAACAGAAAGTAATATCAATGCGTTTTGGGCTGGGGGAAGAACATAGTCATACACTTGAAGAAGTTGGTCTGGTCTTTGATATTCCTCTGGAAAAGATCCGCATGATTGAAGCAAAAGCGCTACATCTTTTACGAAAGAATGTTGCGAGCAATGATGAATAATTGAATCATTCCCGTGACTTGGGAATTACTTTCTCTTATATTCAGTAACATCTGGAGGTCTTTTATGGAAACTCTTTTAGGTGTTTTTGCCATTGTCGCGGCTGCAGTTGTTTTTGGAATTGTTTTGAATCCTTTTTTCTGGCAGGGATTCAGGAACAGTAAGTTTTGGGATAATCAAAAGAAAATCAAAAACAAGGATTTGATTAATCCTGATAACTACTAAGGTGGAGGTATGAATATGGAGAATGAATTGAGATTTGTTCATCGTGAAGAAACTTTCACTGATCTTGCTGTTCGTGAACTTGCAGCAGGACGTTCAGCTTGTATCTGCAGAATTCAATTTGGCCGTTGTACAAAAGATGAATGCGCTTCATGTGACATCGGTAGACAGTACAGGAATTGCTATAACCAAATGAATGATTATGACAAACAACGTCTCTCGAAATATGTATCTGAAAACTATGTTCAGGACAGCCTTTATCCAGGAAAATGGATGACATATAAAGCTCTGCGAAAACACACAGCAAAATGGTTTGCACTAATTGCAGTATGTTTATTATTTATTTTCCTTCCGCTTTTACTGATGGCTCCGGGGGATAAACCTTCAGATGTGCATACCGTAAGTCAGTCAACAAATAATCAAATAATTGTGACAATCAAACTGGCTCAGAAATATGTAAAAGATGTAAATCGTGATGGCAAGGTCAACTGTATTGATTATGCCTGTAGTTTTAAATTGATTTGGGATGCTATATACCCTGAACAGGCAGGCGACTGTATCATCATCCGCAATCATTCTCTGACTCTTAATCACCTATATGTCGGCATATACGAAAATAACTCTCTGATTTTTGTGGAACCATGGACCAGTAATCCTGATGTTTACGACATGCAGACAATCTGGGGAGAAAAATGGAATCCAAGATTCAATAAATATGATGAAACTGAAAAATGGCTGAATAAAACAGGGAGATATTGATTATGTAAAAGAAGATGAAGCAAAAGAAAATGGTTACGTAGTTGCATCATACTATAAGATTATCAAAGTCCACCTTGAAGAAATAATCAAAAATAACCTTCCATCTGTAATTACAACTCAATACGTCAGTAATTTACTGGAAGAAGTAATTATGCATGGCCATAAGACTCTTTGTGAAATTATAGCTCATAAATATAAATACGATTCTTACAGAGTGATAAAAGAAATTTTGCAATCTCTCTTAAAAGATAAAATCAGTATTCGGAATACTATTCAAATCTTTGAATCAATTGCAGATGAAGAAATGATTTCTCGAAACGGTCCTCTTAACCTTTATGAAAAAGTTCGTCTTTCCATAGCACCTGATATAGTCGCACCTCTGATAGAGAATAATTACTTAAAAGTTTTAAGGCTTAATTAGAAATTATCTGAATATTTATTGGAAAATGGAAATGAGATTATCAATTACTACATTTGTGAAAGAGAATTAATTGAATCCTTTTCCAGGGAATATAATGAAAAAATTGAAAAACTGAACACAACACCTGTAGTTATCTGCGCTAGTTCAATTCGTAATATTGTAAAAGCTTTTCTGAATAACAACTGTCATATAAAAATTGTGACTGTCATTTCTGATACTGAAGTTGCGTCTACTATAGAAAAAGATGTCATCGACCAGTTTCTGGATCAGATTGACTTCCATGTGATGACAGCAGAAGAATTAGCGGGAGAAAACGGTTTGAGCCCTATTGAATTTAGAGCTCAATATGCCGCATAATTTTGTCTATAAAAAGGGGTTCAGTTCACGAATGGAGCGAAAGCGGAAGTGCGGAACACCCGACCTGTAGCGACTGAAAGGAGCGGAAGGGAACGCCCAGATTATTATAAAATTGCTCCGCCGTGGAAATGGAGTTCGTAGATTTTTGTGTTTTGATAAAAAATTTCTTCGTGGCCTTGGAAGTATTCAAAAGTTCCTGTCCATTTGCAGTTGTAAGTGTAGCCGCCTTGGGAATAATGCTCTGGGCCGCGAAAAGGGGCGTGGGCAGGAACATTGAATAGTGCTTCTTTTAGAAAATCGCCAGAAAAAGGGGAACCTGTAACTTGGCCGTAATAATTCATTGACCAAAGGGGCTGGTTGTTTTTCCAAAGTGCTTCCTGACCAGAAAAAAATTGCCCGCCTAAAAATGTGTCATAATATAAAAGGTCGTCTTCTGAAAATTGCAAATCGTGGGAAGAGGGGCGGCAAGGTGTAGTTTCGGCTCCGTGCCCTGCATAAGTGTGGCGTTTTGCTTTTATTAAAAATGAAATTAAGTTTGATTTTTCTTGGGGGTCAAATTGTTTTTGTGACATTGTAGCCTCGCGTTATAGAAAAAAATTCTGATAAAATTATAACATACAACTTTATCAGAAACTAGATTTTTCTCTACGAAAAGTAGGTACAAAAATATCCCAAAAGGAAGTATTCTAAAATTGCAAACAAAAATCGAATTTTGGAAACTAAACATTAGACAAATATGGAAGAAAAAAATGAATCAATACATAACAGGAAACACAATAAAAACTTTACGAGAAAAACAAAAAATGACTCAGGCCGAACTTGCCAAGCTTCTTTGCGTGAGCGACAAAACAATTTCAAAATGGGAAACTGGGCGAGGCTATCCAGACATTTGTTTTTTGGAACCTTTGGCAAAAACGCTAAAAGTTAGCATCATTGAACTTTTGTCTGGAAACAAAATTACAAATCAAAATACAAGTGCAAATCTAAAAAAATCTTGTTTTTACACATGCCCAATTTGTGGAAACGTTATTTTTTCACTTGGAGATGCCTTAGTCAGTTGTTGTGGCATTCAACTTTTGCCTTTGGAAGCAGAACTTCCCACCGATGATTTTTTAGATCAACACAAAATTACAATTCAAAATGTGGAAGATGAATTTTTTGTCACTCTAGACCACCCAATGACAAAAACTCACCACATTTCATGGATTTCTTGCGTGGGCCCAGATTCCGTAGAAATCAAAAAACTTTACCCAGAACAAAATCCACAAGCAAGATTTTC
>JAZUSR010000016.1:0-5663 GCA_045606765.1 Treponema sp.
GAATAAAATATTAATATCTTAATAATAAGTTTTTATTTATTTAAAGAGGAAAAAAATGTTATCAACTCGAATGAAAAATTTAAATCCTTATGTTCCTGGTGAGCAACCTAAAGATAAGGTATATATAAAAATTAATGCAAATGAAAATCCTTATCCACCATCTCCAAAAGTAAAAGAAGCTCTTAAAAGTTTTATTGACAAAAATATAGAAAAAATTGGACTTTATCCAGATCCTGATTCAATTCAGTTACATAAAGCAATTGCAAAAATGTTAAATCAAACAGGTGGCGTCCTTTGCCGAGCAAATTGCATTAAAAAAGAAGATGGTTCGATAGAAGTTGAACCTTCCCCAGAAGATAAAATTCCTTTTACTGTTACAGAAGATATGATTTATACAGGAAATGGAAGTGATGAAGTTTTGTCCTTCGTATTTTATGCTTTTTTTGATTCAGATAAAAAATTAATTTCTCCAGAGCATTCTTATAGCTTTTATCCAGTTTATTGTGGATTTTATGATATCCCAAGGATTCCTGTTGAATTGAATAGTGATTGGTCTTTAAAACTTGATAAAATGGTTCAATTGGCAAATGAAAATGATTCAAGTGTTATTTTTGCAAATCCAAATGCACCAACGAGTTTAGGTGTTTCAAGGGAAGAAATTCGAAAAATGCTTGAAAAGGCGCCAAAGAACAGAGTTTTTGTAGTTGACGAAGCTTATGTTGATTTTGGTGGGGAAAGTGTTATTCCACTTTTACAAGATTTTAAAAATCTTGTTGTTGTAAGAACTTTTAGTAAAAGTTTATGTGGAGCAGGACTTCGAAGTGGTTACATAGTTGCTAATCCAGAATTAGTTCAAGCTGTGACAGTTGTAAAAAATAGCTTAAATCACTTTCCAATGGATGCAATTACACAGGTCGCAAGTGTTTCAACTTGTGAAGATGTTCAATATTATGTTGAATGTGCAAAAAAGATTTGTGCAACACGTAAAAAATTTGTTTCATTTTTGAAAAACATGGGATATAATGTTCTTGATTCTAAAACTAATTTTGTTTTTGTAAAAAAAGATGGGCTTGATGGAAAAAAAGCTTATGAAATAATTAAAGAAAATGGAATCCTTGTAAGAAGATTTGATACACCTGGAATTGAGGAGTATCTTCGAATTACAATTGGAACAGATGAACAGATGGAAAAACTTATGTCGATAATGGAAAAATTATAAATCGATATAGAGAGAAAAGGTTTTAGTTTTTTAGATTTTGAGGAGGTTAGTTATTAAATTTTTGGTTATTTCTGATATGCATGGAAACTCAGAAAATCTTGATAAATTAGATAATATATATTCAGATGTTGATGGAATTTTTTGTGCTGGCGATTTTTCTGAAGACGGAAGGCCTGAAACTGGAAAACAAGTTTTAGATAAATTAGTGTCTAAACATGAATATATTTTTTCTGTAATAGGAAATTGTGATGAACCTGAATTTATAGGAGAAATCGAAAGCCAAGATGTTAGTGTTCAAAAGGGACTTGTATTCCATAATGGTTTGGCAATTGCGGGAAGTGGTGGAGCAAGTATTTTTACAAACACAACTGCTAATGAAAGAACAGAAGAAGATTTAATAACTGATTTTGAAATTGTCAAAAATTCAGCCCAATCTTGTATTGATAAAGATGGTCGTTGGAATAATTTAATTTTAATTTCTCATAATCCTCCAAAAGGAAAAAAATGTGATTCACCTGCTCAAGAAGTGCACGCAGGAAGTCAATTATTGACTGATTTGATATTGGATTATTCACCTTTGTTGGTTGTAACAGGCCATATCCATGAAGGAGCTTCAATTGAACAAATTGGAAAATCAACTGTTATAAATCCAGGGTCTTTGGCAGAAGGTAAATATGGGATAGTTGAATTAAATTCTATTGATAATCAGTGGAAGATTCAAAATATAGAGTTAAAAACATTATAATTTATTCATTTATTTTAAGGAGATGCTATGGCTTTAACACCAGTAATTTCAGTAGATCAAGAAAAATGTGTAAATTGTCACCGATGTATTGCGGTTTGTCCTGTAAAATTATGTAATGATGGTTCAAAAGATTATGTAACAATTCGACATGAGTTATGTATTGGTTGTGGAAAATGCATTGAATCTTGTGTTCATGGCGCTCGAAGGGGAATCGATGATTTTGAATTATTTATGCAGAATGTTAAAAATGAAAATGTTCTTGCAATTGTTGCCCCTGCGGTTGCTGTTTCATTTAGAGGAAAAGATAAACAATTAATTTCATGGTTAAAATCAATTGGAGTTGAAGCTGTTTTTGATGTAAGTTTTGGTGCAGAATTGACTACAAAAACTTATGTTGAACATATTAAAAAGAATAATCCTCGTTTAGTAATTGCACAACCTTGTCCTGCAATTGTTTCATATTGTGAACTTTATCAGCCTGAACTTTTAGAATACCTTGCTCCTTGTGATAGCCCAATGGCGCATACAATGAAAATGATTAAAAAATTCTATCCAAAATATGAAAATTATAAAATTGCAGTAATCTCTCCATGTTATGCAAAGAAAAGAGAATACGAAGAAATTAAACTTGGCGATTATAATATTTCAATGAAAACTCTTGCTGAATATTTTTCTTTGCATGATATACAATTAGATACATTTGAAAAAGGAACATATGATAATCCTCCTGCTGAACGAGCTGTAATGTATTCAACACCAGGAGGGTTAATGCAAACAGCCGAAAGATTTGTGCCTGGAATTTCTTCATCAATTCGAAAAATTGAAGGTTCCCCAGAAGTGTATGAATATTTTGAGCAACTATCAAAAACAGTTGTTAAGGATAAATCTAAAAAGCCTTTGTTTTCTTTAATTGACTGTTTGAATTGTAAAGAAGGATGTAATGGCGGTGCCGGTACTGCTACTGAAGGAATGACTTTAGATGAAATGGAATCGTACATTCAGAATCGTAAAGATGAGCAAGAAAAATTTTACGGAACTTCAAAAAATAACAAAGGAAATTTGAATAAATTAAATTCTGTAATTAATAAATATTGGAAACCAAATTTGTATGATAGGCAATATGAAAATCGAAGTGATGATGTAAAGCAGAATTTAATTACACCAACAGAATCTCAATTATTAGATGTATTTAAATTAATGCATAAAAATTCTCAAGCAGATATGCTTGACTGTGGTGCTTGTGGATATGTAAGTTGTAAACAAATGGCAGTTGCAATTTTTAATGGATTGAATAGACCTGAAAATTGTCATGATTTTAAGACTAAAGAAATTGAAGTTATGCGACAAGAACAAGTTTCAAAAATTCATGGAGTTGTAGATTCTGTAAAACAAGAATCACTTACAAATGTTAGTGCCAATGAAAAAGAAATTCAAGGTGTGAAATATGCAACAGATGAAATGGTTCGATGTGTAGAAACTTCTTCATCGGCAATTGAAGAAATGATTGCAAATATAAAATCAATCAATAGTGTTTTGAATAAAAATTCAACTTTGATGGCATCTTTGGTAAATGATACAAAAGCTGGATTTAATGCAGTTCAAGAAGTTACAAAACTTGTAAATGAGATTGAAAAAGAATCAAAAGGTTTGGGCCAGATGAGTGGTGTAATTCAGCAGATTGCAAGTCAAACAAATATGCTTGCGATGAATGCAGCAATCGAAGCTGCTCATGCAGGAGAAGCTGGAAAAGGATTTGCAGTAGTTGCAGATGAAATTCGAAAACTTGCAGAAAATTCTGGAAAAGAAGCTAAGAAAATTTCAGATGTATTGACTAATGTGAAAAAACTTATCGATTCAACATTTAGCAAAACTGAAGTTGTTCAAAGTGATATGAATAATATTGTTTCCCTTTCTTCAGATGTAAAAAATCAAGAAGATGTTGTAATGAATGCAATTTCAGAACAAAATGAAGGTGGAATTTTATTATTGGAATCTCTTAATACAATGAAGAAAAATACATCGAATGTTGTTGATGCAGTTGAAAGTCTTAGACAAGCATCTGAAAATATTAAAGAGTCAATTTTGTCAATTGAATTGTAATTGCTAAAATTGTGTTTTTAGAGATTTTACATAATTTAGATGAAAATTTTTCTCAAATAAAAAAACAAGCAAAAAAAATCCGTGATGAGAATTTTTCGAATAAAATTTTTTATCGCGGATTGCTTGAAATTTCAAATGTTTGTAAAAATGATTGTTATTATTGTGGAATTAGAAAAAGTAATTTAGTTGTTGAGCGTTACAGTTTGTCTGAGGAGCAAATTTTTTTAGCTTGTGACAAAGCTTTTCAAAAGGGGTTTAAGACTTTTGTTTTACAAAGCGGTGATTTTTTTTCTTTAGATAATCAGTCAATGAAGCATGCAGAATTTATTGCATCAATTGTTTACAAATTAAAAAACAAATTTTCTGATATAGCTGTAACTTTGTCTTTAGGTGAAGCTTCGAAAGAAATTTATAAACTTTGGAAAGATGCCGGCGCCGACCGTTATTTATTACGACACGAGTCAGCTTCGGAAAGTCATTTTAAAAAACTTCATCCCGAAAATCAATCTTTAAGCAATCGAAAAAAATGTCTTTTTGACTTAAAAGATTTAGGATATCAGGTCGGCGCCGGATTTATGGTTGGCAGTCCTTTTCAAACTGTTGAAGATATTAATAGCGACTTAATGTTTTTAAAAGAGTTGCAACCACAAATGATAGGAATTGGTCCTTTTATAAGCCATTTTGAAACTCCATTTAAAGATTTTAAAAATGGAAGTGTAAAATTGACATTGTTTTTAATTTCGCTTTTGCGAATTATTTTCCCGAAAGTTTTAATTCCTTCTACAACAGCTCTTGCAAGTTTATCGCCAAGTGGTTTAATTGATGGAATTGAGCACGGTGCAAATGTAATAATGCCGAATATTACTCCTATCATATCTCGCAAAAAATATGAGTTGTATGAAACTAAAAATATTCAATGGATTGAGTCAATCGAATCTATTGATGAATTAAAAATAAAATTAAAAAAAAATGGTTATGAATTATTCAGCTGTAAAGGCGATTATGAATGATTTATAAGTTAAGAGGAAATTATGTATAATGTAAAATCATCAAAAGCAGAAGAATTTATATCTGATGAAGAAATTTTAGAAACTTTAGAATATGCCGCTATTCATAAGTCTGATCGTTCATTAATTGAATCAATCTTAAAAAAGGCAAAAGAATGTAAAGGATTAAGCCATAGAGAAGCTGCTGTTCTTTTAGAATGTGAGTTTGAAGATTTAAATGAAAAAATGGAACATCTTGCTGAAGAAATAAAACTAAAGTTTTATGGAAATAGAATCGTAATGTTTGCTCCGCTGTATCTTTCAAATTATTGTATTAACGGTTGTGTCTATTGTCCTTATCACCTTAAAAATAAAAATATTCCTCGAAAAAAATTAACTCAAGATGAAATCCGAAATGAAGTTATTGCTCTTCAAAATATGGGGCATAAACGCCTTGCTTTAGAAAGTGGAGAAGATCCAAAAAATAATAGATGAGGAACAAACTCGGATAGGCTTTCAAAAAATTTGCATGTCAACTATTCAAGGAGCAGATTTATGGCTTGAAAGCGGACGATATGACGATTATGGGCAGGAAATGTTACGTATAAAAGAC
>JAZUSR010000017.1:0-5688 GCA_045606765.1 Treponema sp.
AGATGGAACTTCAACGTAATCTTCCAATTTTTCTTTTGGGCGTTCCCTGCCTAAAGGCAGGTCAGGCTTTTCGGGGTTCCGCGTCAAAGCGCTCCATACTTTGCTACGCAAAGTACGCCTTCGGCGCCCCTACAATCCTTAACGCGGAAAAAAATTAAACAACTGGTAAATCCTTCCCATAATATGATTCATTTTCATGTAATTCCAAAATTGTTTCTAGTGGCTTATTTGAATATTTTAAAATTTTTTCTCTGTATTCATAACGCTTAGAAATATCTTCAATTTCTTCACGACGATTTTTTGATAATTCTAAAAATTCTTGCTCTTGCTCTAAACCTAAAAATCTTCGATTTAATAAGTTTGCTGCAATTCCTGTTGTAGAACTTCCTGCAAAAGGGTCTAAAATCCAAGCATTTTCTTTTGTGGAAGCAAGAATTATTCTAGCAAGTAATGGAAGAGGCTTTTGTGTTGGATGTTTTCCACAAGATTTTTCCCATTTTGCTATTGCTGGTAGACTCCATAAATCCCTCATTTGTGTTCCACCGTTAATTTCTTTCATCAATTCATAATTATAATAATGTGTTACTTTCTTATTCTTTCTTGCCCATAAGATAAATTCTGTAGAATGAGTAAAATATTTACAAGAAAGATTTGGCGGTGGATTTGTTTTTGCCCAAGTAATACAATTCAAGATTTTAAAATCTAATTCATTTAACATTTGTGCCACAGAAAAAATATTGTGATAAGTTCCACTTATCCAAATAGTTCCATTTTCAGTTAATTTTTCTCTGCATAATGAAAGCCACTTACGATTAAATTCATTATCCTTTTCAAAACCTTGAGATTTATCCCATTCGCCTTTATTTACAGAAACTTGCTTCCCACTTTGAACAGAAATTCCTCCATTTGATAAAAAATACGGAGGGTCAGCAAAAATCATATCAAATTGAAAATTGATATTTGGAAGGAGTTCTAAGCAGTTTCCTTTAGCAAGAGTAAAATCTAAGTTTTTTGAACGATAATAGGCTTGAATTGACATATTTCTTTTCTTAATTACTCAGCAGTCCATCTATCTTCAAAACTTGCAGAATCAACCTGTAACCCAATTTTTAATTTGTCATAAGTTTCTTTTCCCTGTGGGACAATTTTTAGCATACTTAAAGTACTGTTAATTGCTTCCCGAACCCCCTTTAAACTTCCTTTTTGCTTTATCCAGTTTTGAGGACTAAAGACCTTTTTGTTTTGAATATATTCTTCGTTTGCACTTGTCAAAGCTGTATTTAAACAATTTCCAGCCATCGAAACTACGTCATCAAATAGTTGAGAATCTTTTAGTTTTTTTAGTGCAAGTTTCGGAGAAATTACACTTTCTGGTACTTGATTAATTGCACAGAAAAAAAGTGAAATTGCATATAAATGATGATATGGAGCATAAGCTTTCATAGCAAGAAGACTATCGTTCAAATCTAGAGGATTTTCTTTTGTCCATTTAGTCATAACTGCATCATACATTTCTTTTAGAGCCTGAATATCTTCTGGATCATAATCTTTTCTAAACAATTGTGTAAAATATTTATCAAAAAGTTTTGTTTCACTATAAGAAATTGTTGGTCTTTGTGAATGCCATGCAACAATCCATTTTCCTAAGTCGGTAAGATTGATGATGTGACTTTTATTTGTTTTATCTTTTGGAGCCACTTCACCTCTTTTTGTAAGAAAATATCCATCTGTATAACGCTGATTATACGATTTTTGAATTGCAAGAACAACTTTATCATTACTTCGTAAATCACGAGCTTTTACTGCACTTTGAGAATTTGTAAATGTACTAATTTTATCCCCTTTTGCAGAGCCCTCGTTATCATCTCCGATTTCATAAAATCTAAAAAGTATATACCCTTTTTCTTTTTGTTTAATTGACTCACTACAATTTGCAATACTTGTAAGTGATTGACAACCATTAACAACGTTTAGTCCCCTGATATCTAAAGTTTCATTTTCTATATTAAATGAGGAACAAACAGCTGTAATTCCGTTATGATAAAAAAAGAAATCCTCTGGATTATTACGTATAGTTTGAGCAATGCCTTTGTTTATACGATTTAAGCCTAAAGATTGACGAACATTTTTTCGAAAGAGAGAGCCATCTAAAATACCTCGGATTTTATAACATTCTTTCAGTGGTAAAGCTGCAATAACAGCTTTTGTCCCATCGAGATTTAATTCAAGAAATTTTCCTTTTTCAAGATTAAATTTTTGATTTATATATGGAGTTACTTTATTTAAGGAATCATCATACCTTACTTTTAATGCATCATTGTCTATAAGTAATAATTCAGCTGGTAATTCATCTTGTTCTGAAATTTGTTGTTTATACAAATTAAAGTCTGCTAAAGCACTGTTTGTAAGATAACCTGTTGTAATTAATTCAATAGATATTTTATACTCATCTTCTAATGCAGTTGAAATTTCAGACACTTTTCTTTTTATTATATCATTCCCATTAACTTGTAAAGCATCAAGGTCTTTTAAATTCGAAAATAAAGCATTGCATTCTTGAACTGGTTCTCCATTTATAGAACCACTATAGAATTTGCCCTGAATTATATGAATTATCGAGTTATCATCATCTATAAATACAGCATCTATTTTTTTATCATCAGCCCCATCTGTTAGACAATCTTTTGCTTGTATCTCATCAAGATTATAAATATTTCTTAGATACCAAACAACAAAACTTTGCCCTTCATTTGAAAAATTTTTTTTATAATAATCTTGTGAAATATCTTTTTTTATCAGATTATACATTATTATCCTCCCTTTTTATAACTCTGTTTTTACCTTAGATAAAAACTCATCCAAATTTGCAAGATTATAAATGCTTGGAATTAGTGAGTATGCTTCACCTAATTTATTTTTTGCAGTAAGCCAACCTTGACCGTCTGTAATCCAAACGAATTCAAACTTTTCATACTGATTAATCTTGGGAGCAATATCTGTGTAAGCTCGAGCTACTTCATTAAGTTTTGAACCACCACTATTATAAAAATTTGTCTCAATAAGATATGTTTTATTTCTTGTTTTAATGACAAAATCAAATCTTTTTAAATCTTGTCCTAGAGATTTTATTTCTTCAAATTCAGTGCTATTTACTTCTGAACGAAAAGGAATATTTGCACCGTTAAATTTTAAGGCAACTGCTTTTGCCATATTTTCTCCACCTCGATTTTTTCGGGCGTTTGTATCAAGTCCAACTTCGACACCAAAAACATAATCTACAAGATTTGTAACATTTTTATTTCTAAAAACATTAGCGAGACCTGTTTGTTCAATATAATCAATCACACCTTGTAAAGATGAAAAATAACTTTCAAGTAAAACAAACTCGCCATTTGCATTTAAAGTTTTCTTTTTATCCTTTTTTCTAACAGCAAGTAAAATATCAAGAACTTCAAATACTTTTGAATTTTCTTCATAAAGTTCTTTTATAGCTTTATGTAAATCTTCCTTTCCAATTAGATAATTTAATTGATTCAGTTTTATTGCAATCTTATTCGTATTATGGATTACTTTTTCAAAATCTGTAAAATAATCTAAAGTAGCATTAGTTTCGCTAAGTTGAGAAAGGAATAAATCAAAATTCTTTTCCATTTTTATCTCTCCTAAAATATTGATGCAATATTTGTTATTAACAATTCATTTATCGCACCACGCTTTTCTGGATTTGCATTTATTATTCTAGAAGCAGACACTCTTTCAATTTCAAAATTTGAATATAAGTTATCAAAAAAGTTGTCTTCCTCATTAGAATTTTTTGGGTCAGAATTACTTGCAAGAATAGTAGAACCTTTTTTTGCGATGTTATCAATAAACTGAGCTAATTCAATTTGTTCTTTATCTAAAAATTGATTTTCAGAATACGATGTAAAAGCAGATGTTTGTGTTAAAGGTCTATATGGTGGGTCAATATAAACAAAGGTTTTCTCATCTATAAAACTTTCACATTTTTTATAATCACCAGTTTTTAAGATAACATTTTGCAAAACTTGGCTACAAGAACGTAAATTCTCTGCATCACAAATTAAAGGATTTTTAGCATTATTAAATGGCACATTAAAAAGACCTTTTGAATTGACTCGGTACAATCCATTAAAACAAGTTTTATTCAGAAAGATAAAAAGAGTTGCTTTTTCAAGATTTTCTGCATCATCTCCATTTACTTTCAATTCATTATACCGATTTCGTTTTTCGTAGAATAACTCTTTTTTTTCTTCTTGTGTAAAATTTCTATATTTTGTTTGAATTTCGTAAAGTTGCTCAATTAACTCTTCACACTGATTTTTTACTTGATAATATGTGTTAATGAGTTCTTTGTTTATATCGTTAATCAAAACTTCTTTTGGCTGAAACTTTTGCAAAATATCAAATAAAACAGCACCACCACCAACGAAAGGTTCGCAGTATTTTTCAATTTTTTGAGGATATTTTTTTCTGATTTCTTCTAAAAGTTGGCTTTTCCCACCAACCCATTTTACAAAAGGTTTTGCCATAATCTTTATTTATCTTACCATACTCACAGTGTCAAATAATGACCCTATAAAAATAAACTCATGCAATTATATCACAAAATCCTATTTTTTATAACCCTTCAATACAATTAATAAAAAAAAAGCCCTTCGCACAAATAACAAGCAAAGGGCATATAAAATAAAAACTACTAAATTCTATTATTTCAAATTAATAATACTCTTATCATAATCTTCTGGTGGCACAAATCCCATCAAGTTCATCAATGTGCTAGGCCAGCTACTAATTCCAAGCCCTTCATTCAATTTTTCTGTATCATATTCCCCTTTGTATTCTGGGTCGTAGATGATTCCAGGAACTGGGTTTAAGCTGTGGGATGTTTTTGCTTTTGGTTCCCCGTCGCCACCTTTTTTAACGCTGCCGTCTTTTGCATGTTCGTACATATCGTCAGAGTTTCCGTGGTCAGCTGTTAAACAAAGGATACCGCCAGCTTCTTCAACTGCTGCCTTTAAGCGTCCAAGTTGCAAGTCCATTCCTTCCATAGAACAAACTACAGCGTTGAAAACACCTGTGTGTCCAACCATGTCCCCATTTGGATAGTTCAAACGGATGTGGTCGTATTTTCCAGATTTAATTGCTTCAATAACTTTGTCTGTAATTTCAGCACATTTCATCCATGGACGTTGTTCAAATGGAACTACATCAGATGGAACTTCAACATAATCTTCCAATTTTTCATCGAATTTACCTTGTTTGTTTCCGTTGAAGAAGTATGTAACGTGTCCGTATTTTTGAGTTTCAGAAATTGCCAAAATGCGAACCCCAGATTTTGTCAAATATTCACCCATTGTTCTGTCAATGCTTGGTGGATTTACCAAATATTGAGCAGGAACGTGAGCATCTCCGTCATATTCCATCATTCCAGCATATTCAACAGCAGGAACACGTTTTCTTTCAAAATAAGGGAAGTCTGCACTAGCTGGAGTTTCAAAAGCAGCAGTCATTTCCAAAGCACGGTCACCACGGAAGTTAAAGTAAATTACGCTGTCTCCGTCTTCAATTGTACCAACAGCTTTTCCGTTTTCTGCAATAACAAATTCGTGCATATCTTGGTCCAAAAGCCCAGCATTTTCAGCACGATAAACTTCAATAGCTTCTGTA
>JAZUSR010000018.1:0-1827 GCA_045606765.1 Treponema sp.
AATTATTCTCGTAAAAATGTTTTTCTTCCAAATGGAAAATATTTTTGGAAGATACAATTACTAGATGAAAGTGGTTTTGAAATTAACGGGAATTCGGAAAATGGGAATTTTAATATTATTGATTGTGGTTTACCAGAATTAATAATGCCTTTGATGAATGAATCTTTTGTAAAGAAAGATGAAAACGTGCAAGTAACTTTTAAATGGCAAGAAAAACTTTTTTGTGATTCTTATGAATTTGTGATAGCTCGTGATAATAAATTTAATCATATTGTAACTACTCGCAAAGTTAAAGACACAAAATTAAATCTTTTACTTGATGTTGGAAAGTATTATTGGAAAGTAAAACCAATTTATAATATTGAAGGTGTGGATCAAAATTTTATAGATGAATATTCTACATTCAATATTAAAGTTTATGAAAAAAAAGAATCGCCTGTTGTTTATTCACCAGAAGATAATAAAGAATTTTATAAGCTGAAAAAATCTAAAGAAAAAGATGGTGTGTATTTTTCATGGCAAGATGATTCTGATTTTGTTGAATATAATTTTATATTATCAAAAGATAAAAATTTTTCTTCTGTTGTAAAAAATGTAAAATTAAGAGAAAGTTTTTATTTTGTTCCAATTACTGAGTTGGAAATAGATTCAGTATATTATTGGAAAGTTTGTAGAAAGTTCGATGATGGTACAGAATCTAAATTTAGTGATGTAAGAAAAATACGAATTGTTAAAAATAATAATTTGCAAAAGAAATTGATTTATCCAATTGATGGAATGCACTTTTCTCTTGAATCAGTTGTAGATAATTCTTTTTCTTGGATTATTGAAGATGCTGATTTTTATAAAGTTCAGTTTTCTAAAGATAAAAATTTTAAATCAATTTATCTTGAAAAAAAAGTAACCCAAGATTCTGTTAATGGAATTAAATTTGAACCTGGAGTTTGGTATTGGCGCGTAATTGATAATGAAGATGTTCAACGGATTACACCAATTGGATATTTTATTGTTGATGAGCCTCCTCATATTCCGGTTCCAATAAAATTAGTTTATCCCAATGATTATAAAAAAATTGATGGCTTGTATTGTGCAGAAAATGAAATTGATTTTACTTGGGAAACTGATGAAAAAATCAAAAATGCAAAGTTTGTAGTTAAAAAGATTTTGGATAATGGGGCAAAAGAAAATTATGTTGTTAGGAATTCTTTATCTCACATACAATCTGTAAAGCGATTGACTCCTGGAAAATATACTTGGCAAGTTATTGGAAGTAATGTTTTTGGCGACGATATTTCTTCAGATGTGTGTCAATTTGAAGTTACAGAAGTTTTGAAATTAAAAGCACCTGTTTTGATTCAACCGGAAAATCGAAAAATATTTGATGCTGAATTTTTAAAAACAAAATCAAATTTGAAATTTGAATGGAGTGCAGTTACTGGTGCAACTAATTATATTTTTACAATTAAAAAGCAAGGTCAAAATAATTCAAATATAGTTTATAAAAATTTTGATTCAAGTATTAAAGAATATAATCTAAATGATTTTACAATTTTTGATAATGGGAATTATGTTTGGTCAGTTAAAGCACAACGAATTGATTCAACGGGTTTTATAATTCAAGATGGTAGTGTCGCTTCGAATTCATTTAGTATGAATGTTCAACTACCAGGAAAAATAGAAATGAAAAATTCAGGTATTCAATATGGCGAATAAGATTAAAATTATTTTATTTATAAATATGATTTTTTTCCAATTTTCAGTTTTTTCTCAAACTATAATTGGTCCAAATGAAGATTATTCTAAAAAAGAATTTGTTCAAAAACTTGA
>JAZUSR010000019.1:0-3658 GCA_045606765.1 Treponema sp.
TTTATTTTTTCCTATTTTTCTTCTATTTCTTTTTCTATAGATTCAAGAATTCTAACTATATCCATTATTAATACAAATTGATTATCCTTTTTTGCTACGTCACAAATAAATTCTTTTCTTTCTGGAATAATTCCAAAATCATAATTTTCTGAAACAACTTTTTCAAGATTTGTTACTACATCTACAGAATCTGCTAAAATTCCAAAGACAAAATCTGCTGAATCTTCTTGCTTTACTTCAAGGACAATTATTGAATTTTTTTCTTCAGGAATATCTCCTTCAAAACCAAATAATTCTCTAAAATCTATCACAGTTACAATTGAACCACGTATATTTACAACACCTTTTATATACGAAAGGGCTTTTGGAACTTTTGTTATTTTTTCATAATTAATTACTTCCCGAACAAATTCTACAGAAACTGCAAATTTTCCTTTGCCGAGTGAAAATGTAAAATATGATTCTGCCATATTTTTTACTCCAACACTTGATAGATTAAAAATCTCATTGTAAAATATATTATATTTCTTTTTCGGTTTTTTTTCCATTTAATAAAGTCTTAATTAATGAATTTTACCATTTTTACCGATATTACATATGGTATATTTTAAAATCTTTAATGGAGAGTTTTATAGTGGCGAAAAAAAAGACAATTCCCTTTACTATTATGCTTAACGAAAGCGTTACTATTGAACAAATTTCTTCACTTAAGTCGCAATTTTTAGATGCAATCAATAACAATGATATAACAGTTGTCGATATTTCAGAAGTTTCTTTTGTAGATATCACTTTTTTGCAATTATTGCTCTCTGCTGAACAAGAAGCTCTTCTTAATAATAAACAATTTTTTGTAAAGAAAACTTTTTCAGCACAAGTTCTACAATTGATTAATTCTCTTGCCATCAAAATTCCTCTTTTACCGGAGGAATTAAATGTTTGAACAAATTTCTGATGTCTTTTTTGACGAAGTAAATGAACTTTTAGACAATCTTGAAGGTCACCTTCTTTCCCTAGAATCTGACCCCCACTAATAATGAAATAATTTCTGCTGTTTTTCGAGCCATGCATACTATCAAAGGTTCTGCTGGAATGTTCGGCTTTGATGAAATTGCAAATTTTACTCATAAACTTGAAAATATCTTTGATATGACCCGAAATGGCATTATCCCAATTACTCCAGAGTTAATCAATCTTACACTTCAAGCAAGAGATCATATTCGTACCCTTTTAGAATCAGAAATTACCCCTGAACTTCAAAATGCTTCAATTTTTATCCTTGAAGAATTTGACCAATGTATTGAACAATATAAAACCGACGTTGAAAATTTCTTTTTTGAAGATACAAAAAAAGATGACGAAGAATCTAGCAAAGAACCAGAAGAAAAACTTAATACTTGGCGAATTTCATTTACACCAACACCAAATGTTTTACAAAATGGAACTCGTGTTGACCTTTTACTTAATGAATTAATTGAAATGGGATCATCAACAATTGTAACTTTTTGTGACAAAATTCCTCCTTTAAGTCAAATTGATGAAACTCTATGTTATTTTTATTGGGACATCTTCTTAACTACTTCTAAAACAAAAAATGATATTGAAGATGTTTTTATTTTTGTTGACAATTCTTCTATTACTATAGAACAAATTCAAGAAAAAGATTTCAATAAAAAAATTGGTGAAATCCTTATTTCAAGAAATATCGTCTCTGAAAATGCATTATCTCAAGCAATCAATGAACAGCGCAGAATCGGTGACATTTTAATTCAAAAAAATCTTGCTTCTGAACAGCAAATTCAATCTGCATTAGCCGAACAAAAACACTTAAGTTCTCTGCAAAAAAATGAACAACCAGAACCTACACATACTGTTGTAAATACTTCCTCCCAGTCAATTCGTGTAAATTCAGTTAAACTTGACCAATTGATTAACTTAGTTGGCGAATTGGTAACTTTTAATGCTCGATTATCATCAATTTCTGATGAAATTCACAATACTTCATTAACAACACTTTCTGAATTAGCAGAATCTTTAATCTTTTCTTTGAGAGATACTTCAATGGATATGCGAATGGTTCCAATTGGTTCAATCTTCTCAAAATTCAAAAGACTTGTTCATGACCTTTCAAATGATTTAGATAAAAAAATTGAATTAATTACAGAAGGTGCTGATACAGAATTAGACAAAAATGTAATTGAAAAATTAAATGATCCTCTAATTCATCTTATTAGAAATTCTTGTGACCACGGAATTGAATCTCCGCAAAAAAGAGAACTCTCTGGAAAAAACTTAATTGGAACAGTAAAACTTTCTGCAACTCATGCAGGTTCATTTGTATTGATAACCGTTTCTGATGATGGGAACGGTCTAAATAAAGAAGCTATTCTAAATAAGGCTCTTGCCAATGGTCTTATAAATTCCAAAGATGATTTATCCGATCAACAAATCTATGAATTAATTTTTAAACCCGGTTTTAGCACTACAGAAGTTGTTACATCTCTTTCTGGAAGAGGAGTCGGAATGGATGTTGTAAGAAAAGATATTGATTCTCTTGGTGGCTCCATTTCAATAGAAACTGAATCTGGCAAAGGAACTTCATTCATTTTAAAAATTCCTTTAACCCTTGCAATTATTGATGGAATGCTCGTACAAATTGGCGAAAATAAATATGTTATTCCTGTTTCAAATGTTGTAGAATGTATTGAATACAAAGCCACAAATGAAGAAGATTTTTTATGTTCACATATAATTCTTCGTGATGAATATTTCCCTTGTATTAATATGCGTAATTATTTTGAAATCACAGGAAATCCTGAAAAAGAGCAACAAATTGTTATTGTAAATGATCAAACTTCAAAATTTGGAATTATAGTCGATCAAATTATTGGTAACCATCAAACTGTAATTAAACCAATTGGAAAACTTTTTAAGCACATTCAAGGTATTTCAGGTTCTACAATTTTAGGAGATGGTTCAATCGCAATAATTCTTGATATATTTAAATTATCAGATATCATTAGAAAGATGGATAAAAATAAATGCTAAATAAAAATAAAAACTTAAATCAGAATTTAAATCCTCTCTTTCAACCTCAGCATCTAACAAGAGAACAATTTAAACAAATTTCATCCTATATGGAAAAATATACTGGAATAAAAATGCCAATCAGCAAACAAGCAATGATTCAAGCAAGACTCTCAAACAGACTCAAAGCTCTCGGTTTTAATTCCTACAGTCAATATATTGAATACGCATTTTCCCCTAACTCAAATAAAACAAATGAATTAACTATGATGGTTGATTTACTTACAACAAACCTTACTTTGTTTTTCCGCGAACTACCTCATTTTAACTTCTTAAATGAAAAAGTTCTCCCAGATCTTAATAATCGACAAATTAAAGATTTATCTGTTTGGTCAGCAGGCTGTTCATCTGGAGAAGAACCTTATTCTCTTGCAATTTCAATTAATGAGTTTATTCGAACTAATCCGAACTCTTTTAACTCATTTTCAATTTTAGCAACTGATTTATCTACAAAGGTTTTAAATCAAGCTATCAAAGGAATCTATTCTTATTCTTCTATTGATAAAATTTCTTACGATTTAAAAAAACAATACTTCTTAAAATCTAAGGACCCCAAAAAAGAAATAGTAAAAAT
>JAZUSR010000020.1:0-6673 GCA_045606765.1 Treponema sp.
AAAGCAAAGAATATTTTATATTCCTTCAGTCATGAAAACTATTTAGATTCCTTATTCAAGGAATATTATATTTATTTACAAAGTATAAATGCAACTGCAAAAGAAAAATATGAAATCTTCAAACTTAATTTTTTAATTTACAAAAAAATTTATTTTTCAAAAAACATTTCTAGTTCAAAATTAATTCCACTTGATACAATTTTATTATACCCAACACACAATGGAATTTTTTATCAATTCAAGTTAATAAAAAACGAAAAAAACGCATTGTACCTTTCAGTACCAGAAAACATAACAGAAAAAACAGCTGAAAAACCAGAACCTCTTAGTAAAATTGCAATGTTGTTTAATTTACAAAATAAACAACAATATGCTTTAGTAACCAGAGTAATTCAATATTTGGATAACGACGATAACTCAAAATATTTACTATTGAACCATTCAAATACAATCTATCCACAAAATCGACGAGGAACAAAACGCTTTGAAATAGAAAAAACTTGTTCTTTTTCAGCTGTGGAAATAAAAGAAAATTCTTTTGGTAAAAATTCATTTAAACCAAAAGAAAATAAATACGAAGGAAAAATAATCAACTTATCAGAAGGAGGCTGCAAACTCCTATCAAATTTACCAATTAAACAAAAACAACTAATTTATTTATACATTCCTATATTAAACAAAACAGAAACGATTTTAGGTCAAATTGTAGAAACGAAAATAGATCAAAAAACTGGCCTTTATGCAATTCACATTATGTTTAAAAATATTTCAATAGAACAAAAAGTAAAACTCCTTTCTGAATTATATCAATATGAATAAAACTCATTTTTAACATAATTTCTCTAACAATCATAAATCTTTCAAAAAAAAATTTCTTTCCTTGACGATTTTAAACTCATAAACTATAATTATATGCAACATTATGAGTATACTAGAATTAAAAGATATTATCAAAGAAGACGACGGTTGTATTTTCTATGTAAGAAAATATACAGCAAATGCAGTTGTTGAATTACCAACAGAAACTTCTCTTACTCCTATTGCATTCAGCATCGAAACAGGTCCTATGGGAGATAAACACATTTCGTTAAAAATAGTATCTCAACCAAATTACCCAGTTTTGCCACTTATGTCAGCTTTAAAAACATATATTCTTGCAAATGACAAAGAAGGTTTACTACCATAATGAATACTTTAACATTACATTCAAAAAGTAGCGAAGAAACAATTGAAATCGGAAAAAAAATCGGCTCATTATTAAAAAAAGGTGACATTCTTGCAATGCAAGGAACATTAGCAGCTGGTAAAACAACTATTACTAAAGGAATTGCAGAAAGCCTTGGTGTTACAGAAGTAATTACAAGTCCTACATTTTGTCTTATTTCTGAATACGAAGGGAAAATGCCATTATATCATTTTGATGTTTACAGACTAGAAGGACCAGAAGATTTTATAAATTTAGGAAGCGAAGATATGCTCTATGGAGATGGTGTTTCTATAATAGAATGGAGTGAAAAAATAATGGAAGAACTTCCTTCTTCTACTATCATCATTAGATTAGAACCAGATTCAGAGCAAGGAACTTCACGAACAATCACAATCGAAAATTGGCCTTACGAATCTATATAAAAAATAGGAATTAAAAATGAAAGCTTTAGCAATTGACACATCCCTTACTAGAATTACAATATGCGCAAAAAACGAAGATAAAGTTTCATACTTGGTTTTAGACATCGGAATGAAACAATCAGAAAAACTTTTACCCTCTATTGAATTTGTTTTATCTCAAGTTGAACTTAAACTTGAAGAATTAGATTACACAGTTTTATGCAAAGGGCCAGGAAGTTTTACAGGTCTTCGCCTTGCATTTTCTTGTCTAAAAGCAATTGAATTGAGCCATAACATTCCAGTTTATGGAGTTAGTACTTTAGAAGCATATTCATTTGCATATGAAGATTTACTCTTTCCTGTAATCTGTGCGATTGATGCAAAGAAAAACAAATTTTACTCAAGAATCAGTATTGGAAAAGAAACTATTGTAGAAGATGGCGATTTTGAAGTTGAAGAATTAAAAGAGAAGATTTTAGAAATTGATAGTGATGTATTTTTTGTATGTGGAAGTGATGCAAAACTTTTTATTTCTAAAATTCAAAGTGAATTAAAAGATAAAAGATTTATTTCGCTAAAAGGGAATCCAAACGAAACCGAAAACCTTTTTACCATTGCAGAATCAATGATAGAAAAAAAATTACCGGCACTCCAAGAATTTGAAGGACCGGTTTATATTCGTGCAAGTGAAGCAGAAGAAAATCTTCAAAAAACTTCAAACTAATTTGAAAGCATTTTTCTAATTGCATCAATTTCTGAAAGTTTTGGAATTTCAGACGCCGCTTTATTTTCAGACTGAATAGCATTAAAAACTTCTTGTCTAAAAACTTTTACATTCTTTGGAGCCTCAACACCAATTTTTACTTGATCACCACGGATTTCAATAATAGTTAAAGTAATATCTTCTCCAATTTTTATTTTTTCATCAATTTTACGAGAGAGTATTAGCATAACTAAATTCCTCCCTTAAGTGCCTTCATAATATCATATTTTGTTGTCCATTTATTAGTATTTAAAATAGCTTGAAGACATTGCTTATTATTTTTATTAATAATAATTGGGCCTTGAAGATTCGCAGTTACAGCCCCACCAGCTTGAGGAATTGTTACAATCGCCATAACAATTACATCTGCTGGTGAATTAATTTGAATTTTATTCAAACTTTTGTCATCAACATCAAGTTCATAATCTTTGCAAATTAAAAAAGGATCTACGATTAAAAATGCAAGATTTGAATCTTCTAGTGATTGCATCCACATAAATGGAGAATATTCAGATTCATAAATTGCGTAATTATGATAAAGTTCAAACCCGAACAATCCTTCAGGAAAATTAAAAATATGATTATCGTCTACACTAACGATATTTCCATTTTTTGTTTTAACATCCATGTTTTACCCCGTTATCTCATATAATTTAAAAGTGAACTTGAATATAATTTTCCAGCAACACTTAAAGTTGCCTGATGAACATAATCTAACATTTTCATATCTGTTACAGCCTTAGTAAAATCTAAATCACCTTCAGTAGAAATCATTTGAGTAACATTTAAAGAAGTTTGAGAATTACGAACAACATTTAAAGAAGCTCTTTCATGTTCACTACCATTTTGAGCAATTCTTGTAACAAGATTATTCAGACTTTGATCTAATGTCCCAAGAACGCGACCTCCGATCGATTCATGATCCCCTTCTAACATTGAATTACGAAGAGCAATAACACTATCAAACATCGAACCACCAGACACTTTTGCACTACCTGCTAAATTGTACGGAGGTCGCTGTTCAGGAGAAGAAATTACTCCCAAATCAGTTAAGGTAGAACCAGAAACATCTTCAAGCCACAATTGACGAGGATCAGTTGTAATTAAATTTAGTCCATTCGAAATTGGATCGATAGAAGCTTTTACAGCAGCCCCACTATTATTTATCTTTGAAATTAATGCATAAACATTGTCCCCTCGGTTAATCTCAATATCGTGACCATCTACAGAAATTACGCTATCTTGATTAGCTTGCCAACTTGAAGCATCCCGTTCTGTAAAAAGCTGCTGATGTTCAGACCAGAAAGTTCTGTTTCCTGAATTATCAATGTCCATATATTGATTTTCATCAATTTCGATTTTATTTGATTCAACATTTCCATTGTAAGAAACAGTTTGAATCAAAGGAACTGCAGAACCTACAACATTTCCCATTTCAACATCAAAAGCAGTAGTCTTAGTATTTGTTCCGGCAAAAAGAGAGTTCCCATCTTGATCGATAGCATTAGCATTTTGAATCAATTGTTTTAAAAGTTCATCAACTTCACTTGCCATATTCGATAAATCTTCTTTTGTATTAACACCGTTAGCACCAGCTACAGCAAGCTCACGAATTCTCTGCATAATCTGCAAAGAATCATTCATATAACCTTCACGCATTGTAAATTTTTCAGTTAAAGTTTGTGCATTAGCTTCAAAAGTGTCAATACGACCTTTGTATGATTGGTAACGAACCAAATGCCCGGCAGCAATTGGATCATCTCGTAATTGTTGAATTTTTCGCTGAGAGCCAAGCTGATTATTAACATTATTCAATTTTGATTCGTGAGATCTAAGTCTATATTGAACATCAGTATTATTCATACCAGTACTAATTCTTCTCATAATTCACCTCTTAAATATCAAACAAAAAATTAAACTTTAAGTCTGTTAATTACAGTATCTAACATCGAATCAATTACAGTAACAAACTTTGCAGCTGCATTATACCCATGCTGAAACTTCATAATATCAGCAAGTTCTTCATCAATATTTACACCACTGATTGAATCTCTTAAACCACGCAAATCATCCATTACAGCATGCTGACTCAAAAGATTTGTTTCAGCTTGTTCACCCATAAGACCGACATGTGTAACAGAATCAGCAAAATAATCATCAAAAGTTCTTTCATGGCCAATCATTACTTTTGTATTACGAATTGCAGCAATTTCTACAGCAGCTCTTCCATCACCATTCATTGCAGTACCAGAGTGATCCGCAAAAGCAGTTGCAACATTCATTACATCATTTGTAATTCTTTCATTAATTTGAACATAAGTTGAAGGATTTTCAACAGGACTTACAGCAAACTGTGCAACTTTTTCAGATTCTGCACCAACCCCAACTAAAGCGTTTACAGCATTTGCCTGATTATAATCATATGCACCTTCTTCTCCTCTATTTGCTAAAATTCCTGAATATCCAACAAGAAAGTGACCAGAATCTTCAACATGACGAATAACAAAATCAGGATTATAAATATCTTCAGCAGTAGTAGCCTTAAGAACAAGATTATTATTTCTATCAAGATATACTTTTACTTCGCCATTTGAATCGTTAATGCGATTAATTACATCTTCAACAGTGTCAGTAGGATTGTAAGAAACTTCAACATTACCAGTTGGACCTGACAAAGTCATTGTTCCTTCAATACCAATTTGTTCTTGAGAATTTAATTTATTAGTTCCTGTAAATCTAAAAATATATGATTTATCCTCAATACCATCACCATTTGAATCATAATTACCAACAGTATTTTCAACAAAAGGACGCTGAATAAAAAAATCAAGACCTGTTACATTATTTGCACCAACAGCATTTCTATGAACATCATTTACTAAATCAGTAAAGTTCATAGTCATAGTATTTAAAGATTGAATTTCATGTCGAACATCAACATCACGAAGTTCAATCAAAGCTCCAAGTGACCCACCTGTAATTACAGCAGTTTCTTTTGTATCTTGCCAGATTACTTTTGAATAACCATAATTATCTAATACTGGAGCAATTTCTAAATTACGAGCAACATTTCCTTGGACCAAAACTTTTCCATCAACATGAACCATAAATTCATCTGGGTCACGCTGATCAGTTGTAACATTTGCAATTTTAGAAAGTTTTTCAACAAGTAAATCACGACGATCTAAAAGATCATTCGGATTGTCTCCCATTGCTCGGCTTCTTACAATTTCACTATTAAGAGCTGCAATTTGATTTGCCATATCATTGAGCTGTTCAACATTTGCTTCGATATCACCATTGAGAAGATTTCCAATTCCAGTTAAAGCAGTATCACGATTTCGAATTGAATTAATTAAAGATTTTCCTCGTTCAACTACAGCTTGACGATTTGCAGTACTTTCAGGATTTAATGAAAGTTCTTGCCAACTCTGCCAAAATTTGTCCATTGTAGTACGAACAGAAACTTCATCAGGTTCATTATAAACTTGTTCAATCATCGTATAATATTTACTACGAGTATCCCAATATGATTCTTGATTACTTTGAGCAACAATTCTTTGATCAAGCAATTCATCTCTAACACGGTTAATACTTTCTACAGTCATACCCTGCCCGATTTGACCTGGAGTTTCTGCACGACTCAAATCAGGACGATACAAAGGATCAAAGGCTTTAATTTGAACACGCTGTCGAGAATAACCTTCAGTATCCGCATTTGAAATATTATGACCACTTGTATGAATTGATTGTGAATGAGTCATCAAACTTCTTTTTCCAAGTTCAATTGCTGCAAAACTACTAGACATATTTTTCTCCTATTCGATAATTCAAATTAAAATACTTTGTTAAGAACAACACTATCAGAAAGAGTCTTAACAACAGAACCATTTTTGGAATACACAACATTTTTTCGTTTAGAAAGAACATTATCAAAAACACCTTGGACAAAACCACGAGAAATTTTAATATAATCGTTTAAGGCACTGTTTACAATTTTTGATTTCATTAATTTTGATTGAATCTGCTTCATAAGAATATGATCTTCTTCAGAAATATTTGATTTATCAGATTGTTCACGCAAATTATCCAAATTAATAAATTCAGTTGCATACTCTTGCATTTTCACAATATTTTTTTCAAGATCGATCCAATTACGAACTTTTACTGCCTCACGAACACAAACTTGAGATTCAAGAATATTTTCAATAAGATCGTCTTCTTTTTGAAGAATTTGTGTAAATGTCATCATTTTTTCCATAATGTGCCTCTTTTGCCAATTTTGGCTACAGTATTCCGTTT
>JAZUSR010000021.1:0-1563 GCA_045606765.1 Treponema sp.
GAATCTTTGTATTCTTCCCCAAGTTTTGATGCATCAATTAAAATTACTTTTTCTGCTGATTTTGCTTTGTCAAAGAAAAGTACACTAACATTTGTTCCTGTATTTGCAAAAACATTGCTTGGCATACTTACAACACCCCAAACAATTTTATCATCAACAATCTTTCTTAAAATTTTATTTTCAATTCCCGATTTTGCAGTAATGAACCCTGTTGGAATTACAATTGCCCCTTTTCCACTTTCTTTTATTGAATTTATTACATGCTGAATAAAACAAGTGTAAATTGCCATGGAATCTTTTTTTGTTTTTGGAATATTTGGAACTCCAGCCCAGAAACGAGCAGGCATTGCAGCAATTTTTTCTCTTGTATCGCTAAAATCCATTTTGAACGGAGGATTTGAAACAACAAAATCAAATTGCCTTAATTCTTTTCCGTCATCTGATTTATGATAAGGATTTACTAAAGTGTCTCCTTGAATTGCATGGTCTAAAGAACTTACAAGATTATTTAAGATAAGATTTAATTTAAGCATTTTGTTTGAACGCTGACTAATATCTTGGCTAAAAATTGTACAGCGGTCTTCCCCAATTTGATGAGCAAGAGCCATTAATAAAGTTCCAGTTCCTGCACTTGGGTCGTAACATTCGATATTATGTAAATCTGCATCATCCCCAACTAAAAGACGAGCCATAATTGTTGCGATTGCATGAGGTGTGTAATATTCAGCATATTTTCCACCACCAGCTGTATTATAATCTTGAATTAAATATTCAAAAATGTTTGCAAAAAAATCATATCGTTCAGAAAAGGCTTCTTCAAAACTGAATTTTGCCAATTTATCAACTACAGCTCTTGCAAAAGAAGCTCGTTGGCTATCATCGGTAACATATTGCGTTAAAGGTTCAAAAATTGGAATTTTTGTGTTTGCAACTGTTAATGTAGAAAAAATTTCCATATTTTCTGCTGCAATATCTTTCATTGTTGAATCAAAGATAATATCAAAATCACCTTTTGTTTGTTGGTTCCAAAGTTGTGTTATTAGATGTCTTGAATATAGATTTGGACAATCTGCACCCATTGCACGGCACACTCTCTTTTGTTCATCTTCACTTAATTTAGAATATTCACCTTCCCAATCAGAAACATTTTCAAATTGAGCTTTGTATCGAGTATCTTTATTTTTTAATGTATATCCAAACTTGTCATTTAAAAATTTATACAAAAAAACTTGGGTTATAATTTTAAATTCGTTTCCATCGTTTCCAAGTCCTGCACTCTGACAAGTTGCTTTTAGTTCATCAATTAATGCTACAGTTTTTTCTCTTATATTCATTTCATCCTCTATATTTGTTTCTTATTAGCTTACATAATAATCGTGATATTGATTCAAGTATTGTTTACTTACCTTTGTTTGAATAAAATCACAATCTTCTACTTCTGATTTTATATTTAGATTGTAAAGACTTTCATCGATCAAAGCCCAAACAGTTTCTGCAAAATAGGCATCTTTTTTAAGAATATCGTTTCTGTCATAAACTTGCTGATCAATAATTTGTTTTACA
>JAZUSR010000022.1:0-8625 GCA_045606765.1 Treponema sp.
CGACGGCGCGCAAGAATAGATGCTTTTGTTTTCTAAAGTAATTCACGCGCCGCAAGTGTAAAAATAGAATTGACACGGAGTTTGATTTTCAAACTCCGACGGCGCGGTAGAAAAGAAATTGTTATTTGAAAAGTAATTTACGCGCCGCCCTTGACTTTTTATTTTAATAAAAATACAATATTCATCGTATTATACTATAAATTTTGGCGTTAAGATAAAAACGGCCAATAAAATCGCTAGTTTTTATCTTTAAAAAGTTTGCGTTGCAAACTTTATATACACCGTTATTTTCAGTTTGTCTGTATTCAGAAAAAAATTGGAAATAACATAAAAAAATTGATAAATGTTGTTTATTGATTTTTTTTAGGAGATAAACATGGCAGTTAAAGTTGCTATTAATGGTTTTGGCCGTATTGGTCGTTTGGCTTTCCGTCAAATGTTTGATGCAGACGGATATGAAGTAGTTGCAATCAACGATTTAACAAGCCCAAAAATGCTTGCTCACCTTCTTAAATATGATACAGCACAAGGTGGATTCTGTGGTAAATTTGGTGAAGGAAAACACACTGTAGAAGCTACAGAAGATTCTATCATCGTTGATGGAAAAGAAATCAAAATCTACAAAGAAGCAGATGCAAACAACTGTCCTTGGGGTGCATTGAAAGTAGACGTTGTACTTGAATGTACAGGTTTCTATGTATCAAAAGAAAAATCACAAGCACACATCAATGCAGGTGCTCGTAAAGTAGTTATTTCAGCTCCAGCTGGAAACGACTTACCAACAATCGTTTACAATGTAAACCACAAAACATTAACAAAAAATGACAATATCATTTCTGCAGCTTCTTGTACAACAAACTGTTTGGCTCCAATGGCTAAAGCTTTGAATGACTATGCTGCTATTCAATCTGGTATTATGTCTACAATTCACGCTTACACAGGTGACCAGATGATTCTTGACGGTCCACAGAGAAAAGGTGATCTCCGCCGTGCTCGTGCTGGGGCAGCTAACATCGTTCCAAACTCAACAGGTGCTGCTAAAGCTATTGGTTTAGTAATTCCTGAATTGAACGGAAAATTAATTGGTTCAGCTCAGCGTGTTCCAACACCTACAGGTTCAACAACAATCTTAGTTGCTGTAGTTAAAGGTAAAGACGTAACAAAAGAAGGAATTAATGCTGCAATGAAAGCAGCTAGCACAGAATCTTACGGATACTGTGAAGAAGAAATCGTTTCTTCTGACATCATCGGTATGAAATTTGGTTCACTCTTTGATGCTACACAAACAATGGTTTCTAAAATCGACGATGACACATATCAAGTACAAGTTGTTTCTTGGTATGACAACGAAAACTCATACACATCACAGATGGTAAGAACTATCAAATATTTCAGCGAAAACTGCTAATTATAGCGTAATCTGAAAAAAGAAGCTCTCGGGAAATCTCGAGGGCTTTTTTGTTTTAAAGAAGTATTTAATTTTCGATTTATAATTTTTTGTAAGACTGGAACAAATGTAAGTTAAGTTTTAAAAAAAAGTGAAAATTTATTTACTTTTAGTTTCTCTTGAAAAATTGAAAATCTCTGTTAAAATAGATTCATACTGATTATTGAGGTTTATTAATAAATGAATTACATTAATATTGTTGTTTATTCAATTTTGTTGATTTCTGTTTTAGTCGGAATTCAAATTGCTCCAAAAAATAAATTAAGAGAGGATTCTCTTTCTTTAGATGCTATGACATCTTTAAAAGGTCTTATGGCAATTTGTGTTATTCTTCATCATATTTCACAAAAGGCTGCTTTTCAGCAAACTAAGACAATTCCAATTTTTGAACATATTGGATTTTTATTTGTAGGAGTGTTCTTTTTTTGTTCAGGATATGGACTTTATAAAAGTTTTTCAACTAAAGAAAATTATTTAAAAGGTTTTCTAAAAAAACGTGTTTTACCAATTGTAATTTCTTATTATGTG
The DNA here is from genome assembly GCA_045606765.1 of Treponema sp. Lineage (GTDB taxonomy): Bacteria > Spirochaetota > Spirochaetia > Treponematales > Treponemataceae > Treponema_D. Next base: position 1,976 of record JAZUSR010000022.1, read on the forward strand.
ATGGTTGGTATTTATGCAATTTTTTATTTGATTCGACAGGAAAATTTTTCTATTGACCAGTGGATTTGTAAATTAACAGGTTTGACTATGATAAATTCTCAAAGCTGGTATGTTTATGTAATTATAATTATGTACATTGCATTCTATTTTGTTTTTAAAAATGAAAAATTAAGAAAGCATGGTCTTTTAATTTTGTTTTTAGTGATTATTGCGCAAGGTGCATTGTTCATTTTCTTAAATCATTTTCCTTGGTATATTGGAGACGATGGTTGGTGGAAAAATCCTAGTGCTTTTGGTAAAGCCCCATGGTGGAAGCGCCCATGTGCTCTTTTGTTTGAAGGTGAATGGTGGGTAAATTCTACAATCGGTTTTTTTGTTGGAGTATTTATTGCTAAAAATGAAAAAGCTCTTACTGAATATGTAGAAAAAAATTATTTATCGTGTTTTGTAATTACAACTATTTCATTTATTGCTATCACTTTCGTTGGAAATTATGCACTTAAAAATATTTCATATTGGACAGAATTTGGCGGAAACTTAGGAATGAAGGAAAAATCGATTTGTTATATTATTCAAGGATTCCAAGTTGTTATGACAATTCTATTTGTTGCCCTTTTAATGAAAAAAGTTTTTGTTAAAAACAAATTTTATAATTTCTTTGGAAAGGCAAGTCTTGAAGTTTATTTGATTCAAGAATTAGTTTTATTTAGTTTCGCATTCTTTATTGAAAAAGGAAATAAGCCAATTTTCAAATATCATAATTATAATCTTGCAATTTTTGCAGTTTGTGTAATATTGTGTGTTTTGATTGGTGCAATTATTTATAGATGGATAAATGTTTCACTTACTAAGAAACTAAAAAAGTAATTCAAAAGTAAAATGGAGTAAATATGGCTTTACCACCAGATTTTATTGATTTTTTGCAGCCTGATTGCAATCGAAAAGAATTTATTCAAGAAAAGCTTTTAAGCTATGGGATAAATTCTAGTTCAATAGTTATTGATGGAAAAAGTCATATTTATGTAGATTTTTCAAAAAATAATTATAATACTAGATTTAAAATTAAAACTCTTGTAGCTCATTATGATAGAGTACCTTCTTCAACTGGTGCAAATGATAATACTTCTGGAGTTTTTGCATTAATCGAGGCTGCTAAGCGACTATCAACTTCAGATTTTGTTCATAATACACGAATTATTTTTACAGATGGAGAAGAAGATGGTCGCTTTGGTGTTTTAGAGCAGGGAGCGTTTTCACTTGCAAAAAGGCTCAAGGAACTTAATTCTATTGACGGTGAGGTTTTTGTTTTTGATTGCGTTGGTCGAGGAGAAGTTCCTGTAATTTCAGAAATTGAATTTCCAAAAAATGTTGATGTTAGTTTTTATCGAAAATATATGAATTTGGTTTCTAATACAAATTCTATTATTTCAAATTATTCACCATATAATAATATGATTCTCCCCACTTCTTTTAGTGATAATGCAGGATTTATTGCAAATGGAATTCCTGCGGTGTTAATTACAATGCTTCCTAAGGACGAAGTTGCAAATTATATGAGTAATTTAAAAAGAATTCCTGGTCTTAAAGAATCTGTTCTTAATCGAAAACTTGAAGATGTTCCAAATAAATCACAGCCTGAATATATTCTTCGAGAATCTATTCCTCTTACATGGAAATATTTTCATACGCAATATGATAATATTACAACTTTAACACCTGTTTCTTTTTCAATTATTTCAAAAATAATAGATGAGATTTCTAAAACTAATTACTTATGTTAAAAATTAATTTTTAAATATTTGAATTAAATAAATGACAAAACATATAAAACTATGATATAATATATTGAAATTATAGTTTTTAAAATGACGCATAATTTTATTGATTTTTTGGGGAAAGAATATTAATTTATGCCGGGTTTAAGTCAATTAAGAAAATTAAGTGAAGATGTTTTACGATTAGGAAACGAACCTAAACTTCGTGCTGAACGTGGTGAAAAACCTGTTGTGGCAAAAATTCCATCTTCTGTACAAGACATTGATGACTCTGATGATTTTGTTTTAGGAATGCCTGAAAAAGAAACTGTTGAGGTTTCGGAAAATTTAAATGATGATTCTGTCGAAAGTTTAAATTTAGAAAATAATTCTCTATCAGATACTACAAAATCCTCTTCATCTATAGAAGAACCTGATTTATCTGGACTTTTAAATCCTATAAATGATATTGGTTCTGAAATGCCAGATTTGTCGGCTTTTGAAGAACCTAAAATTCCTCCTAAAAAAGAAGAGCCTATATTGGCAGATATGAGTCTTGATGATTTACTTAAGCCTTCTAACCCAGAGCCAGTAGAAGAAGTTTTTGAATTAGATAGTTTATCAAGTGGTGAACAAGGGGAATTAAATTCATCAATAGATACTGATTTGTTAGAAAACTTAACAGATTCTTTCGAAGATTCTAAAAATGATTCGTTAGGTGATAGTCAATCTTTTGAAGATGATTTTGATTCTAATGATGTTATTGATTTAACAATGGACATCCCTGATGAATTTAATGAATTTGTAGATAAAGATTCGCCAGAAAATAAATTAGAAAAATTACTAAATAAAAAGTCAACTTCTTTTGAAAATAAAGAATCTTCTGAAGTTAATAATGAATCGATGAAAGAAAATGTAGACAATTCTACTGAAAATGAAAATGTCGATTTTGGAACAAGTGATTTTTCTTCTGGATTTGATTTTGGCGACATTGATACAAGTGGCTTAGATGATTTTTCTGATGGTAATAATGCTGAAAATTCTACTGAGGATTTTTCTTTAGATTCTGATTTCGGTGATATTAATTTTGATTCTGAGAATCTTTCAGCTGATGAGGGAGTTGGATTAGAAACTTCGAATGAAATTAATAACGACAATAATTTTGGTTCAGATGCTTTAAATGAAAGTTCTAACGATGATAACTTTGGAAAAGATTTTTCAAATGGATTTAATATAGAGGACTCCTTTGATGATTCATCGATGGAACATAATTTTTCTGACTCTGATATTAATGAAGATAGTTCAGATATTTTAAGTAATTTAAATCAAGAGGCCCAAATTTCAACAGAAGTATTCGATACTTCAGAAATGGATGATGTTCAATTTAATGAAACTGATTCTTCTTCAATGTCAGATTTTAATATTATTGACACTGACAGTCAGTTGAATGGCGCTTCTGATTTTGAACTTGATTCTCAGGGAGCAATGGAATCGGATTTTGAAATTGCCGGTTATACTGATATTGATGCAAATCCTTTTGATGAAAATGGTAGAATAAAATCACAACTTTCTTTAGAGCCAGAAGTTCGAACAAAAAATTCATTAACTGATGTTGAATACGAAAAGTTCAAAACAAATTTAAAATATTATCCTTTAAATGTTCGACTTGTTGTTGAAGAACTAATTGTAAAAAATGAATTTACAGATGATGTTATTTTTGAAATTATTGAAAAGATTTTGAAACGGGTTCCTGCAAGACAATTAGCATCTCATCTTGAAAAAATGTTAGACATTCAGTTACCTGTTCCTCGAGATTTTGAACGACGAACTGCTGAGGAATTTGAAGCGTATAAAGCTTCTTTACAATATCAGTTAAAAAATAAAATTATTCCAGCTGCAATCTTAGGAATAATAGTTTTAATGGTTGGATTATGTTCAGCATATTTAACTGTTGAATATATTGTTAATCCAATTCGTGCTGAAATTATTTATAAAGAAGGATATAATCTTATTGAACTAAATGAATATCCTCAAAGTGAATCTAAGTTTAACGAAGCTCTAAAAATAAAGCAAAAGAAAAAATGGTTTTTTAAATATGCAAGAGCGTACCGTTCACACAAGCAATTTGATCGTGCTGAATTGATGTATAAAAATATTTTAAGTCGATTTAATCATGATAAACAAGGTGGAATGGAATATGCTCGAATGCAATTGGATGATCTTGCAAATTATCCTCGGGCAGAAGAAATTGTTAGGCGTGAAATTCTTGATTATCATATTAATGATGTGGATGCAATGCTTTTATTAGGCGATATTTTTCTTGAATGGGGAACAGAAACTGATCCTGCAAAATTTGAAGAAGCTTTTGAGCAATATTCTTATTTAAAACAGTTCCCTAAACCTCCAAAAGAAATAGATGCCCGTTTGATGGTGTACAGTGTACGAACTGATAAACTTAAAGATGTCCTTTCGTATAAAGAATTATTTTACCCTGAAGAAAATTCTTTAACTGGTGATGAATGGACAGAAATGTCTGGTTACTTAATGGATAAACTTTATGGTAATTTAATTCCTAGCGAAGAATATTTGAGAGCGTCAATTGAAGATGTGTATAGTATGTTAATTCGTGCTATAAAAAAATCTCCTGAAAATCCTATCTCTCGTTATAACATGGCAAGATATTTTATCAATTCTGCAAATAAAGAGCGAGCTATTCCTGAATTAGATAAAACAATAGCTCTTTTTGATAAAGCAGTTACTTTGAAAAAGCGTGATATTTATAAATATATTAATTCATATAGACTTTTGGGTGAACGATATATTGATCAAAGGGAATACCTTAGAGCAAAAGAAAATTTTATAAAAGGAATTAATTTATTTGAAGAGAAAAATCAATTGAATGGATTTGAAAGTGATAAGAATGTTGGAATTACTTATGCAGATTTAGCTGATATTGATTATTTTATTTCTGGAGATTTGGATAATGCCGAAAGAAATTATGTCAATTCAATAAATAATAAAAATGACAATTCAAGTATTCGATATAAACTTGGTTATATTAATTACAGAACTGAAGATTACGAAGATGCTGTAAATCATTTTTTAGTTGCTTCAAAAGATAAAGATAGTGATTTAAATCTTATGCTTGCTTTAGGAAATTCTTTGTCACTTAAAGATGATAATTTTGCAAGTGTTGGTTATTATCAAAGGTTAATTGAATTGTTGGATTTTGAAATTGAAAAGAAAGATATTATTTTGCCACAGATAAATGAAGAAGATACTTATTTAGTTGATATGTATTTAAAAGCAACAAATAATATTGGTGTTGGACAATTTAGAATTGCTAGAGAAACAGGGAATAGTAATCTCAATGGACAGAGTATGAATAATTTACAAGAATCTTTGAGAGCTTGGGACTCATTTACAAGAAATCCTGTTACAATGGTAAGACTTCCTGGAACAAATCTTGCCGAACAGAATTTAAAATATATTATAAATCCAGTTTCAACATTTGAACCTGCTATTTATACAGATATTCCTAGAATTATGCAAAATGAAAAGGGTTTAGAATAAACCGAAGAGGTTAATTTGAAATTGTTTTGTCCGTATAAAGGAATTTTTCGTCGTAATTATGTAAATTATATTTATAAAGAATTATTTAGAAAAAGTATTCATCTTTGTACTGCATTTGTACCTTTTTTTCTCTCTCGATTTTATGTTTTAACTGAAGTTTTGCTTTTATTTGCTTTGTTGTTTTATTCAATTAGTGAAGTTTTACGCTTAAGAGGAATTTGTATTCCAATAATTTCTAGTATTACAAATATTGCAGCAAGAAAAAGAGATGATGGTAAATTTGTTTTGGGGCCTGTAACTTTGGTAGTTGGAATTTTGTTATCAAGTTTATTTTTTAAAAATCCATTTTATTCGATAGGGATTTTTGCTCTTGCTTTTGGTGATGGAATTGCAAGTTTGTGTGGAAAATTATTTGGTAAAATTCATATTCCTTTTTCGAATGGAAAGACAGTTGAAGGTTCTCTTAGTTGTTTTGCTGCAATTTTTTGTTCAACATTTTTTGTTTCTAAAAACGTTTTTGCAAGTCTTGTTATTGCAATTTTAGGAATGTTAATAGAAGCGATTCCTCTTAAAGATTTTGATAATCTTGTTATTCCTGTTATTTTGTCTTTTTGTTCTCAATTTGTTTTGTAAAATTTTTAATCCCAAGAATAAAGTTTGTGCGTAAACTTAAAAAGGTAATATGTTCCTCCATAGAGAAAAATTATTCCCAAAATAATAAGTATAAAAATATTTGTTTCTGTTGTTAGAACATTTCCTGCTAAAATCGGTAAATAACTGAATAATAATTTTATAAAAAGAATATTTTCAGTTTCTTTGTAAGTAAAAATAAAAGTGATAATCGTAAGAATTGTTATTATCGAAAAAAGAATTAGGACTAATCGCAAATATCCTGGACGCAATCCAAAAGTATTGGTTGCAGCAAAAGTGTTAAATGGAATGTAAAATGTAGCAAAAATACAAATTGCAAGTAATACAATTATATCGATTTCGATATTTAATTTTTGAGTTTCTTTTGAATACGCTGAAATTAAAAAAAGTGACATTATAGAAATTAATTTTCCCAAAAAGGCTAGATTTGCCAAAAATAAGTGAAAATCAGAATAGCTGTTTTTTAATCCTAATATTCCAATTAAAAGTTTAGAAATTTCTAATTGCATTCCAAAAAGAAAAAGTCCAAAAAGAATAATTATCGGTGATTGAGTTTTTTCAAAATTGTAAAATAATAAAAAAGTGGTAACGGGAATGTAAATTTGAATTGCCATTAAACTTAATACTACAGATTTTTCATTTTTTTTGAATAAAGAAAAATTTTTAAATGAA
>JAZUSR010000023.1:0-19964 GCA_045606765.1 Treponema sp.
AAGTAAATTTTGAAAAAAATGATGATGCTAAAAATTTATTAAGATCTTTTGATGCAAAACAGGTAAAAGTTAAAAAAGATCAGAAAAAACTTTCTGATGTTATTTCTGTGACAGATTTAAGAACAGAGAAAAATAATACTAAAGAAATTGATAAATCTGATTTTGTTACATCTGTAAAACAAACTTCAAAAGATTCTGTTCAAGTTACAATGGACTTAACAAATACAGCGGAAAAGAATATTTTATCTTTGGATAATCAATCTGCAAGTAGTGTAAGTTCAACTTTCCAAGCAATGTTAGAAAATCAAATTTCAGAAAATGCAATTGATTTTGTAAAAGCTGGAAAGATAGTTTTAAAAGATAACAATATGGGAAAAATTGATCTTATTCTTCATCCAGAAAGTTTGGGAAATGTTAAGATTAGTTTGGAATTATCCGATAAGGTTATTACAGGAAAAATTTTAGTATCAAGTCAAGAAGCATTTAAAGCGTTTAATTCAACACAAGATAATCTTAGAAATGCTTTTATTGAAAATGGTTTTGATGCAGCAAATTTTGATGTTGCTTATTCAAATCATGGTCAAGGTTTTTCTAATGGAAGTCAACATCAACCACAGCATAATGCTCAGCAAATTGAAAAAGCTTATGAGAATTTTGTTTTAGAAAATGGTTTAGTTGAAGAAAATAATTCCGATATTAATACTGATATTCGAAATTATTCGATTAATTTTGTTGCATAAAAAAAGGGGTGAATGATGCAAGTTATGGGAAAAATGAGTGCACAAGAAGTTCTTGAAACTCAATTAGAAGTTGACAGATTTAATAAACAGAATACAGTCAACGGAAGAAAAGCAAGTCAAGAGTTAGGAAAAGACGATTTTCTTAAACTTTTAATTACTCAACTTTCGCATCAGGATCCAACAAATCCAATGGACAATACTGCGTTTATTGCGCAGATGGCTCAGTTCTCATCTCTTGAACAGATGAATAATATGGCCAATGGTTTTGATAGAATGGCATCATTGATGAATAACAATGATGCAGTTTCAACACTTGGAAAAACTGTTGATATTGAAATTGGTAGTGACAAAATTACTGGTGTAGTTGAAAGTGTTACAAGAGGTGAAAAGCCACAAGTTCTTGTAAATGGAAACTATTATAGTTTAGAACATATTAACGCAGTATACGGAAACTAATAAGAGGGTAGCTATATGATGAGATCACTTTATTCTGGTGTATCTGGTATGCAGAATCATCAGACAAAAATGGATGTAATTGGTAACAACGTTGCAAACGTAAACACAACAGGTTTTAAAAAAGGTCGTGTTGATTTTCAGGACATGATTTCTCAGCAACTTTCTGGTGCAGCAGCTCCTACAACTGAAGTTGGTGGTGTTAACCCAAAAGAAGTTGGACTTGGTGTACAGGTTGCAGCTATCAATACAATTTTTACACAGGGTAATTTACAATCAACTGGCGTATCAACTGATATTGCAATTCAAGGAAATGGTTTCTTTGTTTTGAAAAATGGAGAAGAAACATTTTATTCAAGAGCTGGTGCATTTAGTGTAGATAGAGATGGAACACTTGTAAATCCTGCAAATGGTTTGCGTGTACAAGGTTGGATGGCTCGTGAATTAAATGGTGAACAAATTATTCAAACAGCAGCTACACCTACAGATTTAGTTATTCCACTTGGTTCAAAAGATCCTGCTCATGCAACAGAAAATGTAAACTTTGCATGTAACTTAAATAAAAATACTCCAGAAATTCTTGAAGGGGCATCAGAAGCTGATATTGCAAAAGGGACATGGAACACAGAATTTAAAATTTATGATAGTTTCGGAAATGAACACCTTCTTGCAGTTTCGTTTACTCGTGTCGTAGGTAATCCAAACCAGTGGCGTGCAACAGTTCAAGTTGACCCAGAAAATGCAGATTTTACTCAGACAAGAATTGGGCTTGGAACAACAGATGGAGTTGAAAATTCATTCCTTATTAATTTTGATAATCACGGAACTTTACAGTCGGTAACTGATAGTGCAGGTAACTTAACTAATCCAGAAGGTGAAATTGTACTTCAAGCATCATTTACAGTTCCTGATGCAAATCCTGATGAAGATGGAAATCCATATCGTCAGACTTTAAATATTAATCTTGGTACAATTGGAAGCCAAAGAAATACTGTAACACAGAGTGCTTCTCAGAGTTCAACAAAAGCTTTCTATCAAGATGGATATACAATGGGATATCTTGATAATTTTAAGATTGATTCAAGTGGAATAATTACTGGTGTTTATTCAAACGGAACAAACCGTAAAATTGGACAAATTGCAATGGCGACATTTACAAACCAAGGTGGTCTTGAAAAAGCTGGTGAAAACACTTATGTTGAATCAAATAACTCTGGGCTTGCAAATATTGGCGAAAGTGGAATTGCAGGCAAAGGAAAATTATTAGCTGGAACATTGGAAATGTCAAATGTTGACTTGACTGAACAGTTTACAGATATGATTACAACACAGCGTGGATTCCAGTCAAACGCTAAAACAATTCAGACTTCAGATACAATGCTTGAAACTGTATTAAGTTTGAAACGCTAGTTATAACTATTTAAGACTAGTTTAATATAGATTAAAAGGCTATCCTAAACTTTATTAGTAAAGTTCAAAGGATAGCCTTTTTTATGAAAGAAATATTTTAGGTATAATTATAATTTGAATCTAAAACTTGCTCCAAAGTTCCAAATTGAATTAGCAAAATCCCAACTTCCATTAATATCTAACTGGAATAATGCAAGTCCAATCCCGACTCCTCCGAATACTTGAGGAATAAATGAATCTTCATAAGTATGTGAAATACTTCCACTTCCGTTAAGTACTCCGTCTAAGCCAGAACCTCCTGCTTTCCAATTATAATCACTTTCTGATTTAGAGAAAACTGCTCTAAATCCAATAAACGGCGTGATAAAAACAATTTTTTTAGATGCTTGAATTTCACCTAAAAAAACTTTCGTATCGTATCCAACATTTACACCATAAAGAGAAGTTGATTTTCCAATATCACCTTTTGAATAATAATACCCAACACCAACAGATACTTCTGGTAAAAGAAGTTTGTCTTTAATGATACAATATCGAACATTTCCTCCGATTGTAAAATAATTTAAATCAACACTGTCTTTTAAAATGTTCAATTTATTAGAATCAAGAGTCATAAATGAAAGACCAACATCAAATGGTAAAAATAATCCTCCGATTTTTGCATTTAGAGCAAGAGTCGGAAAGAAAAGTGAGTTTGGAATATTTTTAATTTGTACCATTTTTCCAGCTTCACTTAATGATGAAGTATCTAATTTTGTGAGTCCACCTTCAACACCAATTGAAAAGTGCATTGGAAGAGAAGGAAAGAATTTTCCAATCCAAGCATTTGAATAAACATTATTCCCTGTTAAAGTATTCGGAATTACATTATTTAATGTAGTTGTAAAATCTTCCATGTGCGAATTCATAGTGTTTACTGCATTTTGAGAAAATACAAAAGAGCCAGTTGAAATAAAAATTGATGTTAAAATTAGTATGATTCTTTTTTTCATAAATAAACATCTCCTTAAAATGTAATTTTTTTAGTTTAGTAATATTTTTACTAATGAATATAGTATACATTAAAAAAATGATTTTAAGCAACTTTTTATAAAATTTATTAAAAAAAAAGTTAAAATACTTGACAATAATTTTAAAAAAATATATAGTATTAAACATCAAGCCGTGGTAGCTCAGTTGGTAGAGCGCCGGACTGAAAATCCGTATGTCGTCAGTTCGATTCTGACCCATGGCAAAGCCGAAAACGATATGTTTTCGGTTTTTTTTGTTTTAAATTGCTTTTCCAAAAGTTGCGCGCAAGAATTGAGCTCATTACTAGAAAGGTAATTTACGCGTAACTAGATGTTAAAAATAAGATAGACATAGAGTTTCAGCTAGAAACTCGTGTTGCGCGCAAGAATTGAGCTCATTACTAGAAAGGTAATTTACGCGCAACAAGATGTTAAAAATATGATAGACATAGAGTTTCAGCTAGAAACTCGTGTTGCCCGCAAGAATAAGATGCTAAAGGAATCTAAGGTAATTTACGCGCAACTTGATGTTAAAAATATGACAGACATAGAGTTTCAGCTAGAAACTCGTGTTGCGCGCAAGAATCGAGCTCATTACTAGAAAGGTAATTTACGCGCAACTTGATATATTGAGTTTTTTAGAATATAATTATTCCCATGAAATGGTTAATTTTGTATCGTGATGATTTAAAATCTGACGCTATTACTATAAAACAAAAATTAGAAAAATATTCATTAGAATCGGATATCCTTCCTGTTGAAAAAATTACTAACTTAGAAGATGAAAATATTAACTTTATTGTAAAAAATTCAACACATTGTGTTCTTTTAGATAATAACTTACTCGTAAATGATAAAATTTCTTTTTATTACGGATTTTTAATTTCGAACGCAAAGAAAATTTATTCATTAAAAAATGAATGGTCTTCTTGTATGAAATTTTTTAAAAACGCATATATTTTTGCAAGTACAAAGCTTTTAATTGATAAAATTGAAAATCACATTGAAGATCTCATTAATGAAGATAAATCATCCCAAGCTTTTTCTTTTTTATTTAATGAAGGGATCCCTTTTACCGCAGATTGTTTTGCTGAATATATTTCAAAAGATAATCGAGAAATTTGTCAAAAATTTATTGATGCCGGAATTGATATAAATTGTCGCACAAAAGAAGGAACTCCAATGTTAAATGTTGCAATTCGTTCAGAACAAATTGAATGTGTAAATTGGTTGTTATCTTTAGATGCTGATATAGATGCAGTTTCAAATGATCGTGGTTATTCTGGAGTGATGGATGCTGTTTGGAAAAATAATTACGAAATCTGTAAAATTTTAATCGAGCGTAATGCAAATTTAAATTATATAAGTCGTGATGGGCAATCTGTTTTAGTTCTTGCAGTTGGAGCAGGAAAAGTTGAAATTTGTAAATTACTTGTTGAAGCCGGTGCTGACCCTGATATTAAAGATCAAATGGGAATGTCTGCTTATGAATATGCAAAATTATTTGGGCGTACTGATTTAGTAGATGTTCTAAAAAAATTCCATAAAGAATAAAGGAATGTACAATGAAAAAAAAATTAATTAAAAATAATAAAATTACAGTAGCTTTTGCAGGAGGAGGAACTGGAGGACATATTTATCCAGGACTTGCAATTGCAGATGAATTAAAAAAAATATGTGAAGAAAAAAATATTGATATTAATTTAATTTGGCTTGGCAGTTCAAAAGGGATGGATAGAAAAATTGTAGAAAACAGTTTAAATATGAATTCACAACTTTCTGTAAATCAATTTTATGGCATCCCATCTGGAAAATTGCGTAGATATTTTTCATTTAAGAATTTTACAGATATATTTAAAATAATAGGTGGTTGTATAGCTTCATTTTTTGTTTTGATTAAAAATAAACCTGTTGTTTTATTTAGTAAAGGCGGATTTGTAAGTGTTCCTCCATGTTTTGCTGCAAAATTACTTAAGATTCCTGTTTGTACACATGAATGCGATTTTACTCCAGGTTTGGCTACTAAAATAAATAGTCGTTTTGCATCAAAAATTTTATTATCCTATGAAGAAACAAAAGAATTTATTTCTTCTGATTTAATTAATAAAACTGTTGTTACAGGAAATCCTGTTCGGCCTGTGTTCTATTCAACTGATAGCAAAATTGGAAAAGATTTTGTCAATTTTAATTATTCAAAAAAATCCAAACCTGTACTTTTTGTAATGGGTGGAAGTTTGGGTGCAAAACAAATTAATGATTTAGTATTTGAAAATATTGAATGGATTTGTGAAAAATTTTATGTAGTTCACCAGACAGGAGATAAACATCAAAAAGATTTTGAGTCAATTCCAGATTCTATAAAAAGTAGTTATAGGCAATTTCCTTTTATTTATGAACAAATGCCTCATGTGATTGATTATGCTGATGTTATTCTTTCAAGAGCAGGTGCAAATAGCTTATGGGAATGTACAGTTCTTAAAAAACCGATGATTTTAGTACCATTGTGCGGAAGTGGTACTCGAGGTGATCAAGTTGATAATGCAGATTTTTTCGAAAAGAAAGGAGCAGCAATTGTTCTTCAAGGTGAATATGCAAATTCAAATTCTCTAAAGAATGCTTTGTCTTCTATGCTTGATGTAAAAAAACGAAAACTTTTTTCAGGTGCTTGTAAAGAAATGCTTCCTAAAGAACGAAGTGCTTTTATAATTGCAAGTTTGATTTTTAATGATTATATTTTAACTGAATTGGAGAAATAAATGCCCTTTTCTATTATTGACATTATTTTATTTGTAATAATTTTTGTAATTTGTATTCGTGCAGCAATAAATGGATTTTTAGACGAAGTTTTTGGACTTGGTTCATTTGTAATTGGTGGATATCTTGCTTTTTTTCTTACTCCATATTTGCAACCTCATTTAGCTAAGTCTATGAATGAAACTCTTGCAAGAGTTTTATCATTTTTACTTTTATTTATCATTGTATTTTTATTTATGAAAATTATTCAAATGGCACTTAAATCAATTTTTTCAGGAACAATTTTAAAAAGTTTGGACCATTGTTTAGGATTTGGTTTTGGTGCTATCGAAGGTGTTTTTTGTGTATTTTTATTTTTCTTTTTGCTGATAGTTTTACAACCATGGTTTGATTCTGAAAATTTTAGACAATCAAGCTTTTTATATAAATTTTTAGAAGATTTATTAAATTCTAGTGTATCTAAAATTACGGTGAATGCTTAATGTATGATAATCTTTTGTATCAAAGTGTAGATTCTCTGTTAAGTGAAGATATTCGTAGCGATAAACTACCAGGTTCAATTTTATTTTCTGGACCAGATTCTTGTGGAAAATTAACTTGTGCACTTGAAACTTCAAGAATTTTATCATGTAAAGGAAAACCAAAAGGTAAATGGACTTGTACTTGTTCATCTTGTTTACAACATAAAGCTCTTGTTAATTCCAATACGATTTTGCTTGGACCTAGAGATTGTAGTTTAGAAATTTCTGCTAGTAAAAAAACTTTTTTAAATGCTGTAATTACTAATTCCCATTTAGATGCAGCTCGCTATCTTTTTGTTCGAAGTGTTAGAAAATTAACAATGCGTTTTAATCCTGTGTTATGGCAAGATAGTGATAAACTTTCAAAAATATCAAATTACATTCAATCTATTGATGAACTTTTAGAAGAAATCGATCCTCCTCGTGAACTTTGCGATTTTGATCCACTAACTAAACTCTGTGATAAAATCGAAAAGGAAGCAATTTCTTTAGAGCAAGATTTAATGTATGATTCAATTTCAATTTCTCATATTCGAAATCTTTCTTCTTGGGCCCATATTGCGTTGGCTGAAGGAAAAAAAGTAGTTATAATTGAAAAAGCTGAACGAATGTTAGAAGGTGTTCGAAACGCTTTATTAAAAATTCTTGAAGAACCACCTGAAAATACAGTTTTTATTTTAACTACTTCAAAAAGAAATTCCGTGATGCCTACAATTTTGTCACGAGTTAGAACATATAATTTTGGTCCAAGAAATGATGTCCAAAGTAGTGAGATTATTGATCGTGTTTATCATGAAAAATTTAATGGTTCAATTGAACAATATTTACAAACTTTTTTGACAATTAGTCCAGAGTTAATAAAAAAGTATTCAGAAGAGTTTTATTGTGAAATTATAAATGGTCAAATTCCAAATATTGATGACTTGATTAAAAATTGTAATAAGTTTGATCCTCGAATTTTATTTAGATTGTTTTTGGATCATTTGTATTCAATTCAGAAAACTGCTTTTTTTACGAGTAAAGGGACTTTTGCAAGTTCTCTTTGTACGCAAGCGATTAAAAATACATGGAATAATGTAACAGTTTATAATCAAAATATTTTGTCGAGTTTAGAAGAATTAGTAAAAGAAATTGCATTAATTAATAAACAAAATGATAATGCCTTAAAAGAAGCTTATGATAAATTATAGTAGAATATCAGATAAAATTTCTAAGTTTTCAGAATCTCAAATTCAAAGTTTATTTGAATCAATGAGTTTAGATAATGAAATGTTATTTTCAATTATTGAATCTTTAACTTCAGGAATTTTAATTGTAGATAATGAATGGAAACCAAGATTTTCTAATAAAGCTTCAGAGCGATATATTTTATTTTCAACAAGTCCAAATGAAAATTCAAAAGAAAAACTTTTTGAAATTGTAAAAGATAAAGATATTTCTGATTTTTTTAAAAAATGTTATGAAAAAAATAGTACTAATGTTTCTGAAGAATTTACAGTTTCAACTTTAAGTGGAACTATTAGATTTTTGTCTATTTCAGTTATGCCGTTCATTTGCAAAGATGAAGTTGTTGGAAATACAGTTGTTATTCGTGATATTACTGATAAGAGAAATCAAGAAATATTATTACATCGAATGGAGCATCTTGCAAGTCTTACAAATGTTGCAGCAAGTGTTGCTCATGAAATAAAAAATCCTTTAGGTGCGATTAGTATTCATATTCAACTTTTACAAAAAGCAATTTCTAAAGCTCGTAAGGAAAATAATCAACTTCCAGATGAAAAATTTTTAGAAAATTATTTAAATGTTGTTAATGAAGAAATTGATAATTTAAATAAAAGTGTTGTAGATTTTCTTTTTGCTGTTAGGCCTGTAAGTGCAAAACTTGAATTACTTTATCCAAATCGATTGATCAAAAAAATAATGGACTTTTTTAAGCCTGAATTTGAAAAAGAAAATATTACTCTTGATATTTCTCTTTCTACTGATGATATTAGACTGTTACTTGATGAAAAACTTTTTAAAGATGTTGTGATCAATTTATCTCAAAATTCAATTTATGCAATAAATGAAAATTTGCATAATATTCAAAAAGGAATTTTAAAAATTTCATCACAAATTAGTCATGATAAATATATTTTGAAAATTTCTGATAATGGAATTGGAATTTCAGAATCAAGACTTGCAAAAATTTTTGAACCATATTATACAACAAAGGCAACTGGAACAGGTCTTGGCTTGACAACTGTTTATAAAATTATTAAAGAATTTTCAGGTGATATTAATGTAAAGTCTGTTGAAGGTGAAGGAACCGAATTTACTATTACTTTACCAATTCCACAGTTAGATAAAAAACTTTTGTCTTTTAATCAATCATAAGGATATATAGGAAATGAAGTTTACACTTTTAATAATTGATGATGAAAAAAATATAAGAGAAGGTCTTGCTGCAAATTTTGAGCTTGAAGGATATAATGTAAAACTTGCAGAAAATGGTAAACAAGGGTTAGATTTAATTTCAAAAGGTGATATAGATTTAGTTATTACTGATTTAAGAATGCCTGGTATTACAGGGGAAGAAGTTTTGCGAAAAGTATCAAGCGAGAGTCCTGGAATTCCTGTGATAGTTCTTACTGGTCATGGTAGTATTGATAGTGCAGTCGATGCAATGAGAAATGGTGCTTATGATTTTTTAACAAAACCATTAAATTTGGATCGTCTTACTTTGATTGTAAAACGAGCTCTTAGTACAAGAGAATTATCTTTGCAACATAATCAGTTAAAATCTGAAATTGAAAATAAAAATGTTTTAGAGAATATAATTGGCAAAAGTTCTGAGATGCAGAAAGTGTTTGAACTTGTAAAAAAGGTTGCTTCTTCAAAAGCATCAGTTTTAATTACAGGTGAAAGTGGAGTTGGAAAAGAAGTTGTTGCAGATGCAATTCATAAATTGTCCCCAAGAAAGGACCGTCATTGCATAAAAGTTCATTGTGCTGCTTTAAGTGAAAATTTGTTAGAAAGTGAATTATTTGGACATGAAAAAGGAGCTTTTACAGGGGCTGATTCTCTTGTAAAAGGTAGATTTGAGCTAGCACATGAGAGTTCAATTTTCTTAGATGAAATTGGTGAAATTAATCAAAATGTTCAAATAAAAATTTTGCGTGTTTTACAAGAAAAAGAATTTGAAAGGGTAGGCGGACAAGAAACTATTAAAGTTGATGTGCGTGTAATTGCTGCGACAAATCGTGATCTTGAGAAGGAAGTTAAAAAAGGAACATTCCGAGAAGATTTGTATTATCGATTAAATGTAATTCATATTCATGTTCCACCACTTCGTGAAAGAAAAGAAGATATTCCTTTATTGGTTTCAAAATTTATTCAAGAGTTTTCAAAGGAAAATGGTAAAGAAATTACTTCAATTGATTCTCAGGCAAAATCGGCTATTTTTAATTATGATTGGCCTGGAAATATTCGAGAGTTAAGAAATTGTATCGAAAGTGCTGTTGTAATTTGTAGTGGAAATCAAATCAAGCTTGAGGATTTGCCTCCGAATATTAGTAAAGTTACAAGCGATTCTTTGATAAATATTCCATCAAATGTAACGCTAGATGAGGCTGAAAAAATTATAATTTTGCAAACTCTTGCACAAAATAAAAATAATAAAACAAAAACTGCAGAACTTTTGGGCATCGGTAGAAAAACACTTCACCGAAAGCTTGAAGAGTATGGAGTGGAAAAATTATCTCAAGAAGAAAAATAAAAAAGGATGGAAAAATGAGTGATTTTAAAATCGATGGAGAATTAACTTTTAATGATTCTGTTGGAAAATTTTGTATTGTTGATCATGAAAAGGAACAGTATTTAGAAACTTTAGAATTTGGAGCTAAGTTTCAAGTTTTAGAAAATGATGATTGGATTGATACAGAAATTTCAATTGGAAATAATGAAAAAGGAGAACTTGTTTTTAAATTAAAAAACACTTCTTTTGAAGGATCTTTAGAAGGAATTCGTGCAAGAATGTAATTTTTTCTAAAATATGTTCAAAAAAAATCGGCCGATTATCTTTTTATCGACCGATTTTTTTTAATGGTAATTCAATTTCTAAAAAAGACTGCATCAATGTATTGAGTAGATGCATTTAGAATCTTGAAATATCAAATTTTTAGATTATTGTTCCACTTGGAATAACAGCATTCTTTCGAATTACGATAATTCCATCTGCAACATAGAAGTTTCCGTAATCTCCATTTTCATATTTTTTGCCACTTACATTGATAGAACAGTTATCACCGATTCTTGCATTTTTATCAATGATTGTTTTAGAAATATGACAATGGCGTCCAATTCCCATATTTGGAATATTTGATTCTTTGTTTTTAGATTTTTCTTCTTCTGTTTCGTAGAAGTCAGCACCCATTGTGATAACACCATCAAGTACGGTACCTGATTCAATAATTGAACGAAGTCCAATTACTGAGTGTGTAATCATTGAATCTGTAATTACACATCCTTCACATGCAAGACTTGCAGTCATATCAGCATGATTTAATTTACAAGGTGGTAAGTTACTCATTTGAGTAAAGATTGGTTCTCTTTCATCATAGAAATTGAATTGTGGAGTTACATTTGTTAAGTCCAAAGTTGCTTCGTAGAAACTCTTAATAGTTCCAATATCTTCCCAGTAACCATCAAATACATAAGAATTGATTTTTTTATTTTTAATGGCCATTGGAATAATTTCTTTACCAAAGTCTTGTTTGTCATTATTAAGAACTTCTTCCATGGTATCTGCATTGAAGATGTAAATACCCATTGAAGCAAGATATTCTTTTTCTTTTGGAAGCATCGGATCTCGAGAAGATTCTGGGATTTTCCAATCATCAATGTTCATATCTGGAGCAGGTTTTTCCATAAATTCTGTAATTCTGTATTTGTCATCAATTTTCATAATTCCAAATCCAGAAGCATCACTTCTGTTTACCGCGATTGTTGCAATAGAAACATCAGCTCCACTTTCGATATGTTTATTCATAAATTCATTTAAATCCATTCTATAGAGTTGATCTCCAGAAAGAATGATGTAATGAGTTGGTTTTTGTGTTTTAAAGTGAATAAAATTCTTACGAACGGCATCGGCTGTACCCTCATACCATCCAGAATGTTCCAATGTCTGTTCAGCAGCAAGTATTTCTACAAATCCATTTGAAAAACGATCAAAATTATATGATTTATTAATGTGTAAATGTAATGATGCTGAGTTGAACTGTGTTAAAAGATAAATCTTCTTGTAACCAGAGTTGATACAGTTTGAAATAGGAATATCTACAATTCTATATTTTCCACCGAATGAAACAGCAGGTTTTGAACGTTCTTTTGTTAATGGATATAAGCGAGTACCTTTTCCTCCACCGAGAATAAGACTTAGTACACGGGCTTTGTCAATTTTTTTTGCCATATATTTACCCTCCAAGGTTTGTTTAGATTTATATAAATATTTTTTAATATCTTCTAACATTATAAAACTGAAATTCTTAAATTGCAACTTTTTTATTTATGGGCTAATATAATATTTATGAAAATTAATTTTACTTTTAAGCAATTTATTGTTAAAAATCTTTTTGCCAAGCTTGTTTTTATGCTAACAGCCATTTTGTTTATGGGACTTACTTTATCTATTCTTATAGAAATTGGATGGGGAACAGATCCTGCAAGTTTTATGAATTTGAATGTTGCAAATTTATTTGGGTGGACTTTAGGAAATTCTCAAGTTTTTGATTATATGATTTTATTTGTGATAACAATACTTTTTGGTGCTCAAATGATTGGTTTTGGAACATTAGCTAATATGTTTTTAATTGGATATATTGCTGATTTTTTTAGATTTATTTGGAAATTAACAGGCTTTTCGTCATTTATTGCAAATTCTTCGATTGGAGTAACTGTTTTAATATTTGTTTTAACATTGATTTTATTTGTATTTGCATGTTCTGTTTATATGAATTCAAAATTGGGAGTTGCACCATATGATGCTTGCCCAATAATTATTAGCAATGCTTTACCAAATGTTCCAAGTTTTTTAATAAGAATACTTTTTGACTTTTTGGCAGTAGGAATTGGTTTATTAACTGGTTTGCTTTCAAAAACAGGGATTCAAGGTTCTGCGTTAGGTTCAGTTTGTATGTGCATAATGCTAGGACCTACAATTTCTTTTGTTGGAAAAATTATGAAGAAGTTGTTTCCAATTTTTTCTGATTCAGAATAATAAAAACTAAACTCAAATTGTAAAAATCCGATAATAGAAGTAACAATTTCTAATACGAGGATATTTTATGATAAGAGGATGGTACATAGGTGCAAGCGGTATGAATGTTCAACAAAACCGCTTAGATACTATTGCTAATAACTTGGCAAATGTTGATACTGCCGGTTATAAAAAAGATGTGACTTCTGTTAAATCTTTTAGTGAACTTTTGCTAAGAAGAAAGGATTTTGATGGTGTCTACGAAAATCCTTTTGGTTCAGCAGATGCAGCTCCAATAATTGGAAAAGTCGGTCTAGGATGTGAAACAAATGAAAATTTTATCGATTTTTCTGAAGGTTCTTTGCGTTTAACAAATACTTCCACAGATTTTGCTCTTCACGGTAAGGGATTTTTTGCTATTCAAACTCCAGATGGTGAACGATATACTCGAAACGGTAATTTTATGATTGGAAAAGAAGGAATCCTTGAAACAAAAGATGGATATCCTGTTCTTGGAGAAAATGGAATTATTCGTCTTGAAGATGATAAATTCAAAGTTAATGATGATGGAATTATCGTAACAAAAAATAATGAAGTTGTAGATAGATTTAAATGTGTTCGTTTTGAAAATGAAAGATATTTAAAAAAAGCTGGAAATAGTTTTTATAATGCAACTGATATATCAGGACCCGCTTTTATTGCAGAAGGGGATGAACGTCCTCAGTTTATTCAAAATTATATGGAAACTTCAAATGTAAATGTTGTAAATGAAATGGTTCGTATGATTGAAGTAAATCGTGCTTACGAAGCAAATCAAAAGACAATACAATCAGAAGATTCAATGATGAATACATTGTGGAATCGCGTTGCTGCAGTTCAACGATAAGAAAAGTTTTACCAATTTATAGTATAAATTGGTAATTTTTAAAGTGATTTACAGGAGATAAAAATGGTAAGAAGTTTATGGACAGCTGCTACAGGAATGAACGGGCAGCAATCAAATATTGATGCAATTTCAAATAACCTTTCAAATGTTAATACTACAGGTTTTAAGCAGCAACGCGTTGAATTTGAAGATTTAATTTATCAGAATTTAAAACTTGCGGGAACTCCTGCTACAGAAGATACTGTTACTCCAGTTGGAATTCAACAGGGAGCAGGTGTTAAAGTTGCTGCTACTCAAAGAATTTTTACACAAGGTTCATTACAGAATACTGGAGTTGATACAGATGTGGCAATCGTTGGTGAAGGATTTTTAAGAGTTCAGCAATATGATGGAAGTTATGCATATACTCGTGACGGTGCATTAAAAGTAGATATGACAGGACAACTTGTTACTTCCCAAGGGCTTCGTGTAATGCCAGAAATTATTCTTCCTGAAGGATTTGATATTCATTCTTTGACAATTACAGATCATGGTCGTGTAACTGTTAAAGTTGCAGGAGATGATACACCAGTAGATGTTGGACAACTTGATTTATATCGATTTCCTAACCAAGTTGGGTTAGAAGCAGTGGGTGATAGTTTATTTAAAGTAACTAATGCTTCTGGCGAGGCTATAGCTTCTCGTCCTGGTGCTGATGGAATGGGAATTATTAAACATAAGTTTTTGGAAATGTCGAATGTTTCGGTTGTAAATGAAATGGTTCAAATGATTGTTGCTCAGAGAGCTTATGAATTTAATTCGAAAGCAATTCAAACATCTGATTCAATGCTTAATGTTGCTGCTAACTTAAAGCGATAATTTTAATGTAAAATAGGGTGAATTTGGGAGGAATATATGACAGGAATTACAGGGTTTGGAAATTTAACACAAACATCAACAATGATGACTCATACAATGCAGCGTGAACAATCAAATAGATTTGAGGATTTACTAAAATCTGCAAAAGCTGCGGTTTCAAATAATTCTGAAAATGAAAAATCTGATATTCCACCTCAAATTTCATCGAATCAAGTTATTAAAAATAGTACTCGCCTTAATGGAGATATTGCATCAGATTTTTCAAAAAAATATGTATCTGAAGCAGATAAAACCGCAAAAGCCTCTGGGTTTGCTGTTAATTCATCAAAAGGAACAACTCGAACAATTGATAAAACATCTGAATTGTACGAAAAATCATTGGAATTGGAATCATTTTTTGTAAAAATGATGGTTGATTCTATGCGCAAAACTGTTACCAAAGCAAATGGTGAAAACAGTTTTGCTCAAAAAATGTATGAAGATATGCTTTATGATGAATATACTACAGCTTTAACAAAGAATGCTGGTTTTGGGATTGCAGATGCTATTTATTTAGAACTATCTAGATAAATTTGTATTCATCTAAAATTGCTAATATAGCGTGAATTTACTTTTTTTGAATAAATCGATATAATCATATTTATGATTAAAGAATTACCAGAAAGTTTAGAAAATGTTCACATTCATTTTGTAGGAATCAAAGGAACTGGAATGGCAGCTCTTGTTGAAATATTTTTTCATGCAGGAGCTATAATTACAGGAAGTGATGTTTCTGAACGATTTTATACAGATGAAATATTAGAAAAACTTGGACTTAAAGCTTTACCTTTTTCAGAAGATAATATTACAGATGAAATTCAATATGTAGTTTATTCATCTGCATATAAACTTGATAATAATCCAGATTTGATTTCAGCCGTTAAAAAAAATATTCCATGTTTACTTTATACTCAAGCTTTAGGAAATTATAGCCAAAAAGCATTTTCTTGTGGAATATCTGGTGTTCATGGGAAAACTTCTACGACAGGTTTAACGGGAACAATTTTAAAAGAACTTAATTTGCCTGTTCAAGTTTTGGCAGGAAGTATAATCAATTCTTTTGGAAATAGTTGTACTTTTACATCAGATTCAATTAAAAATGAGAAAGCAAATTATTCTAATAAATATTTTGTTGCAGAAACTTGTGAGTATCAGCGTCATTTTATGAGTTTTGAGCCTAAAAAAATTATTCTTACAAGTGTTGAACCTGATCATCAAGATTATTACCCGACTTATGAATCTATTAGAGATGCTTTTGTTGATTATATTTGTAAGCTTCCAAAAAATGGTGATTTGATTTATTGTGCTGATGATAGTGGGGCAGTTGAGGCTGCAAACATTGCAAAAGGAAAACGTTCTGATATTAATTTAATTCCTTATGGTCAAAAAGCTTTAGGAGATTTTAAATTAACTTTTGGTAAAGTTGAAAACGAGAAGAATAATTTTGAAGTTGAATATTTTAAATTGAATGGTCTAAAAAATTTTTCTCTTTCAGTTCCGGGGAAGCATGAAGTTTTAGATGCTGTGGCTGCTATTGCATTAGTTTGCCAGTTGATAAAAGAAGAAAATCTTAATCCAATTGATTTTTATAAAAATATAAATTCTGGATTATTAAAATTTTCTGGTGGAAAGAGACGAAGTGAGATTGTTGGTCATATAAAGACTAAGAATTCAAATGATGTGATTATAATAGATGATTATGGACATCATCCAACTGCTATAAAAACTACGCTTGACGGTTATCGTGACTTTTATAAAGGGCGAAAAATTATTGTAGATTTTATGAGCCATACTTATAGTCGTACACAAGCATTACTTGATGAATTTTCTAAAAGTTTTGATAGCGCTGATGTAATTATTTTGCATAAAATTTATTCTTCTGCAAGAGAAAATAAAAACGATTTTTCTATTACGGGAAGAACTTTATTTGATAAAGTAATTCAAAATGGAAAAACTTGTGATAATGTTCACTACTTTGAAGAGATTTTAGACGCAAAATCTTTTGTTGAAAAGTTATTGGAAGAACCTTTAGACAAAAATTATCCTGATGGATATTTATTTGTTACCATGGGTGCAGGCGACAATTGGAAACTTGGAAAAGCAATTTTTAAATAAAAAAAAGGCTATCCCAAAAGTATGGATAGCCTTGATTGGTAAGTTATTTTTTAGATTCTAAATATTTTCTTTGTCTAAAAGTCTAATTGCAATAATTTGTAAAACTTTTTTTACAGTTGCCTTTAATACTTTTATTTTATATCCATCATATTCGAATTCTTTACCAGATTGCGGAATTTCACCTAATGTTTCGATTACCCAACCACTAACTGTACTAGAATCAAAATCATCTGCATTATTTTGTTTAATTCCAAGAACTTCAAAAGCCTTGTCTACAGGAGCATTGCCATCAATTACAAAATGACCTTCTTTTATTTCGCGATGGTATGAAATTTCTTCATCATGTTCATCATAAATTTCGCCAACAAGTTCTTCAAGAATATCTTCAATTGTAACAATTCCTAAAGTTCCTCCGTATTCATCAAGAACAACTGCCATTTGAACTCTTTTTGTTTGAAGAGTTTTTAATAATTTGGAAATCTTTGTATGTTGACTTGTAAAATATGCTTCTTGCATAATTTCGGAGATTTTTTCTTGGTTTTGCAAAGTATGTGTATAAAAATCTTTTTCGTGAATAATTCCAACAATTGAATCGATAGATTCTTTGTAAACTGGAAGTCTAGAGAATCCAGTTTTTTCAAATACTTTTTGAATTTCCTCATTAGGAGCCTGGAGTTCAATTGCCGAAAGATTTACTCTTGGTGTTAAAATATCTTCAACTTCAAGGTCATCAAATTCAATTACAGAACGAATTAATTTTGTTTCATCTTGTTTTAAAGTACCATCTTCTTGAGCTTCTTCTACAAAAGTAATGATTTCAGCTTCAGTAATTT
This sequence comes from Treponema sp., assembly GCA_045606765.1. GTDB lineage: Bacteria > Spirochaetota > Spirochaetia > Treponematales > Treponemataceae > Treponema_D. Next base: position 17,861 of record JAZUSR010000023.1, read on the forward strand.
TATCAACATTGTCTAATTTGAATATTGTTGAAATAAACCATTTCCATCCAGAAAAAATAAGGTTGAATGGTGCTAAAATATAAGAAAATAGACAAATCGCAGGGTAGAATGCCATTGCAATTTTTTCAGGATATGTTTTAGCGATATATTTTGGTGTGATTTCGCCAAAAATTAAAACTGCGACTGTGATTACAACTGTTGATACTAAAGTTGGATCGATTTTAGAATTGATTAGTAATATTCCAAAAAGTAAAGTTGAAATTGCAGAGGCTGAAAGGTTTACGATGTTATTACCGATAAGAATTGTACTTAAAAGTTTATCGTATTTGTGTTCTGTAAGTTCTAAAACTTTTTTTGCTCGTTTGTTTCCCATAGATTCAAGGGTTTTTAGCTTTGTTTTAGAAGCACTTGTGTAAGCTGTTTCTGTTGCTGAAAAGAAACTTGAAAAGATAATTAAAATTACTAAAGAAATTAGTAAGGACCAGGACCCGGCGGGCATAATTAATTCACCTCATAATAAAAGTAAGAAAGCAAAAAACTTTCTTTGTAAAATATTTTACAATTAATTCTATCATAATTATATGTTCTTGTCATTATCAATTTTAAAAGATAAAATATTGTATAACTTCATCTATTTGGAGAAAAGTATGACTTCCATGACTGGATATTCTTTTGAAGAAAAGTCTTTTGAAACTACGACTGTTTCTGTAGAAATTAAATCAGTTAATTCTAGATTCTTAGATTTAACAATTAATTTACCTAGTTTTTTAAATTCTCTAGAATCATATTTTCGTTCTATGATTTGTGAAAAAGTTTTTAGAGGAAAAGTTGATGTTTTTATTAGAATTAAAGAATTTGAATCTGACATAGAAATTAATGCTGATACTGCAGCTGCTAAAGCATATTATCAAGCAATTCAAAATGTATCAGAAGCCCTTGGATTATCAACTCAAATTCCACTAGAATTAATTATTAATCAACCTGGAGTTTTAAATCAAAATAAAAAATATGATGTAGATAAATATAAGAATCTTATTGAGCCAATATTAAATACTGCAATTGAAAAATTTAATATTGAAAGAAAAAGGGAAGGTCAAAATCTTCAGACTGATTTACTTGAAAAAGTTGAAAAGTTAAAAAAATGTGCAGTCTTTTTTAAAGAATGGCAACCAAAGATGGAACAATATTTTAAGGAACAGATTACTTCAAAGTTTGAGGAATTGTTACAGGAAAATTATGATCAAAATAGGGTAATGACTGAAACAGCTTCAATGCTTGTTAAATATACAATTAATGAAGAAATTGTTCGTTTGCAAAGTCATTTAGTTGCAATAAAAGATGAAATCGTTAATAATCCAATTCCTGGAAAAAAGATTGACTTTTTATGTCAAGAAATTAATCGTGAAATTAATACAATTGGAAGTAAAAATCAATTTGCAGAAGTTGGTGCTATGGTAATTGAAGCAAAGGATTCAATTGAAAATATTCGTGAACAAGCAAAAAATGTTGAATAGTTTTTTTGATTCATATAAATAAATAGTTAGGTAGGAAAAAAATGGCATACAAATTAAAGGCTGGAAAAGAACTTAGAATTGCAATTAGTGGAAAGTCTGGATGTGGAAATACAACTGTAAGTACATTACTTTCTCAAAAATTGAATATTAAATTAATTAATTATACTTTTAGACAATTGGCAGAAGAAAAAGGTCTTACATTGGCGCAAGTTATTGAAAATGCTAAAACCGATGATAGTTATGATAAGTATGTAGATACTCATCAGGTTGAACTTGCAAAAAAAGAGTCTTGTGTTTTGGGGAGTCGACTTGCAATTTGGATGTTAAAGGAAGCTAATTTAAAAGTTTATTTAAAACTTGATGAACAAACTCGTGCAAAGCGCATTCAAAATAGAGAAGGCGGCGATCTTGAAGAAATTAAAAAATTTACTCAAATGAGAGATTTTGAAGATTCTCGTCGTTATAAACAATTATATAATATTGATAATAATGTATTTGATTTTGTTGATTTAGAAATTGATACAGGAATTAATAATCCAGAACAAGTTGTAAATATTATTTTGAACAAGCTTAAAGAAAAAAACTTTATA
>JAZUSR010000024.1:0-8016 GCA_045606765.1 Treponema sp.
GCACAAAGTTTTGCGTTCTGTTGGAGTTGAAAAAACTTCTGTTGTGGGAGTTTCTATGGGCGGAATGATTGCTCAATATTTAGCAATAGATTTTCCAGAATTTGTGGAACGCCTTGTTTTAACCGTAACACTTTCCCGTCCAAATGATGTTGTAAAAGAACGATGCCATGCTTGGATAAAATCTGCCGAACAAAAAGATTATGCCGCCATTATGAAAGATTCTGCCCTTCATTCTTACAGCGACCAATATTTACGCAAAAACAAATTGATGCTAAACATGATTTCAAAAATCGGTTCTCCAAAAAACTTTGACAGATTTATCACTTTTTCAAAAGCTTGCACAACTCACAACGCTTACGAAGAACTAGAAAAAATCACGTGTCCAACTTTGGTAATTGGAGGGAAACAAGACAAAATTGTAACGTACGGGGCAAGTGAAGAAATCGTTTCAAAAATCACAAATGCAAAACTAAAATCTTACCAAGAGTACGGCCACGCTCTTTACGAAGAAGCCAAAGATTTTAACAATGTGGTTTATGAGTTTTGTTGTGGGGAGACTATTTGTTGAATTATCCTTTAAATTCATTATGTATTGTTTCCGTAATTGCAGATATTAACCTTGATTCAAGAATGTGATTGGAATATTCCTGTGAATTCTGCAATTTATCTTTAATATTATCTTCAAAAAGAGTTTTATATTCAATTCCCAATGCATTTGCAAGTTTTTCTACAATATCTAGTGAAGGGGTTCTTTTTCCATTTTCGATTTGCGTAATATATGGAGAAGAGACACCTGTTTTTTCCGCCAATAATTCTTGACTCCAACCAAGTTGTTTTCGTAAATATTTTACATTTTTACTAACAATAGATTCAATGGAAAATTTATTCATCACAAAAAAAATATAACGAAAAGTTAGTGTTGACAATGAGCGGTATGTTAGTTAATATTATAGCGTGTAGTTATGTTATCTTATTACCACTAGTTTGTAAATAAAAATAAATTTGCAAAATGTATATATTTTTTTATGTTTGAGTGTAATAAATGTGGACTATGTTGTAAGCATGTCAATAAGTCTGAAATTTATTCGGAGCTTGATAGGGGTGATGGAATTTGTAAATTCTTTGACGTGCATACCCATCTGTGTGAGATATACAATAATCGTCCATTGGTATGCAATATTGATAAAATGTATGAAACATATTTTTCAAGTCAGATGAGTTTGGAAGAATACTACAAATTAAATTATGAATCATGTGAAATTTTAAGAAAGGAGTAAGGGATGTATTTAGCTTTACTAAATAAAGAACAAAAAGAATGTTTTTTGGGATTAGCATATAATATCTCAAATATTGATGGTAATTATAGTGAATCTGAGCAAAAGTTGCTTGAATCATATTGTGATGAAATGAATCTAGATTATTCTGATTCTGTGGCAAAAAAAGATTTGGAAAGTTTACTTGCCACTATTACAAATCTTTTTGATGAAAGATCAATAAAAGTTGTTGTGTTTGAATTAATTGGTTTGGCCATGGTTGATAATAATTTTGATGAATCTGAGTATAATATGATAAATAAAATTATTGAAAAATTCATGATAGGCTCTGATTTTATAGAAAAATGTAAAAGTTTGATAAATGCATATATCGAAGTTCAATATAATATAAATTCATTAATTCTAAAATAGGAATATTAAGGATAAAAATATAATGGGTTTTTTCAATAGAAAAAAAAAGAAGGATTTTGCTTCTGATGTAGCAACTATTGGAAGTGGCATAGCTGCTACTAATGTTTCTGAAATTGCAAAAAAAGAAGCTGCAAAAACATTTGCAAAGCCTCAAAAATATGATCGAAATTTGTATGAAAAAGGAAAAGCTGGTGAAGCTAAAAAAAATATTAAGTTAAAAACATTTGCAGAAGCTGAACAAAATAATACAAAGGTATTTGATCCATATACAGGAAAAGAGCTTAAGTTAACAAAAAAAGAAGCTATAATGGAATATGGAAAAGATAAGTATCTTGATCATTTGGCAGAGGGGGATCATGTTACACCTTTAGAGAGAGTATATAAAGATAACCGAAATAAACCTTGGATCAAAAATGAAAATATAAGAGATATCGCTAATAGTGATGATAATTTACAAGCAGTTTCAAATACATTTAATAATGCAAAGCGAAGTCGTACAAACGAAGAATTTGTATTAGATGAAAAATATATAGAAGAGTTAAATAAAAAAAAGATAAATAGGAATCAAAGTCCCCTTGAACTTTCTGAAGAGGGCAAAACAAAAGCAATAGAAGCAGGTCGTAAGTCACAGAAAATTATTGATAAGAAAATGAAACAGACTGCATTTAAAAATGCAGTAAAAACTGGGCATGAAGCAGGGATATCAGGTGCCAAAAATTCTGCTATTACAGCTGCTACGATTTCTGGAGTAATGAATATTGTTTCTGTCATAAAAGGAGAAAAAGAAGCCAGTGAAGCTTTAGTAGATACAGCCGTGGATACAACAAAAGCTGCTACAACTGGGTATCTAATGACAGGCGGAATAACCACTATATCGCATACTTTATCGAATTCTTCTTCAAAATTTATTCAAGCTTTAAGTAAATCAAATGTTCCTGGATATATTATTACAGCAGTGATTACCACAGGCAATACTATATCACGTTATGTAAATGGTGAAATTTCAACACAGGATTGTATTGTTGAATTAGGAGAAAAAGGGTTAAACCTTGCAACAGCTGGTTACTCAATGGCAGTGGGACAAGCATTAATTCCTATTCCTGTTGTTGGTGCTGCTGTTGGAGCCTTAGTTGGTTCATTATTAACAAGTTCAATATATAATAAAGTTGTTAATGATCTGCAAAATATAAAGCATGAACATGATGAGCGACTTCGCTTAATTGAAGAATTAGAACAGTTACGTGAACAAGAGAAAAATTATAGAAAAGAACTTGAATCTTATTTGCAAGAATATTTTAAAGGTTTTGAAGACTGTTTTGATGATGCTTTATTAACAATTGAAGATTCATTTAGAGCAGGAGATGCTGATGGTGTTATCAAAGGTGCAAATAAAATCACAGAAAAACTTAATGGATCACTACAATATGATTCTGTAGATTCTTTTAAAGAATTTCTTAATACAAATACAGTGGATGTTTTTTAATAAAAGGAGAATTAGACTATGCCATTACCATTTTTATTAGTAGGTGCCGCTGCGGCAGCAGGAATTGGAACTCATATAAATGCAAAGAAAAAGAATGAAGAGGCTCAAAATTTAATTAATTCTGCAGAGCGATTGTATAATAATACAAAAAAAATACTAGATATTGCAAAAAATAAAACAGAGACATCATTGGTAGGTCTTGAAATATCGAAAAAGAAAGTACTACAAAGTTCTATGAAACAATTTTTGAAGGCATATAGTAGAGTAAAAAAAGTTCAGATAAAAGAATCTGAGGGGCTTGAAGAACTCTCAAAGTTTTCTTTAACTCCGTCCGATATTGTTCAAATCCAAAATATGACGAATATATATGAATCAAATTTAAAGGTGGGTACTATTGGTGCTGCAACAGGAGTTGCTTTAACTGCATTAACAACAACAACTTTAGCAGGAGCAGCCGGATTTGCTTCTTTTTTGTCTCCTGTTGCTGCTGTGGCTGCTCCTGCATTGTTATTCACAGGCATATCAGCTTCGATAAAAGCAGAAGAAAATTTGGAAAAGGCTAGAGTTATGTATTCAGAAACCTCTATTGCTGTAGAAAAAATGAAAACTGCAGAAACTATGTGTAATGCTATAACTAAAAGAACAGAAATGTTTGATGATTTATTATTTTCATTAAACAAGATATTTGCAGAGTGTGCTCGTTATATGGATAGTGTGACACGAAGTAAAGTTGGTTTATTTAAAGGATGGAATATAAAGCCAGAGAAAATTAACGAACAAGAAATGAAACTTATAGCCATAACTAGAGCTTTAGCAGGAGCTGTGAAAGCAATAATTGATACTCCTGTCCTTGGGGCCTCTGGTGACTTAGATTCAACTTCATATGATAAATATAACGAAATAAAAGGACAGTTGCAAAACTTTACATTAATCTCCAATGAAGTGAAGTCAGTGAATTATGGCGTAAAAATGCTACCGGCAAGAAAAGCATAGTTTTTTGTTAAAGAATCATTGAAGAAGAACTTTCAGCGACAAATCTAAAATCCCACTTTAGATTTGTCGCTGAAAGTAGACCTTACAAATCTTACAAAATTCTTCCTTTCCCAAACTCATTCTTTTCTTTTTCAATAAAATCAATTAAAAAAGTGTAAAACTTCCTAGTTTTTTGGTCGTCGGTTTTGTTGTTTTTGTATGTTACCAAAATGTCTCTTGTGCAGTTTGTATTTGCAATTTTTAGAAGTTTTACATTTTTGGTATCAATTTGTTCCCAAGAAAATGATGGCCAAAAGCCAATTCCAATATTTGCAGAAATCATATTTTTTACAGCAATTGGACTATCACTTTCAAAAACGATATTTGGAAGAATATGTTCTTTTTTGCAAAATTTGTCGCAAATTGCTCTAAAATGTTTTGCTCCAGAAAGTGATATAAAATCTTCATTTTTTACTTCTTCCAGCGATATTTCATTTATGTTTTGAAATCTGGGATTATTTGGCACAATCAGAAAAATTTCTTCATTACATACAAAAATTTCATCGTGATTTTGTAAAGATTGATTATAAAAAAGTTTTGTTGTTACACAAATATCACATAAATCATCTGTTTCGTTTTGGCTAACTTGAAAATGCACTTCATCAGCAATCTTTTTATATTCAATAATTGCCCGAGTAACCAAACTAGATGCTGCCAAAACATTTAAATGAATTGTGGCGTTTTCCATTTTTGCCATAGTTTGAAGTTGCTCTGGCAAATCTAAAATCCCAGTAAAAAGAGGTTTTAGCTTTTCGTAAAAATATCTACCGTATTCTGTTAAAACAATGTTTCGTCCTTTTATTCCAAAAAGTGGAACTTCTAGTTCTTTTTCCAATCTGTGAATAGTCTGAGTTAGTGCAGGTTGAGCAATGTGTAATTCTTCTGCTGCCCGAGTGATGTGTTGAAGTTCAGCAACTTTTAAAAAATACCTTAATTGAGTTAATTCCATAATATTAAAGTTATACTTCCTCTTTTAATCCATAAGTTAAAATGTATTAAAACTATTGTAATAATATATTATACATTAATGATTTTTTTGTATATAGTTTTCTCAATAAAATTAGAACAAAAGGAAAAGCTATGAACGATTTTTTAGAAGCAATGATGTTGATTTGTTTTGGTTTATCTTGGCCAATATCCTTAATAAAAAACATAAAATCTCATTCAGCAAAAAATATGAGTTTTAGATTTACTGTTTTAATTATTTTGGGATATTTTGCTGGTATAACTTCAAAAATTTTAAGTGGAACAATTAACTATGTATTAATGATTTACATTTTTAATGTAATTGTTGTGTGCATGAATCTGATTGTTTATTTTGTGAATAAAAAGTATGACAAAAAGTTAAAGTTGGTTTAAACGCTTTGCTTTTGAGCAAATTTATTTTTGAAAAAATTGGAGGAAAAAATGAAAAAAATTATGGAATCAAAAAAAAGTCTAAAATTGGGACAAATTGTTTTTTTGGGTTCAACAAAACTTGCAAATATGGATTTGTATGATTATTTGAGAGATACAACTTCATTTTCAATTTATAATGAAAGTGTGCCAAAACTAAAAATTGAAGATTTGGAAAAATGTGTGGAAATGATTTCCAATTTACAACCTTCAAAACTTTTTATTTCAATAGGCGAAGAAGAAATTAAAAATGAAAAATTAGATATTGAAGATTTTATTTCTAAATATGAATGGTTTTTATATAAAATAAATCTAAATTGCAAAAATTGCACTTTGTATATTATTTCTTTAAACGAAGAAAATGATATTGCAAAAGAAGTTAACAGAAGGCTTCAAAGACTTGCTGAAGAATGTGGTTGCAGATTTATAAAATTAATTGGAAATTCCATTTGTGATTTTATTTCAACAATAAAAGTGTATTTAAGAAAATTTCCAATTAATTTTGTAGAAGCAATGAGATATAGTTAAACAAAAAGTAATGTCTAAAGTTCTAGCAGGTTGATTTTTTAACAGCTTGTGCTAATTATCAATGTGGCTAGAACTATTAGACATCTTCAAAAAAATACTACACTGCAAAGCCAATTTTATTCTTTGAAGAATCACTGTCTTTTTCTTCTTGAATATCACAAAGTTCGTCAATAATCATTTGGGCACAAACATCTTCTTCATCCAAAAATCTGATTTTTCCTGCAAGGCGGCCAAAATCACCTGGAGTTACAGAGTTGTAATTTGTCAAAGCAGAAATGTCAATTTTTTCAAGTTCATTATTTGAAAAATAAGCTGGGAAGAACTTTTGTAAAAGTGTTTTAATTCCATCTTCCTTTAGCGGATTAAATTCCACAGTGATATGAAAGCGACGCAAAGTTGCTTTATCTAAAATCTTTTTTAAGTTTGTAGTACAAATTAAAATTCCAGGAAATTCTTCCATTTGTGTTAAAAATTCATTTACTTGAGTTCTTTCCCAACTTCTTTCAGCTTTATTTCTGTCTGCAAAAAACGAATCTGCTTCATCGAACAAAAGAATTTGGTCTTTTGCAGCTGCTTCTTCAAATGCTGCGGCAATTTTTCCTTCAGTTCCACCAACATATTTATCCAAAATATCAGAAGCACGTTTTAGTAAAATCTTTTTGCCAAGAATTTCAGACAAATATCTAGCAAATTCAGTTTTTCCTGTTCCAGAAAGCCCATAAAACAACATTCTAACTGAAGCAGAACTGTCTTTTTCTTGATGATTGTTTTGCGCAAAATTTTGAGCATTTTTTACCATTTTTACAATTTTTTCGGCATCCATAGAAGTATTTAATACAGAACTATCATAACTTGAAGAAACAGTTTCTCGCATTTTTGAGTTGCCGTTCAAAAGTAAAGAATTTTCTTTTAATACAATTTCAACATTATCTTTAATATCTGCTTCAGAAATATCACTAAAACTAGAAATTGTCTTTACAACATTATCAACCGAAGCTCCTGTAATGTTGTATTTTTCAAAACGATTCAAAATATCTTTTTCCAAATCGTCAGAAAGACAAAGATGTTGTAGTTTTGATATGATAATGTTATTCAAAATGTCTTTTGGCATAGAATCAAACTTGCAAGACATTGTAAACCGTCTTTTTGTAGAGTCGTCAAATTGCGAAGTTCTATTTACAATCCAAATGACCTTATTTTTTGAATTATCAAGCATTTTATTTACCAAACCTTTTTTCTTGCTTGGCATAGGACCAAAAAAGGATAGTTCAACAGTCTTTAAAACAGATTCTGCTTCATCAATAATCAAAATAGAATCTTTTTTATCTAAAGAAAGCAAAAGATTTAATTTATAAATTGCGTTTGAATCTCCTGTAATTTCAGATTCATTTTTGAAAATTATTACTTTTTTTCCAGTAGATTTTGCCAATGCTTTTGCGTATTCTGTTTTTCCACTTCCAGGATTTCCGTAAAGAAGAATTGAAACTGGTTCAGAATTATTTAGCAAGTTACAAAAGATTTTTGTTTTTGATTCGTTCACAGAAAAAGATGATAAATCAAAGGCATCTTGAACATCAATTTCTTTAATGACTTCCGAAAAATACAAATTTAAATCTTGATTTTGTATAACAGTATAAAATTCTTCTGACAAAAATCCATCTTCTTCAATAAAACCATAATTTACAAGATTTTTATCTTTACGAATGATTTGAGAATATTCACTTTTTGAAATTCCAAGAATTTCTAACATTACAGCTTCTGAATTTGACAAATAGTCTGAATCAAAAAGAATTTGAAAATTTGGAAATGAAATTAATCTGTAGCGATATTGAAGTACTTTTAATTCATTTTCAGTTAATGAAATATTTTTTGTTAGAAAATCAATATCAGAAA
>JAZUSR010000025.1:0-20388 GCA_045606765.1 Treponema sp.
CTTCTGTAGCTACTTCTATAAATTCTGAAAATTTACCAGAAGAAAATATAAAAAAAGCTGTTTTTTATTGTATCTACGAACAAATATTTTTCTTAATAAAAAAAGCATTTCCTTCTCCAAGTTTAGTTTCGTTTAAAGAAATTTCAAATTTAAAGATTGCATATTGCAATATTTCAAATATAGACTTAGCATTACTTCAAAATCATATTAACTTATTATTAAATGATTTACTCTGCAATATAAATACAAAACCAATATTAATAAAATCCTGTTCATCAAATCAAACAAATGAAATTATTTCATTTCTAAATTAAAGATTATTGGAGAGTTCGTAAATAAAAATGTCATTAGAATATTTAATAGCTAAAAACAACAGTCGAACATGTTTATATTCTAATGTACATTTACACTCAACTTACAATCCTGAAAATGAAAGTCACCGGTTTGTAGAAAATATTCAAATCGATTACATACCAGAAAACATAATCATTATTGAACCTGCCCTGGCCTACTGTAATCAATTCCTTAAGGAAAAATTTCCCAATTCAAAATTATATGCTATTCGATTTTTAGACAAAATTAATTCAATTGGCAAATTTGAAAAAGAATTTTTTTATACAAATTCCCAAAATCTAAAAAACGAATTATATAACTTTTTCGGAGAAGAAAAACTTTTAAACTCTTTATTCATTTCATGGCCGCCTGCAATAAAAGCCTTTCCAGAAAAAGACAAAGAAGTTTGGACAACTCTACAAAAATTACTTAAAGAATCCCAAAGCATTTTAGCAACAAGACAATTTTTTTCAAAACGATGGATTAAAAACCAAATTATTTTTTTTACCAATTTAACAAAAATTACAAACTTAAAAAAAATTGATTTACCTATTTTAATATGTGCATCAGGACCAAGTTTAAATGATTCTCTTTCTTTTATTAAACAATATCAAAATAATTTTTTTATAATTTGCTGCTCAAGTGCAATAAAAAGTTTAATAAATAATTCTATAACACCTGACTTTTGTATTTCGACTGATGGTGGTTTTTGGGCAAAGACACATCTTAAAGTTTTATTAAAAAAAAATAATATTCCTTTAGCAATTTCACCAGAATCTAATATTTATGCAAAAATATTTAAATCCAATACAATTATTCCATTGCAATATACAGACAGTTTAACAAATGATTTATTTTTAAAATTAAACATTGATTATAATTTATGCAAAAGGAATGGAACAATTAGCGGAACTACAGTTGATTTAGCAAACAGTTTAACAACAGAAAACATTTATTTATGCGGAATTGATTTAGAAAGTTCAAGTGGATTTTGTCACACTCAACCAAATGAACTTGAAACAAATAATTCAATCTATGATAATAAATTAAATACAAAAGAAAAAAGAATTTTTATGCAAAGCAGAGATTCTATTCAATTAGAAATATACAGAAATTGGTTCATAAATAATTCATACCTTTTTGCAAATAAAGTTTTTAGAATTTCAAAAGAAAAAAAATTTAAGCATTCATTAAATCAAATTAAAGATATAACATGGAATGAATTATTAAGTCAAAATACAATTTTAAAAAAAATTAAAACAAACAATTTTTTTACAGAAAAAAAAGAAATCAAGCCAAACAAAAAAATTATCAAAGACTTTTTTGAAAAAAAACTTTCGCAAATTGAATTTATAAAAGAATATTATCCTGCAGATTTAATTATGATTAATCGTTCAAAAGGTGAACAAAAAATAAAATACGAACAAATTCTTCAAAATAAAATTGATGAAATAAAAAAATATCTTTATAAAATTACAAAGGAAAACTAATTGGACAATTCTACAATTTACAAATCAATTACAAAATCCAAAGATGGATATGACATCCCAGTTCTTAAAAATAATAAATCACTTCACTCCATTTATTCTCCAATTAAAGAAGCCTCTACTTTTGGAAATATAAAACCAACAAAGAATTTATTCACAATCATTCTTGGATTAGGTGGTGGCTACCATATACAAAGTTTTGCTGAAAAAAATCCTGAACATTTTATAATGATTATTGAAAATTCTACAAAAGACATATCCTTTTTAAGTTCTATTGAATGTGTAAAAAGTTTAAAGCAAAAAAGAAATATACTAATTTCAACTATAGAAAACTTATATCAAAACATTCTTAAAAATTATAGTCCTGTTATTCACAATGGAATAAATATTTTATCCAACAGGCAATGGATTGAATTTGATCATCAAAAGACAAATTTAATTCTAGAAACGATTAATACAGCAATTGAAACAATTGGGAAAGATTTTTCTGTACAAGCACATTTTGGTTTTATTTGGCAAAAAAATATTATTTCTAACTTAAAAATCTTAAGCACACTAAATTTTCAAAAAATTGAGATTCCAAATAATAAAACAGCAGCAATAATTGCCGCAGGTCCTTCTCTTGATTATACAATTTCTAAAATTAAAAAAGACAGAAATAAATATTTTATAATTTCTACAGACACAGGTCTCCAAGTAATTAAAAAACATAATTTAAATTGCGATGCAGTTATTTCTATTGATGGACAAAATATAAGTTACAAACATTTTATCGGCCTAAAAAACTTTTCAAATACAATTTTTATCTTTGATTTACAATCAAATTTCAATGCTGTAAATTTTGCAACACGAATTTCAAATAAAATAATTTTTACATGTTCCAACCACCCATTTTCGATTTATGCAAATATCAATGGTAGTAATAAAAATCAAAATGAAGAATTTATAAATAATGAAAACACCTTTTTAAATCTTTCAAATGGTGCTGGAACTGTAACAATTGCAGCAATCGATTTTGCAAAAAAATGTGGTTTTAATCAAATTGAAGTTTTTGGTGCTGATTTTTCATATCCATTTAATAAACCATATGCAAAAGGAACTTATCTAGATTCAATATATCGATACCCAGAAACAAAAATAAGTCCTGCCGAAAATGATTATATAAATCTTTTATTTAGAACAGAAATTAGCAAAAGTTTTTTAAAAAACAAATATACAAATACAACCAAAATTCAAACCGAATTACTAACCTCTTACGAACAAACCTTTTTACAATGGATTCGCGAAAATAATTACACTTACAACTATGAAGATTTTATTTATAATCTTAAAGGAGATAATAAATTTTCAGATACAAAAAGTATTAAAATTAATTTCAATTATGAGAAATTTATCCATACTTTAAAAAACGACTTAAAAAAAATCAATGACAAACTTAATTTTGATAAAAACAAACATCCTTTTAATAATGTATCAATAAACGATCTTTCAAATATAGAAATTACATTACTTCCATATATCTCATATCTTAAAAATAAATATAAAAATATTGATTATAATGAATGTTTAAAACTTGCAATGACTAAAATTCTACAGTATACTTAATTATTATGAATAAAAATATTTTTAAAGCATTAATTTTTTCAATTTGTACTATTTTTCTCTTAACAATTTCAATTACTGGATTCATTTTATATAATGATTATAAAATCGGAATACAGGCATCCGAAATAAAAATTCAAAAACTTGTAGAAAAAACGAATGAATCGATTGCAAAAAATCAATATCCTAATAAAGAATTTATAAAAGACTTTACAAACGCAATCGGAGCACTCGATCAATACAAATTAATTAATCTTAAATCTACCGAACAAAATATTTATGATTACAATTCTAACACAAATCAATTAACAAATCTTTTTACTATTACAAAGTCTACAATCATAACAGATAGCCCAAAACTCTCTCTTACACTTACTGTTTCTATTTACACAGTTTTACCAACTAGTGTATTTTCAAAGATTAAAATTGCTTTTCTAATTATTTTGGCAACAACTTTCTTAAGTGCCTTAATGCTCATTTATTTATATTTATCTAATGAAAATTATAACGACAATGTATCAAAATCTAAAAATACAGCTTCGCAAGACAATTCAATAAATGATGAATTAGACTTAAATTTTAATGAAGATTCAAATTTTTTATATGAAAATTCAAATGAACCAAATAATATCTATGAACTCAATACTACAGATAATAATTTTTTAGACGAAAATTCTCTTGACTACAATATAGAGGAAGATAATTACAAATCCAACAATACAAATTTATCAGATGAAACTTCTCTTGATTACGACATAAATTACAGTGAATATGACTCACCAAGTGATTTCAAATCTGATGAAATTGAAACTATTTCAGATGCTCTAAATTTCGATTACGACTCTTTTTCAGAAGAATCTAACGTTTCAGAATTTATTGAAGATACCCCAAACGACGGTAGCCAAATTGTAGAATACAAAGAAGATATCATTGATAACAGTTCGACAGATGATACTACTGAACAAGTTTCAGAATATTTTGATAATGAAACAGGTTTATGTAAAAATGAATTATTGATAACAAGACTTGAAAGTGAACTTGCAAGAGCTTCAAGTTCAGAACTAGAGCTTTCAATTATTCTTATACAAATTCCAGATATAAAACTTTCAAATGAATGCGGAATACAAATTTGTAAAAATGTATTAGATATATTCCACTATCGAGATATGATTTTTGAATATAAAAATGATGGAATTGCAATTATTTATTCCAATGCAAACATCGATAAATCAATTGAAACTTCGGAGCAGATTTATGCAGAAATTTGCACTACATTGGCAAAATATGATATTAACTCTAAACCTATTTTTGGAATTGCATCTCGCTCATTACGATTTATTTCAGGTGAACGCTTAATCGTAGAAGCTGAACAAGCATTATTACATGCTAAAGAAGATGTTGACAGTCCAATCATTGCATTTAGGGTAAATCCTGAAAAATATAGAAAATTTATGGCAATGAAGAATCGTTAATATTTTCTTTTATCAACGATTTAAATGAAGCAATGTTTTTATTAGAAGGAAACTTTTCTTCAAGAAAATTTAAATTTACTTTTGCAGTTTCAAAATCTTTTTGAGAGATTAGTATGCTAATATAATTAACTAAAACTTCTTCATTATTTGGATTTTCAACTAAAAGTGCGCTATAAATATCAAGTGCTTTTTTGGGATTATTATTAACAGCGTATAAATAAGCAATCGAGGACTTTATTGTCGAATTACCAGGGTCATTTTTAAGAATATTTTCATAAACAGATAATGCATTTTTATAATCTTTGTTTAATGCATAACATCTACCAAGTTTGTAATATGAAGCATTAAACAAAGAATCGCTTTTCATAGCTAATTTATAATACTGAATTGCTTTTGTATAATTTCTTTGATTTAAGTATTCCTCTGCAATATTGAAATATTCAATTGAAATATTTTCAATTTGAGCTTCTTTTTCTCCTGGAATAAAAAACTTGTTTGAAGAACAAGAGAAAAATGAAATACAAAAAATCAAAAAAATCACTTTTTTCATAATTAAACTAAAGACCAAGCATATTTATTAATTGATTAGAATTCAAATGAACACCAGTTAATTTAATATGCGTATCCGAAACTTGCTGAATTTCAGAATCAGTCAAACCTAAAGTCAAAATTAAAATCGAAATAGCAGGCTTAATATAAATTTTATTTTGGAATTCCAAATCTAATGTTAATTCATATTTTTGGTTTGGAAGTTTAGTAAAATCACCTTTTGCATAAACCAATTTGAATACTCTAGTTGAAATATCAGCTCCAATCAAATTAGTTAAAAAAGCTTGTGGTCTTACAATATAAAAATGGATAGAAGGAATTTCTTCAGAAATCCATTTATATAAATCACAACCTTTCCAATCTTCTCTAAAAGGAGTTTCAAAAACAATTTCAGAATTACAAACTTCTTTTTCCATATTAAACATATCAATAAAAACAGGAATTGATTGAGAGATTAATATTTGATTAGCTGAAGGAAAAGAAATTTGAATATCGCCATTATCAAAATAAGAATACGGTGCAATTTTTGATTGAATGAGAGATTTAGCATTATAAGTCTTTTCTTCAAAACCATTTTTTTTGAGAAGAGATTTTACAATAGAAGGAACATTTCCTTTTAACGCAATTTGAACACGTTTTTTATCTTTTTTAGAACCAAAAGAAGCATAAACATCTTCAAGCTTTGATACAATTAATTCTGCGTCATCAGTAGACAATCCTTTATAAATATTTTTCACAAAAGCAACAAGTAATTCCTGATTTTCTTTTGGTGGAATATGAATATACATTGCACCTTCAGAATCCAATGCATCAAAAGTATAAACAGGAACTCCTGATATAACAGGTTTTGATTTACAACCACAAATCATAGTTGTAAATTGCAAAACCATTACCAAACTTGCAAAAAGAAAGATTTTATTAATTTTTTTCAATTTTAATACCCCATACTTTATCGTCGGCATCTACTTTAGTCACATTTGCATCAGAACAAAGGTTTTCATCCCAAGAAGCATTAGATGTAAGAGTTTCCCCTTTTACAAATTCTTCAAAACTTTCAAAAGCAGATTTTAATTCAGAATCGCCTGAAATAAATAAATTAATTCTATCAGTTACTTCAAAGCCACTTTCTTTTCTAAGATTTTGAATTCCACGAACTAGATCTCTTACATAACCTTCTTTTTTAAGTTCATCAGAAATCTTTGTGTCAAGTCCTACTGTTAAAGTTCCATCATTAATAACTTTTACATCTTCTTTTTCAATTCTATCCACAAGAATTTTTGTTTCATCCAAATCAACTGATTGACCTTCAATATCAATTGTAAGTTTAGAGCCTTCAAGAATAGACTGAATTGCACTTTGCTCCAATACTGAAATTTTATCAGCAGCTTTTTTCATCAAAGGACCAAGCTCTTTTCCGAGAACTTTAAAATTTGCTTTTGCTTTATATTCAACAAGTTCATCTTCTCTTTCATGAAATATCACTTCTTTAACATTCAATTCTTCTTTAATTGAATCAAGCATTTCTGCAAGAACTGTCTTTTCTTGCTCATTACGAGTTACAAGAGCAACGCTTGCAAGAGGTTGACGATTTTTTAAGTTGAATTGATTTCTAAGACTGCGTCCCATAGAAATAGCTTTTTGAACAGTTGCCATTTTAAATTCCAGATTTGCATCATGGAATTTTTCATTATAAACTGGATAATCTTCAAGATGTACAGATTCTTTATCAGAATCAGTTTTTAGATTTTGCCAAATTTGTTCTGTAATAAATGGAACAAAAGGCGCTGCAACTTTTGCAAATGTTTTTAAAGCAATATACAATGCTTCATAAGCTTCAGTTTTATCATTATCATTTTCAGATTTCCAAAAACGACGACGACTTCTTCGAATATACCAGTTATTAAGTTGATCAATAAATGAAACAATCGGATCAACGGCACTAGACAAATCATATTCTTCCATTGCCTTTGTAACATCTTTAATCAATGTTTGAGTTACAGATAAAATCCATCTATCAAGTGGATTTTCTGGAAGTTTATTATCAAATGCATGACCTGTACATGTTACTTTATCAATATTTGCATAAGTAACAAAGAAACTATAACTATTCCACAAAGGAATAATAATATTTTTAAGAATTTCTCTAACACCTTCATCTGAATAACGCAAATCATCGGCTTTTACTACAGAAGAATGGATTAAAAACAATCTTAATGCATCAGAACTAAACATATTAATTGCATCAACAGGATCAGTATAGTTACGCAATGATTTAGACATTTTTCGTCCATCACTAGCAAGAACTAAACCATTAACAATACAATTTTTAAATGCAGGCTTATCAAATAAACTTGCAGCCAAAACTGTTAATGTATAAAACCATCCTCGAGTTTGATCCAACCCTTCTGAAATAAAATCAGCAGGAAAGTGAGCATCAAAGTATTCTTTATTTTCAAAAGGGTAATGATTCTGTGCATATGGCATACTACCAGATTCAAACCAACAGTCTAAAACTTCTGGAATGCGCTTCATTTTGGCACCACAAGAACAAGGAATTGTAATATTATCTACATGATGTTTATGTAAATCTTCAGGATAAATTCCAGATAAATCTTTTAATTCTTGTCTACTTCCTACACAAGTTTTTTTACCACAATCAGGACATACCCAAATTGGAATTGGGTTACCCCAATATCTATTGCGGCTAATTGCCCAGTCACGGCTTCCTGCTAGCCATTTTCCAAATCGTCCTTCTTTGATATGTGCAGGTTGCCATTTTATCTGACTATTTGCTTTAAGCAATTTTTCATGACTATCTTCAACTTTTACAAACCAAGAACCAATTCCACGATAAATTAATGGACTTGAACAACGCCAACAATGAGGATATGAGTGAACAATTTGATCACGCTTTACAAGCTTCCCTTCTTTTTTAAGACGATCAATAATATATTTATCACAATCTTTTACAAATCGTCCCTGATAGTCAGAAACTTCTTTTGTAAATTTACATTCTGCATCAAGAGGTTCAACACTTGGAACACCTGTTCCTTTGAAAACTTTTGAGTCTTCTTCACCAAAAGATGGAGCAATATGAACAATACCTGTACCATCATCTGTAGTAACATAATCAGCATTGAACATTCTAAAAGCACCATCTTCACATTTTTGACCAGAAATTTCAGAACATTTTGCAGCGTCTTTTAAATCTTCAAAATATGGGAAAAGTGGTTCATATTTTGCACCAATAAAATCCTTCCCTTTCTTTTCATAAACAATTTCATAATCAGTTTCATTTTTAAAATATGAAGCTAATCTCGCTTTTGCAAGAATATAAAAATCACCAGATTCTTTATCTTTAATTTTTACATAATCCACATCAGGACCCATACAAAGACCTTCATTAGAAGGAAGTGTCCAAGGTGTTGTAGTCCATGCCAAAAAGTATGTATTTCCATTTTCCATATCTGCATCAGAAATTGCAGCAGGAGCTTTTGTTACTTTAAAACGAACTGTAACAGCAGGGTCGTTTCTATCTTTATAACCTTGAGCCAATTCATGATTAGATAAAACTGTAGAACAACGAGGACAGTATGGCAAAATATATTTACCTTCGTAAATTAAGCCCTTATCCCAAAGAGCTTTTACAACCCACCAAATTGATTCCATGTAATCAGGTTGCATTGTTTTATAATCATTTTCAAAGTCAACCCAACGTCCCATACGAGTGATTGTAGTTTCCCACTCAGAAGTATATCTTAAAACACTGGCTTTACAAGCTTCATTGAATTTTTCAATTCCATATTCTTCAATTTCAGTTTTTGAATTTAGTCCAAGTTCTTTTTCAATTAAGTTTTCTACAGGAAGTCCATGACAGTCCCAACCAAAACGGCGTTCAACTTTTTTGCCATTCATAGTTTGGTAACGAGGAATTATATCTTTAATTGTAGATGGAATTAAATGCCCAAAATGAGGAAGTCCTGTTGCAAATGGAGGTCCATCATATAAAACAAATTCAGGACATCCTTCTCTCTGACTAATCGATTTTTTAAAAGTATCATTTTCTTTCCAAAATTTTAAAATTTCTTCTTCTTGTTTTGGAAAATTCGCTTTTGGATCTACTGGCTTATACAAAATAAAAACCTCTTTTTAATAAACTAAAAATTTAAATCAATTTTAAACATTATACTAAAATTAAATAAAAAATTCTACAATTGCATAGAATAAAGTAGGAAAATAATTAAAAGTCTAATACTTTAAGCCAAGTTGATATTTTTCATAAAAATCTCTTTGTCGTTGTCTTACAGCCTGAATAATTTGATTATTAAGTTCCAACCTAGTTATATCATCAATATGCCAATCTAAATTACTTGGTTCAAAAGGTAATGGAGGCATAGGAGCACGACGAGAATTACTTTGTTGAACAATTGACATCATATTTTTTAAAGAACAGTTTTCTTGTATTTTTGTTAAATATGGTAAACCAAAAGCAATAACATTTTTTTCTTCATTTATAACATAATTTTCCAAAGGAAGGTTTCTTCGTTCAACATTTCTAATGACTAAACTTCTACCTGTAACACAAGTATAAGTTTTTCCACTAGATTTTATGTGCTTCGGAATTTCATACTTATTTACACCATCAGAAAAAGAAGCAAACTCAGTTGAAAATTCCATATCTGTTTTCCAATAACGGATAACATAAATACTATCATTTGTAATAAAATACGAATAAAGCGAATCACTAACAATCGGTTTACTTACTTTTATTCCTGAAACTTTTCCAACAGAACTCCAAGAACCATATAAAAAATTGTTATTTTCTTCATCTTTTGAAGTTTTAATTGCAAAGTCTAAATATAATTTATTATCAATGATTGCAACTGGAATTACTGTTTTTTCTTTTATTCGAGGATATGAAATAATTAATTCAAACGCACAACAATTATCTGAATCAATTAATTTTCTAAATTGAATTGAAATATTTTGAATATCTCTAAATACTGTATTATTTGAATCATATGGAAATTTTGTTGTATCGCGAGAAGTTTTTTCTGCTGCTCGATCGATATACCATCCATAAAATGTTTTAAGATATATCCAAATAAAATTCTTTTCGTCATAAGAAATTTCATTATCAATAATTTGTTCTAACTCAGACTTTTCTTGAAACATTAAATATCTATCAGAACCTTCCCAAATTCCATCAAAAATTGATGGAACATGATTTGTAGGAATAAAAGCTTCTGGAATCGGAATGTCAACTATAGAAAAATCAGTAGGTTCTTCATCCGAAAAACCCATATTTGTACTTATTTTTTTTTGAGTAAATCCATAACTTAATAAATTAATAAATAATAGAAATAAAAAAAATCTTTTCACAATATAAATTATCGGTAATTTTTCTAAAATTATGTAACACTTCCATTTTTTGAAGCAAACAAAGCTTTAATTTCTTTTGAATAAATTTTTTCAATCTTATGACGCATAACAATTTGTTTTGCATTAATTTCTTTTCCAATCTGAAAACTATCAATCAACAGAACAAATTTTCCAACTCGTTCACATGTTCTAAAGCCATTTTTTTCATCAATATAATTATCAATTTCTTCACGAATTAAATTCTGAATTTCTCGTGTTTCTAACAAAGATTCATAAGTATCGTAGAAAATATTATTATCAGTAGCAAATTGCACAATCATCGATTTCCGAGGTACTATTAGAGCACCAATATACTTTTTATCTTGACCAACAACAACACAGGATTCAACATATTTACTACGACAAATAGCATTTTCAATAACTTGGGGTTCAATATTTTCACCACCCATCAATACAATTGTATCTTTTGCACGACCAATAATAGAAATTTCATTATTAATCGAAAGCATTCCAAAATCTCCGGTATTAATCCAACCATCTTGATCAATAATTTCTTTAGTCAAATCAGGACGACGATAATATCCTTTCATAACTTGTCGTCCGCGAGCAAAAACAATACCTTTTTTTCCAGGAGGTAAAGGAGTATTTGCTAAAGGAATTCCATCTTTATGAGGAACAACTTTTATTTCTGCGGAAGGGAAAATTTTCCCAACACATCCTGACATAGGTCTTTTAGGATTACGAATTGATAAAATCGGTGCAGTTTCTGTCATTCCATAACAATCTAACAAAGGAACTCTCATAGCACGGAAAATCAAATCATTTTCAGGTTGTAAACTTCCTCCACCACAAACGCAAGCTTTGATTTTTCCACCTAATTTTTGTCTTAATTTACGAATTGTTAATAAATATGCAAGACCTGCAGGAATAGCAAAAACAATAAAAGGAATAACTCCAATAATTCTATCTAAAATTTTTTGTTTTAAAGAAAAACGACAAACCAAACCTCGTATTCTATTGTTTGCCCAACAGAAAATTTTTTCAGTACTCATGGCAATATTAAATAAAGCCGAAGAAAATCCACCTTTTTTTCGCTGTTCCCTATAACAACTTTGTATAAATGCATCCCACAATCTAGGAACGCCAACAATCCACTCTGGATGGATAACATTAATATCTTCTCGCATTAATTCGATAGATGGTTTTGAATATGCAATTCCACATTTTAATGAAATAATAAAATATCCAAACACTCGTTCCATAATATGCCAAACAGGAAGTACAGAAAGCCACATATCACCTTCCTTGGCATTTGTTAAAACATCTTTTACAACTTCACATTGACAAATAAAGTTATCATGAGTAAGCATTACACCTTTTGGAGTACCAGTTGTACCAGATGTAAAAATAATTGTTGCAACATCAGATCCATCTGTTTTATCAATTTCAGCTTCAATTTCAGAACGTTGTTTATCAGTTGAATGTCGACCAATATCTTCAAAATCAATAAATTTATGAACACGAATTCCTTGTAAAGCAGCACGTTCCATTGTAAGTTCTGAAGGTGAATCAAATAAAATAACATCACGCAATTCAGGAACTTCTTCAATATTTTCTAATACTTTTGTTAGTTGTCGTTCATTCTCAAAAAAACAAACTTTACAACTTGTAAAATTCAAAATAAAACGAATTTCAGTTCCCATTGAATCACAACCACGAGGAACATCAGCCGCACCTAAAGACAAAAGAGCTAAGTCAGTAATCAACCATTCTCGTCGATTATCACTTATCAAACCAACTAAATCGCCTCTTTTTATTCCAAAATTTTTTAAAGCACATGCCAAATCTAAAACATGCCTATATACAAGCTTGTAATTTTGCAATTCATAAATTCCAATTTCATTTTTAAAAGCTTGCAAAATAGTATCAGGAGAATCATTTACAATTTTTTTTAGCATCTGGGGAATATTTTTTCCCAAATCTCGAGGACGTCTAGATAAAAGGTTGATTAGTCGATCAAATTTGCCCATACAACTTATGATACTAAATTTTATGATGTAATTCAATATTACAATGATTCATGAGCATAAAAATGTTTTACAACTCGTTCATCAAAAGCCTTTTGAATCAATTGGTCAGGATTAATTTTATTATAAATTTCATTAGCTTCTTCAAGACTAGCGCGTAAGACAGGGTGTTTTG
Source organism: Treponema sp. (assembly GCA_045606765.1). Lineage (GTDB taxonomy): Bacteria > Spirochaetota > Spirochaetia > Treponematales > Treponemataceae > Treponema_D. Next base: position 13,028 of record JAZUSR010000025.1, read on the forward strand.
GACTGAACAAAACACAACAATCTTCATATGGTAGAATTGAAGTTTCATATGTTCCAATAAAATTAGCAGTTTCAACAATTTCTTCTTTATCCAAGCCAACCAATGGCCTAAGTAAAGGAAATTCTGCCATTGATTCTGTAACACGCATGTTTTCTAAAGTTTGACTTGCTACTTGACCTAAACTTTCACCAGTAATAAGACAATCAGCTCCAATAAGCTTTGCAACCATATTACTTGCTTTCATCATACACATTCTAAGAGCAAGAGTACTCCAAGATTCAGGAGCTTTTTCTTTAATTAACATTTGGACATCTGTAAAAGATATAATGTTTAATGTTGTTTGCATACCAAAGGTTGAAAGAATTTTAGCCAAATCTTCAACTTTTTTTTGAGCTTCGTCAGAAGTGTATGGATAAGAATGAAAATATATGCATTCCAATCTCATTCCTCGTCTTAACATTCTATAACCTGCAACAGGACTGTCTAAACCACCAGAAAGCAGTAGCAAACCTTTTCCACTTGTTCCAACAGGAAGCCCACGACATCCAATATTAGAGTTCGAATATACAAAACATTTTTCACGAACTTCAACACTAATGATAACATCTGGATTTCTAACATCCACCGAAAGAATCCCTGTATCATAAAGACCAGATGCTGCAGTTTTCATAATTTGATAAGAATCCAAAGGAAAAGATTTATCACTACGTCGAGCTTCAATTTTAAATGATTTTGCTCCATCGTCTTTTGCTTTTATTCCAAGTTCTGTAACAACTTGAGTTATTGAATCAATATTTTTTTCACAAACAACTGTTTTTGCCCAACCTGTAATTCCAATTAAATGATTTAAACAAAATTCAACTTTTGAACAATATTCTTCTTCTACTTCGATATACATTCTCCCAGAACGAAGTTCGATATCACAAGGAATATGTTTTAAAAAATCACGAGTATTTCTAACTAATTTTTTTTCAAATGTTTTAATATTAGAACCTTTTAAAGTTAGTTCACCTAATTTTCCAAGATAAGTAATTTTCATTTTCTTTCCACGTAAGTTTAAGATTTTATCTATACAAGAATTATAATAAACATTGTAACAACTTATTTTTATACGACATTTATTGTAACAAAATTTTTGCAGTTTTATCAGTATTTGTATCTATTGATAAAGCATTAAATCTAAATTCCATTTTTTTGTCAAAATCTTCATCAGCTAAAAGTTCTTCAACTTTATCATATATTTTTGAAGGACTCTGAATAAAATATCCAACTTTGTTATTAACAGCAAATTGCATATTTCCTTTTTCTTGATTATGAATATATCTACAAATGATTACTGGTTTTCTACAAGCTAAAACTTCAATTAAAGTCGCCGGACCTGCCTTCATAACAACACAATCACTTAATTTAACTAATTCATCTAAAAAGTCTACAAATCCATAAACATGTAAATCAAATTTTGGATTTAATAATTTTTGAGTTTCTAAAAATGTTTTCTTAACAGTATCATGACCACAAATTACAGCCACACTAAATTTAGCTTTTTTAAGAATACATTTATTGATAATTTCAATTGCACCAGGAATTCCATCGCCTCCACCAACCATCAACAAAACTTTTTTATCAAGATCAAAACCATGCTTTTTCTTTAATGCAATTACATCATCTTTTGTAAATGGTTGTTGATACTTAGGATTTAATGCAAAAGGAACAATCTCAATATTTTGAGCAGGAACATTTCTACTAATTCCAATTTTTTTAGCTTGTTCAGAATAAACCAAATATTTTAAATCTTTTTCATAAAACCAAAGATTAGGAACAGTAAAAGGATCTGTTACCATAACAGTTAATTTAATATTTAATTTCAATTGATTAATTGCTTTTTTTATACAAGGTGATAAACAAAAATGAAAAGAAACAATATCAGTTGGTTTTTCTTCTTCGATAACTTTTTTAATGTATTTTACAGTGTGAGGCATTAATAATTTTAAAGTTGCTGTTTGAAAAAATCTATATTGATACAAATCATAAGCCAAAGGATATAAACCATGTAAAAAATTTGTTGAAACATAATACCCTTTTTCTAACATAATCTGACCGAGGTAATTTTTTTTGTCAAAACCGTTTACCATTACAATTTCTGCATCTGGATTTAATTTTTGAATACAATCCTTCATTACACGAGCTGTTGAAATATGTCCAGCTCCTGTAGTTAAGTAAAAAAATAAAAATTTACGTTTTTGGCTCATTTAATCCTCAATACATATCAATAAATATATTTTAATGAAATAGTCATATAATTATTGACTACATTATGAAAATTTGCAACCCATTTTTCTTTTGCTTCAGTTGGATTACTTTGTGATAAAGTATATATATTAGAATCCACCCCTTTATTATAAATATATTCAAACATATATCCAAAATTCAAGAGTAACCCACCCCATTTATGTCTTTCTAATTCATATTCAAGATCAAAACCAAGTTGAAAAACATACATTTTATGATCTTGAGCTAAAAAATTATTACGAGTTGAAGATGGGTCAGTCATTGGACTTGTCCAAATTGAACCATCTGTAGAAAAACGATCTTCACCCAATTCTTTATTTGCATTAATATAATCCATCGCTTCTTGGTCTGTAAAACTTTCGGCAATATTTGCATGTCGAATAAAAGCTGTTTCAATATCAATTTTCAATCTATCAACTGGAGTAAAACTACCCTTAAATTGAATTCTATCAGAGTTTGGAGGAAGTCTAGTACCAAGATTTGTTCTCTGTGTTGAATAATTATCGATGTTATAATGATCTGCAATGTCAGAAGGATTTAATGGATCAAATTCCATCTGTGGATGAGAATGACTATAAGTATAAGGAGTAATTAAAGTATAATCCAATGCTAAATTATTAACAAAAGATGTCTTTGGAACATAATTTGCACCAATTTGCATTGCAACTTTCAACCTTGTATTAAAATCACCTTTTGCAAGTCCATTCACATCTACATCATCGAAGGAAAAAGTAGATGAAATTGCAAGGCGATCAAAAGGTTTATACTCAAAAATCAATCCATTTACAGCATTGTCACTTGCCCCATACATTCCTTGTAAAACCATATATGGAACTGGTAAAAAATAACATGGATCAAATCTATTTGAAAAAACAGCTGCTTCAAAATATGAAACAGAAAATTGTTTTATTGGAGAAAATTTTAAACTATGAAAACCAAGAAATTTTTCAGGCTTAAACTCTGAAAATTTATCATTTCCATTTTTTATTGAATGAGAAAGAGCACTCACAAGTTTTGAATAGCTCCATTTTTCTGCATTATAAACAAAAGAAAAATTTCCTGAATGAAATTGAGATCCGTTTAACATTACAGAATCTCCAATAAATGGACCATAACCAACTTTATAAATTCCAAAAAGGCCATACATTTTTTCGTTACCAATAGAAAGATTTGTCAACATATCCAAATTAGCTTCCATTGGTCCAATTGTAACAGGATCATTGTAAATATTTTTTGCTGAATAAATATATTCAGGTAAGATCTCTCTTTCTTTTACAGATTTATTTTGTGCGAGTATTCCTAATTTATAATTAAAGTCTAAAAATTGGACTAACCCAACAGACCCAAAAATTTCTGGATGAATAAAAAACATATTCTTAGTTTCATCATTTGAAATTTTTGCATTATCACCTATTTCTACAGAAAAATTAAAAGATTTAGAAAAATATTTATCTAAATAAAATTGAGCAAGTTTAGAATCTTTTTCATCCCCATTTTCAATTACAGTATTTAAAATGCTTTTAATAACTTTCACCGGATAAGGTCTTAACTGAGGAATATTTGTAATAATTCCTTTTGTTTCCCAATTCTTTGCATCCGAATAAAATTTATTATTAGGATTAATTGCAATATCTGCAAAAATAAAACTTGAAATAATAAAAAATAATAAACTTAAAAATACTTTTTTCACAAAAACACCCTAAGATTTTTTTATATTTTGGTCTTTTTAATTAAGTTAGTCAAGTAAAACTTAGTACTCAAAGAAATTTCAAATCCCGCATCAAAATTATTCCTTACATTGTTATTATTAAAAACAAATGCAACAGAAGGTCTCAAATTTAATGACATCCAATCACATGGCCAATAATTTGCCTGTAAAGAAATAACATTCATATATTCTGCAACACCAGAAGGACAAGAAAATTTTGCACCATTTTTATATTTTTCATTATCAGTTACACTTGGATAAACCCAATCTTTTTGATCTTCCTCATTAAAGTTATTATTATATCCACCCCAATTACCAAAATTAGGATTAGACAATTCACCACGAGCAACAAATAGATACGAAAGATTTACACCCCATTTCTTTGGAACTTCATATCCAATAATTAATTTTCCAGAAATAGAATCTGGACCAAAAGGGGTTCCTATCCAATCATAAAACTTTTTAGAATTTTCACAAGTTTCTCCATAACTCCTTAAAAATGACCAATTTGGACTTTCTGTAAGCATAAAGTATGGAGTTGCATAACTTCCTTCCAACGAAAAATGCAAATAGCCTTTTGAAATAGGATAAAAACTTTCCACACCAAGCTGAAAACCAAATCCATTAGGAATAGAATTATCATTTTCATTAGGAAGCTGAAATTGATTCATTGCAAAATTTGAATAAAATCTTACATTAGAAAAAGGAGTATAATTTAATTTTAATCCTAAGTAACTTGCAAGATCATGTTCATTTGAATCTTGCATATTTTGATAATCATACCAACCAGCAATTCCATGAAAAATAGACATAGGATTGAGATATCTTAAATCAAAAGAACCAAATGGAAGAGCCCCTTCTAACAGCCCAAGTGTAAATTTTTCCTTAAATCTAAATTCAAGACGATGCATGTACATGTAACGATCTACACCAAGCATAGTAATATTTGTAGCATACAAAAACTTTGGTGAAGAAATTTTTATTTCAGAATTAACAGCATCAACAAGATTATTAGACAAAATAACACTTCCTGAATTTGAACGGCCAAAATTTTGTTCTAAAAGTGAAATTTTAAAATTTAAAATTGTTTTTTCAGAAAAAGCATAACCTAAAGAAAAATATCCGTCATGAGGAAAGTTAATATCTATATTTTCCATATTGTAAGGAATATTTGTAATATTATCATGATTAAATCTTGAAGACATCGATTGTGTAAAAGGTATTCCAATTCCCAAGGATAAAAATTTACTAACATCAATTTCAACTTGAGAGTCTATAAAATTACTTCTTTCTTTTGGATTAAAAATCCATTCTATATCTCCATTTGTTTTAAATTGAAATTCGGGATTTACAGAAAATCCTATTCCTACAGAAATCAAATCACTATTAAATGAAAATATTTTTTCTTCAAAAAAATCAGTAACTAAATTGTAATGATTTTTACCTGCATCACTTAATTTGTCAAAATCAATATCTAATAACATCGATTTTATCTCTTGAATTGTAAGAGGTGAATCATCATAAAAATGAGTTTTTCCTGACTCCATAAAAATTGCTGTTAAAGAATCATATATCCAATGATTTGAATCTATTAAATACTGTTCCCCTTTTGCAAACACAAAAGAATTAAAAAAAACAAGAAAAAAACTAAAAAAAATAGATAAAATCTTTTTCATAAATACCTCCACAATTATTTTCCATCAGAAAATAAAAAATCAGGAGATTTAGCATTTTGTTTTAATTTTGTAAGATAAACTTCACAACCTAAAACAAATTCAGGACCATGCCTAAACTCACCAGATTGATTTCCATAATTGTTTATAATTTTATATCCTGGTTGAAAATTTATAGTAAGAAAATCAGTTGGCTTAAACGATGTTTTTATACAAAATGAGTTTTGATATTCAACAATTCCGTGTGGAGCTTTATATTTTGCTCCATCATTATATGGATTTAAAGGATCGCTAGAAGGATATACCCAACCTGATTCATCATACTCAAATGAGTTTGGTCGCCAATTTACTTTTCTAAAAATATTGTCTTTAGAAAATTCGCCTAAGGCAGCAAAATTATAAGCAAAATCAACACTCCATCTTTCAGGTTGTTCATAACCAAAGGCAAATTGAAAAGCCATTGAATCAGGACCAAGAGGACTTCCAAGCCATTGATAATAAGGACCAGAACCTGAAACCATTTCTGTAAAAACTTTTGTAAAAGAAATATTCGGATTATCTTTTATAAATAAATATGGATTTGCATAGTAAAATTCACAACCAATATGGAAATAACCTTTTTTTGAAGGAATATAAGATTCAAGCCCAAGTTGAAAACCAGAACCTTCTGGAATAGATTTATCTTCTTCTGAACTCATTGTATGTTCATTTTGGGCATACAAAAAATATAGTCTTAAATATTTAATAGGAGTAACATTAACTTTAATTCCAAAAAATGATGAACATTCATTTGAAATTTCATTAAAAATACCATATCCATGATAAATCGAAAATGGATTTATCATTCTTAAATCAAAGTTTCCGTATGGTAAAACTCCTTCCATAAATGAAAATTGAATTTTCTTAAATAATATTGCTTCAATTCTGTGTGTATATAAATGAGTTTTTCTTGAAAGCTGAGTAATATTGCAATTATAATTAAAAATTGGTGAGAAAACTCTCAAATTAAAATACGGTGCATCTGTTAAATATTCAGATGTAATAATACTTGGCATCATAGAATGCCCTATACTTTGCGTTCCAACACCTAATTTTAAATTAAATCCTACATTATTATCCCATGTATAACCTGCAGAAAGATAGTTTTCATGAACTAAGGCCGGATCAAAATAATCAATTCCAAACACTTGATTAAAATAATTATCATTTCTATTTCGAGCCTTGTAATTTTGAGAAGCTTCAAGTCCCATATAAACAGATAGATAATTACCTACATTTAATTTGATTGGCATTTCAATTAATGGTTTTCGTTTTGTATAATCATAAATCCAAGGAGTATCAGAATTTGGTTTTAAATAAAATTCTGGATTAACAGTAGGTTCAATTCCTAACGATAAAAGTCCATAATTAACAGACCAATTTTTTTCACTTATATAATCCATTATTCGTTGATATTGAATTTTTCCAACAGAACTAAGTCTATCAAAATCAATTTCATCAAGATATGTTTTTAATTCAACAATCGAAACTGGAGCTTGATCTGAAAAAGTAGTTCGCCCCATTTCAAGTTCAAGAGAAATCATTGCATCGTAAACCCAATGCTTAGGTAAAATTAAATCTTGATCTGCACGAGGAACTGCATATAATGAAAAACTAAATGACAGCAATAAAATGACAAAACTAAATACTTT
>JAZUSR010000026.1:0-3238 GCA_045606765.1 Treponema sp.
AATACGTCCGGTCAAGGCACGCTTTGCTCAAGGCCTTGACTCGGCCGTTTTTAGGGTTTGTATTAAACCCTAAATAAAAAAAGTCCTTGAAAAGCACAAGGACTTTAAAATGTACTGGTACCTAAAATAGGCAACACTACAGTGTAGCAACTATAAGTTAGCCTATTTTAAGTCTCCTGTCAATTACTGATAAAATGATTCTCAAAAAAAAAGATTCGTTGATTCTTATGAGGACAAGTTTAATAAAGAGAGGCTATAAAGATATGGCTAAAAAAAATAAAAATTTAATTGATGATGGATTTAATGCGGAATTAGTTGAAACAGCAATTTTTGATGGTTTGTTGGAAATCCCGACGATAAAAGCTCCTAAAGAGTTTATTCTTCCAGAAAAAATGATTCCATTTTCCCTATGGAATCGAGAAAGTGATGTTTCTGAGTATTTTGGATGTTTCTATGAACATGATGTCAAATTTAGAGATATACTTACTTCAACAAAGGAATATTTAGAGATAACAAAAAAGTTTAAAGGAATTATTTCTCCTGATTGTTCCTTGTATAGAGATATCCCATTAATTTTACAAATGACGAATACATATTTAAATCGGCAAATTGGTCATTACTTACAAACACAAGGAATTTATGTGATTCCAAATGTTAGATGGGGCGATGAATTTTCTTACAAACGAATTATTCCAACAGAAAAACCATTTGCATTTTTAGGGCTTGAAAAAAAATCCATTTATTGCATTGGCACTTATGGTTGTATAAAAACTAAAAAGGATTCTTATCATTTTAAAGAAGGTTTAAGGTCTATGATACAAGAACTTGAACCTAAAATAATTATTGTTTATGGATCAATGCATGATAGAATCTTTTCAGAGTTTAAAAGTGATTGTCATTTTGTAAATATCCCAGATTGGATAACTTCCAAACATCAGGAGGTAAAAAATGGGTAGTGGAGAATCTGGACGATATTATACAAGTAGGGGCAGTTCAAAAATACATCATCAAGCGTTGATTCACTCTATTGAAGGAAATTATACAAAAAATCCCAAAACAGGAAAAATTCAGAAATTAATCAATGGTGGGCATGGACAAGAAGCTATTGATTTTATGAAGAAAAAGGGATTAAATTTTGAGATAAATAAAACCTTCAAAAATGGTGTGCGAATAGGAAATGTAAAAGATCATAAAAATAAGTCAAAGCAAAAAGACAATAATCAATCTTGGTTTCCAAAGTCTTGGACTCAAAAAGATGTTACAAAAGCTGCAGAACATGTTACTGGATTAAAGCATAATAAAGGAACAAAGGATGGTATTACAATGTGGGGAAAATACAAAGGTGTTTGGGTAGGAGTAAAGAAAACACATGGAAATATAGCAACAGTTTTTCCTGACAGTAATCAATCAGACAATAAAAAGCGGAGGTAGAAAATGATTGAAGAAATAAAAAATCAACTAGCGAAATACAACGATTGTATGGATTCTCAATATGGTATTTCTGATGAAGATTATTCAAGACTAGAAAAGATGATTTATGATTCAAAAAGTAATTTTAATGAAACTATTCATAATTTGATAGTTCTCAGAAAAAAAATTGGTCTTGAAAATGATTGGCAATCAGAACAATGGTGGAAAAATACATCAGATTTTTTGACAAACTATATTGATAAAACTATAGGATTCCTTAAAACAGAATGTTTGCCTGAAGAGTTTTATTTGATATCTGAAATCTTTGAAGATATTACAGAAAAATCCAAAAGCAAAGATTTTGTTGAAGCAATAGAAATTATAGGTTTGAAATATCAAGTAGAGAATGATGTATTTCTTATTATTGAAGAATGTAAAAGTCTTTTGTAGTTATATTTTAGGAAAATGAGGTGATAAATGTCACCTCATTTTTTTTGATAGAATTGTATTAGTATGATTAAAATGTGCTGTGATATTGAAAAACTAAGTCGGAAAATAAAATTAAAATAATGGACATTATAAGCTTAAAAAATATATCTAGCTAGACTGCTTTAGAATGAATTATTTCGTATAAAAGTACGTACAAGAAGTGAATTTTTGCAAAATAGAGAGGTTAAAAATAATCTGATAAATTATTGACACCCTATAAAATAGGGTGTATATTTATTATATGGAAGAACAGATGAGACGTACATTTATTGAAGTTCCTTTATTTACAAAAAGATGGAAGGAAATAGGTTTATCGGATGAAGATTTATTGGCATTACAAATTATGTTGCTAAAGAATCCTGAATCTGGACCTGTTATGGAAGGAACAGGAGGAATTCGTAAAGTTAGATTTGCACTTGAAAACAGAGGGAAAAGTGGTAGTGTAAGAGTTTGCTATACAGATTTTGCTGAATACGAAGTTGCATATTTGATTACTGCTTTTACCAAAAATGAACAAGCAAATCTTTCTGACGAAGAAAAAAATGTTTTGAAGAAGCTTGTTAAAGCTTTAAAAGATGAAATAGCTAAAAACAGGAGGTAATAATATGAATTCTTTATTTGAAGATTTATGTACAGGTCTCCAGGAAGCAATTGATTTTGAAAAAGGTATTGGCTCTGCTAAAAGAACTACATATGTAATTAGTCCAATAAAAGAGTTTAATCCAGAACAAATACGACAGATTAGAAATAATGCAGGTATGACTCAAACTGTTTTTGCAAATTATATGGGAGTTTCAAAAAAAACAGTTGAAGCCTGGGAATGTGGAAGAACTCATCCAACAGGACCAGCATTTAGGTTACTTGATATTTTGAACGAGAGAAAAGAAACCAATCTTTCTTTTGTAGAAGTTTTGTAGAGATAATCTAAATTCTGCCTACTAACCTATATATTTAGGTTTTTATTTACACTATATAATTAAAAAAAGGCGCCCTTCATGTTAAGAGTCGCCTTTATTTTCTGAAAAATAAGTCTTTATTCTACTTTTACAAATGTAATTCTAGTATTTGCATTTGTTGTTCCGTCCGCTGGAACTAAGATATTAAATGAAGATTTGTTGTCGTTAAAAGTATAAACGCTTTTCCAATCAAGTTTTTTTAGATTTTCTATTGTGCTACCACGGAAGTTTACATTTAATCTAAAAAAATCTTTGTCATGACTGTATGTTCCATTTGCTGTTTGAGAAACTTCGTTTCCTGCAAGATTGTAAGTTGTAACTATTACGCTACATTTTCCGTTTTCTTGCAATGTAATTTCATAATCGTAATCTGCATTTTCTGT
>JAZUSR010000027.1:0-2956 GCA_045606765.1 Treponema sp.
TTCAGGAAAAGGAACTTACAAAATTGAAAAAATTCCTGCTGGCGATAATAGAGTTGTTATCATAGATGCTTTTAATTCAGAAAGCCAGATGGAAGGAATTTCTATTTCAGCTGTTGTGGATATAAAAGTCGGAGATAATGTACTTGAAGAAATCAACTGGGATACAACAGTAAAAGGAAATGTTTATAAAGAATTAATAAAAGCCGGCGTTGCAACTGCAGAATTTACAGATGAACAGGAAGCAAAAATTAATTCAGCAATTCCTGTAGATACTCATCCTTGTCTTGTAGATTCAGTGTCTCTTGCAGAAGATTATAAATCAAATCCAGCAGGAACTTTTAATGCTAATGATTATAAATTAACAACTGGAAGTGTTGTATTTAATGCAAAATTTGGAAAAGGTTATTCATTTTATTTAAATGACCCACTTTCTGAATATACTAAAGATAGTCAGTATAAAGTTACTGCCGATGATACTACTTTAAAAAAATACACAATTACAGGTGTTGCTCCTGGTAATTGGAAAATTTATGTAAAAGATGCAGATGACAGAATTACTGAAAAAGAAGTTACTATTACTTCTGGTGAAGAAACAAATATTGGTAATTATGTTGGAAAAGAAAAAATCGATGGATATCGTGTTCATTTCTACGGTGCTTCTTGGTCAGCTTATAATTTGTATTATTATTCTTCAGATGAAGCAAATAGTGGTGCTGCTTGGCCAGGAAAACCAATGAGCAAATCTGCAGATGGAAATACTTATTACATTGATTTAAAAGATACTTGGGTAAAAGGTGGTGATACACTTTGTATCTTTACAGAAAAATCATCAGGAACTAATCGTTATCCAGCAGATATGCAGCCTGGTATTACTCTTCCTACTGGAACAAATGAAGTTTGGTTTAATTTTAGTTCAAAGCAATTTGAAACAATTAATCCATTTAGTACAGATCCTGAAGTTACTTTATCACCAAGTGGAGATTACCAATACAGTAGTGTAAATATGGCTGTTACAATCACAGCAAAAAATTGTACAACAGCAAAATATACAATTGACGGAAGTGATCCAAAGGCTTTTGGAACTGAATTTACATCATCAAAAGTTATTACAATTGGTGATACTTGTGAAATTGGTGATATTGTAAAGGTTAGAGTTTGGGGAACAGACGGAAATCTTGAATCTTCTACAAGTGCAACATATAAAAAGGTAGATAAACCTTCAATACCAACTCGTTTGGGTGCATATTATACAAAATCTGCAACATCATTCAGTATTTGGTCACCAGATTCAAGTAATGTTAAAGTTGTTGTTACTCCAAAAGGTGGAAGTGCAAAAGAATATGCTTGTTCTGCTAACTTCCAAGTTGACGGAAATTATCCAGATTCATCAAAAATTTATGGTGTTACTGTTTCAGGTGATTTACACTTAGCAGAATACCAATTCAAAATCAACGGAACAAATGTTCGTGACCCTTATGGTGTAATGATTAAATATGACGGAAACCAGCAAAAAACTAATCAGCTTTCTAGTGGAACTGAAAATGGTTTTTCTTATAAATCTTATGCAGGACCAAGTGCAAATATTGTTATAGATTTAGACCAAACTGACCCAGAAGGTGGTTGGGCAGAAAGACCTAAGTTGGACAATCGTAATGATGCAATTGTTTATGAAGTTCATGTTGGTGATTTTACTTCTGATACAACTTGGGGCGGAACAGCAGCAAAAGCTGGTAAATTCCCAGGTATGGTAGAAACTGGAACTAAATATTCAGGCGTATCAACTGGTATTGATCACTTAAAAGAACTTGGAATTACACATGTTCAGCTTTTGCCTTTCTACGATTATGCAACAAAACATAATACTACATTGAATGATATTTATAACTGGGGTTATGACCCTGTAAACTATAATGTTCCAGAAGATAGATTCTCTACTTGCCCTAGTGATTATGTAGAAAGAATCCGCGAAGTAAAAGAAATGATTAACGAATTCCACAAAAATGGAATCCGCGTAATCATGAATGTTGTTTACACTCATACTTATGACAAAGAAATGTTCAAAAATATTTCTACTAAGTATTACACAACAACAGACCTTTCTGGATGTGGAAACAGTATCAATACTGGTGTTTCTATGGTAAGTCGCATGATTCGTGATTCTTTGGAATATTGGGTTGATGAATATAATATTGATGGATTCCGTTTTGACTTAATCGGTATTTATCATACATCTGCGGTAAATGAATGGGGAAATTATATGAATAATACAAAATTCCCTGACAGAATGTTGTTAATGTATGGTGAACCATGGAATGGATATGCAACAGATACTGAAGAAAGTCAAAAAATTCGTATGAGTGCTGTAAAAAATCTTACAAATGCAAAAGTTGGTGTATTTAATGGAAAATATCGTGAATCACTAAAAGGTTCAAATGATGATGAAGGAAAGGGATATATATTTAATCAAATGGGAAGTTATGGTAGTTCAGCTTATAATGTTTCTGTTGGATTAAGAGGGTCTGGAACAAATTTAGGAAGCGACTCTGAAGGCCTATGGACTCGTTTTTTTACAGGAACACCTGATCAGTCAATTAACTATATTTCTGCACATGATAACCTTTGTTTGTGGGATAAAATCGGTGCCGCAGCTATATCAGACAACAATTATGCACAGCGAATTGTAAAATTTGGTCACGGAATCTTGCTTGTTTCACAGGGAATTCCATTTATTCATGCAGGTGATGAATTCCTTCGTACAAAACACAAAGGTGCTGCTTCAGCAATGGCTCATAACAGTTACATGGCTGGTATTAAAACAAATAGCATCGATTGGAGTCTTAAATCTACAAATAATGGAATTTTCAAATACCATTCAGATTTGATTAAACTCCGCAAAGATAATGATGGACTTCGTAATAGAAAAGGCGTTGGTACAACAGAAGTTGCAGGAAATGCT
>JAZUSR010000028.1:0-6656 GCA_045606765.1 Treponema sp.
AAGCCCATTGCGTTTAATTGACCTGCCGAAACTTTTTTATTTTCGTCTTTAATTTGAGTTTCAATGTAATTATTAAATAAAAGTTGAAAATCACGAACATTTTTCATATTTGCAAAAATAACGTTTCCGCTACTTGCGTAAAGTCCTTCATTAAAAGAACAAAGGTTTCTAATTTTTCTTGAAATGTGGAATTCGTTGTAAGAAATATTCATAGTTTAACCTCGTGATAATAGTTTTATATTTGAAATGATTTCTTTATTTTTTGATAATTCTTCAATAGAAACTGGCATTCTGTAGGTCCAGTTGAATTGAGTTACAGTTCCAGGAATGTTGATTCTTTCGTCTTTTGAATCTTCTGCATAGTATTTTTCAGATAAATACAAAATATCGTGCAACGGCGGAATGAACCACATGCTATTTGCTTGTGAAACTGCTTGTAAAACTTTTTGTGCAATTTCTGGTGAAAAATCTTTTTTTGCAAAATCACTTAGTTTTTCAGTGATTTTTGCTTCTTTTTCTGGAGAAGTATTTTTGTCTGATTTTTCATCAATTTTTTTATCAATTATTTCATTTTCGTTTTCTAAATCCGCAACTTGTGGATTTTCTTTTAAAAATGCCAAAACGCTTTCTTTTTCATCATCCCACCATTGGCGCAAAGTTGAAGAGTCGTGAACAGAAGTTGTTACAACAGAAAGTTTTTCGTAATCTTTAAACGCTACAAAAGGTTGATTTTCTTTTTCCCAATATCTGCACCAGCGAACAACTCGTAAACCTAAAATATCGTGATTTTTCATTGTTTCTGGCACGCAGGCAATTCCAACTCCCAAATCTTCCCCGCAAGGAATCATTTTTACATTTGAAGTAAGGGCAGTAAAAATTTGTGAAGCTTGTTTTTGCCAAAGTTTTTCATTTTTTGTGTTTAATTTTTCAAAAAGTTTTTCTAAATCTTCTTTTTCTTTTTGATTTAGAGTTTCCCAAGAAGTTGATTTTTGATATGTCCACAATGGAACAAATTTATTTTTTGCAACTTCCAACAAAGTGCTGTTTGACCAATAATTTACAAGAATGTTTTGGATTTTTTCTTCGGCAGGTTTATCAACAAAATCACTTAAAGCAAGATTTGCAAGTTCTGTTGAACCTTTAATTTTATCTGAAAAAAGCCAAAGTTCTTCTTGGCCAATTTGATTTGCTACAAGTTTTAAAATTTTATGGGCAATTTCCCGGTTCCAAGTGATATCTTCAATTGCAGAAGTTGGAATGTGTGGTTTAGAAAGCCAACGAATTCTGTCGTCATCAAAACCAAGTTCGTATAATTCATCTTTCTTAATAGAAGAAAATGGTTCTGTATGTCCGTTTAAAGCATTACAATCTTTTTCTGGAATTGCCCAAATTCTAAAAAATCCTAAAATGTGGTCTAAACGGTAGGCGTCGTAATATTTGCTGGCGGTTTTTAGTCTGTTTATCCACCAAGAATAATTTTCGTTTTGAAGATTTTTCCAATTGTATGTTGGAAAGCCCCAATTTTGTCCTTTTGGATTTTCGCCGTCACTTGGAGAGCCTGCCCGCAAGTTGTGATTAAAAAATTGAGGATAAGCCCAAGCGTCGCAGGAATCTTCGTTCATCAAAATTGGCATATCGCCTTTTATTTTGATTTGCAAATTGTGAACAGAATCTACTGCTTTTGAAAATTGCTCATCTGCAACAAATTGAACCCAAGCGTAAAAAAGATGCTCTTTTTTTAGTGATTTTTTGTCCCAAAGTTTTTCAATTTCTTCAAGAGTTAAAGTTTTATCTTCTTTTTTCCAAGATTTCCAAGAGGCTTGCATATATTTGTATTTTAGATTTTTATAAACAGCGTAAGTTTTTATCCAGGGATTTTTTTTAATCCACGCGGAAAGTTCTGGTGTTGGTTTTTCTGTTTTTGCAATTTCTGTTTGATTGTAAAGTTGCTGCAAAAAATATGTTTTTGAATTTAAAATTTCGTCGTAATTGTAGCGAGATTTGTATTTGTTTGCTTTTGAAAAATTGTTGTAGTCGCTGCAAAACTTTTTGTCGCTGTTACAAAGGGAATCAAATCCTTCTACATCTGATAAACGAATGTAAATTGGATGCAAAGCAAAGGCCGAAAGCCCAGAATATGGAGAACTTTGAGTTCCTGTGTCATTTACAGGAAGCAATTGAATTAAATTGATATTTGATTTTTTGCAAAATTCTGCAAATGGAACTAAATCTGGAAATTCTCCAATAATCTGATTTTCTTTTGTATATAAAGCCCCAAGGGGAACTGCTACGCCAAGTAAATTTGTATTTTTCATCATAATGATTATAATGCAAAAAATGCAAAAAGGAAAATGATTTTAGTTGGGTGAACAGAATTTTTGAGGTGGAGGATTCTCTTTATAGATTGTTGCAAAAGATTCTCTGGCCTCGGCCGAGCCAGAGAATGATAACGACATTTTTTTCTACAAAGACTGTTTTTTATTAATCCCACGATAATGAATTATTTTCTATGGTAATTGATATTTCATTTTCTAAAGGAGTCCCATTTGTGTAATAACCACGGCTTTCGCTTACAGATGTTCCTTTTGCTACATACTCAATAGTATAATTTCCATCTTTTTTTGTTGCAAATTCCATATTTAATGAAATGTTTTTTGAAGAATTTGCTTCCACAGTTGTAGAATCTGTTTTAATAGATATGTCTTCACTTAAGAAAATAACAAAGTTTTCTAAATCAAAACTTTCATTATTATTAATTTTGAATTGAACTTCTATGTTGTCTTTTTTTGTGCCACAAGAAATAACAAAAATAGAAGAAAAAATACATAGGAATAAGAAAAGTTTTTTCATAACAATCTCCAATAAAAATAATTATATTTTAAATACAAATTAAGTATGTAAATGTTACTTAATTGTTTTTTATTTGTCAATGAAACTATATTTTTGGACAGGGCAAACGCATGTAAAAACTCTTTCTGATAAAATTACTTTTTAGGGGTGCAGATCAACCTCACAACTGGTTGTACCGCAGCGGGCTTGACCCTGCCTACAATCGAAGAGCCGTTAAGAAAAATGCGACAGCATTTTTTAGGCTCATCGAAATAATGGCTCGGAACAATTGATTGATCCGCTGTCGGCTACGAACCTTTGTTACACGATTTTTTTTTCAAATAGATTATAAAATCTTTTTCATCTTTTTTACGAAGACAACGCTTCTAATTTTATAATTATTAAAGTATCGTAAAGCCGCTTACAACCGATACGTCATTTTCGCTCTAAATTCTAATATTGTTTATTTTTTAATGGAACAACGTACATTCCATCTAGTTCTAGATTATCCCAGAGTAAACCTGACGTAATGGATTCCTGATTTATTTTTTTATCAAATACAATTGTGCTTTTTGTAAGAACTGCACCATTTTCTCCTGTAACAAAAGATATTACAATTGGATACGCTTCTTCATATTCCAAAATACAGATTGCCGGCTGCTTTAGTAATTTATTATCAACAAAAAGATCATAAGTGTCAAAAGAGTGGGTGGGAATAAATGACTCATCTGATATTCTTAAATCAAAAGCATCAATTATAGAAAAAACAGCGTTTTTGTATCTGTCCCTTTTTAATGTGTCGGGTAAAATGTCTTCAATCTCAATAGAGTATGGTAACGGTCCTGTCTCTGAATATTTATAGATCAGGATTGTTTCTTTTGAAGGATTTTTATAATCATATTTTATAAGTTCTGCCTTTAGTTCTTCGTTTACAAAGAACGGATAAATATGTAGGTTATCAATGTTTTTTATTTTTTCATCGATGATTTCTGCAATTTTTTGTGAATATAATATATAGCGATGGGTGAAACTATTGTCATCTGTTTTTTTGCAACTTAAAAATACAAGACTCAGTGTTATTGAAAATATTAGTATTTTTTTCATCATTTTTTTCTCCACAGCGCCTCAAGTAGCGGGCGTCCGTATAACTACGCACTTAAACGATAGCGGGCTTGACCCGACATCCGATTTGAAGTGCATGTTATGTGTTTTTTACAAATGTATCAAATTTTTGAATAAAATTCGTAATATATTCTTTAATTATATTGTTCTTTGAAGCATCAAATGTTTTTTGATAACCATTTTCCCAAGCTTCTTCGTATTCATTTAATATATCCATTTTTTCAAGAATGTCTTTTATAAAACTCTTATCTTCAATTTCTTCTTGAACCTTAAATATTATATAGGTTCCGTCTTCTTCTGGATAAACTTCAAATTTTATTTCATAGTCAGTAAATTTCTTGCAATTTCTGAAAATAAGCCCTCCACCTTGTCTCCAAATTCCAATATCATCAAATGAGCCTTTTTGATCTTTAAAGAAATTATAGTAATCATTTAGTCTAATCTCAGGTCTATCTGGATATACTTCATTTTTTACTTTATCTAATGTATTCCAAAGATCCCATTGCAATTCTTCGATTCTCTCGAATTTTTCTTTTTCTGACAAATTATCGCTTAAATTTAAAATTCTTAAGATATCTTCATTCATCGCCCTTTCAAACTCCTTTTCTTTTTTTCTCATTCCAAAACGACCTTCTAGATAATCGATATATTGAAAAATAGCAGACTTTATAACATTTTCTTTACTAAAAGCGAAATTATTAAAAATTTTATATAGAAATGGTAAAATGTCATATTGATAATTTAATTCAATATATCTTCCTGGGTTTTCAGAATTTTTCCAATCAAGCATTTGTTTTGCGTAATCAGTAAAACTATAATCAGCCGCTTTTTTTATACCATTATCAGTCAAATAAACAACAAAAATATTTTTTTCATTTATTCCATATTTTTTCGCTACTTCAATATATCTTTGAATTTGTTTATCTTGATCGCATGCCCAATTAATTTTATTTTCAATTATTATAGATGTTTTTTTTGAATCAGACCAAATATACCCATCGATAAATTCAAATTGACCGGTTATTCCATAATCATCATAGATTTGAATTTTTTGAGCAGTAAGTTTTTCATTTAAGATATTCAAAAACTCTTCAAGAATAACTTTTTTTTGATTCAATTCAAAATTCAAAAGTTTTAACAAAATTCGTGTATAAGCATTTTCATCGGCATGAAGTTCATCAATTATATTGAGATTATACTGAAGTAATGAATTATTCTTTTCTTTTACATTAATAAAACTTTTTATGAATTCATTAACATCATAACCCATAATACTTACCATCTTCTCCGTTGAAGTTATATATTCCATTATGCGCCCCAGTGCGGGCGTCCACATAACATAATTTATCTCATCATATCTGCTTTTTCCTGATGTTCTTTCATAATCGGATCCCAATACGCCCTGTATTTTTCATAAAGTTCAGGTATGTTTTTGCAACTTGCTCCGTATTTTATTCCAAGCTCTCCATATTGATAATCGTGCATTTGCTCAAAATATGAAAAATAGGTTTTATTATATGTATCATATGAATAAACAAGATGATTAAAAATTCTATCCCCTATATATCCTGTGTTATAAGTTCGAAAAGTTTCATACCAGCAATTAGAATTCAAAATTTTTATCTTATACTCTCGCTCTTTTATTTTATCAAAGCATAAAACGAGCTCTGTATTATCATATTTTAATTTGACAGTATTTTCACTTAAACATTCGTAAGTTCCTGAAACATATTCATATATATCACCACAAGCTACATCAATTTCACTATAAAAAGTCTTGTCTTTGAAGAAGAAGAATTGAGCTTCTGGCATAAAACTTGCACCATAACAATCTTTTTTATCATGAAAATACTCTGTTGGAATATTTATTAACATAGATTGTAAATAAATTTCAAAATTTGCTTTTGTCTTGGGTGATATAAAGGCAGGAATTTCTTTATTTAAATAACCACCAAATACCCAACCGTATTCTGGATTATCACTTTTCCATTCGTAGCGTGGAAGTAAAATCTCAACCCACGGAGCTGTTATCCCATCAATAGCTTCTTCCTTTCCGATTGCAACAACTTTTACAGGCAGCCTATGAGGTACTGCACAGAGTCTGTTGGATTTTAATGAAGGACAATCCCTTACCTTTAATCCGTCTTCTGAATCAACATATAGTGTATCAATCGCTTTTCCGTTTTCATAAAAACTGCTCTTATCTGCAAATACTGAAGTGAGCAAAATTAAAAAACTAAATAATATACAAATTACTTTTTTCATTTTTTCTCCTAAGCGCCCCAGTGCGGCGTCCACATAACAACTGCTTAAACCGTAGCGGGCTTGACCCTGCCTACAATCGAAGAGCCGTTAAGAAAAATGCGATAGCATTTTTTAGGCTCATCGAAATAATGGCTCGGAACAATTGATTGTTCCGCTGTCGGCTACGAACCTTTGTTATACGTTTTTTATAATTCAATTTTACAGTTTATTCAACTTCTTCATAACAGACAGAAGTTTTTAAATTATCATTTTCATCAAATAGATATTCAAAATATTTGTTTTTTTCTTTTCCTGAAGAAGTTTTTTTTATATGACTAAGATACCCCTTTTCATCATATTCATATTCTTCTTCTGTAATTGCAAAACTTAAAAGTTTATTATCACTGTCCGTTGTAATACTACTGTAATATTTTGTATAAATTATATTACCATCAGAATCA
>JAZUSR010000029.1:0-2247 GCA_045606765.1 Treponema sp.
TTTTAATTCGTGTAAAGTTTTGTTTAATTTTTCTTGAAGTTCCGATCCATTATCTACAAGTTTGAGTTCTTCCTTATTAATCATAGAAAAATTAAATTGAATGTTCATCATTGTTTCATTAATGAGCATTTTTGTCTCGTCGCTTGTTTCAAAGGCTTCAATTGTATTTATTTCATTAATTCTAGATTGCACTGCAATAAGCATATCTGGAAGTTTTTCAATAACAAGTTTGGCAAAAGTTTCTTTTAGTTCTTCATCACCAAAGGTTCTAACAAGATTAAACATATTTTTTGCATTTATTAACGCCGTTCTAAGTTCAAAGAGTTCTTTTTTATCCTCTAATTCTGTAATCTGCTGATCAAAAACTTCTGCATTTGTAATATCATAATACGAAAGTGTTTGTCTTGCTTCTTTCATTTGTTTTATTATTTCATCTTTTTGTTCTAAAACTTGCGTAAACATATCTGGAAGGTTTTCTACACCAGTTTCTTCTTCGCTACTAAATTTTTGAAATTCTTTTATGTATTTATTATTAATTTCATCAAAATTTGCTTTTATATCAGCAAAATCAATTACTGTTCCATAACGTTGTTCGCCGAAATCTGAATTATACGGACGATTTACACGAGTAATTGCTTGTAACAAACCATGGTCTCGTAACTTTCGCCCAAAATAAAGTCGCTTGAGACGAGGGGCATCAAAACCTGTAAGAAGCATATTGTAAACAATCAAAATATCAATGGTAAAATTCTTTTTAAAGTCTTTGACAATTTGTTTTCTGATTTCTTTATCATCACTATCATAAAGAATAAGACCAGGTTTTAATGTGCAAGATATTAGTTTTTGTTCTTTTAGTTCGTTCTGAATTTCATCAAAATATTGATACAATTTTCGAGCTTGTTCACTTGTTTCACAAATAATCATTCCACCAAGAGTAGAATCTCCTTGCAAAACACGGAATGTGGCAAGATCTTTTATTATATATTTTAATAGTTCTTTTACATAAGAATCATGAGATATTATATCTTCCTTTTTTAGTTCGCCTTTTGTAACAAGTTTTTCTAGTTTTTGATATGCTTCAGTTAATCGTTTACGATAAGAAGTTTCTATTTCTTCCCGAAGAATTTTTAATGTATAACCATCTGAAATTGACTTATCATAGTAATATGCGTGAAAATAATCACCAAAAACAGAACAACTAGATTTTTCTTCTTTTAATATAGGAGTTCCTGTTAAAGCAATTTTTACGGAGTCTTTATCAGCATTAAAAAGATTTGCAAGAAAACATCCATCTGGTTTGTATCCACGATGAGCTTCATCAATTATGAAGATTCTTTGCAAATTTGTTGCATAATCTTTTACAGAAACTCTTTCATGATCTTCTTCAACCTTTTGAATATTAACTACAGTAATTTCTGACTTTCCACTAGAACCTTCTTGACTCTGATTGTTTCGGAATTGCTCCATAAGTTCAGATTTACTATTTGCAGTATTTATTGTTAATCCACGAGCTTCAAACTCTTGTTTTGCTTGCTCCAATAAATCTAACCTATCTACTATAAAATAAAATTTAGTTACCTTGTTTTGATTTGCATAATAATCTGTAAGAATTTTTGTCAAATAATAAGAAAGAGCTGTTTTTCCAGAACCTTGTGTATGCCAAACAATCCCTGATTTTCTACCATTTTTTAAAGCTTCCCTAATCGCTAAAGCCGCAAACATTTGTTGATATCGCATAATATGTTTTTGGTCCGTTATTTCTATTTTTCCATCAACTTCTCGCTCTGATTTTACGTAAGCAATTCCATATTTAAGAATAAAAAGTAATCTTTCTGGACTACACATAGAAGTAATTATTCTATTTGTTGGAGTATATGTATCTAAATTTGTTTGATATTCTGGAGACTGTTTTATTACTTGGCAGTTAAAATCAGTAAGAATTTGTTTTTCAATTTGTTGATTAATTTGTTTGTAAGGATAATTGTTATTAAAAGGAGGAATTGGCTGCTTTGAAAAATTATCTTCTCTAAAACAATTAAAAAATGCTTTTTTGCGACTTCCTGTACAATAAAATGCACCTTCGATTGGAGTTATTCCATTTTTTGCAGAATATTCCATATTGTTAGAAAAAATCATTAATTGTGTAATATTTATAAATCGTCGAAACTTTTTGTTTGGGAATCTATCAAAAGTCATTCTGTCTGCTTCTGCTACCATTCCACCAATATTGTTTGTCTTTTTTACTTC
>JAZUSR010000030.1:0-17425 GCA_045606765.1 Treponema sp.
AAATAAAAAGAACTTAAACTTCTGCAAAATTAATTAAGCTTTTTCAGCATCAGTAAAAATGCTTTCTTCTTCGTAATTTGCAATAAATTCCTGAACATCAGCAGAATCAAGAATTATACCATATTCATCCGAAGAACCAGGTTTAATATCTGCACTAATTGTTTTAAAATCCGAGTAACTAACTACTTTTCCAGAAAGAGAGCCTTTGTCATTTGCTCTTGAAAAACCTTTTGCGCCACTATAACTAATGAAAATTTCACTCATAAATTCCTCCCAAAACTAGATTACTATCATTTTACTTCAATAAAATCCAAAAGTAAAGTGCAAAATAAAAAACTTAAAATTTAATATCTTCTTCAAAAAAAATGTAACTAATTTTTTTATCACCAAATTGAAAAACATTTTTTATACACAAAAAAAAGATAGAATCAATGTTTCATAATTCAAATAAAATCATCTCCTCTTAACGCTTGAAAATATTCAATATATATTGTAAAATTTTGCTTTATAATTAACAAATCAAATTATTGAGGAATAATATGAAAATTAATTTAAAAGGTCGAAATTTTCTTACATTAAAAGATTTTACACAAGATGAAATTATTTATTTAATTGACCTTGCAAGTAAATTTAAAAATAAAAAGAAAAAAAATATTCGCCATGATAAATTTCGTGGAAAAAATATTGCTCTAATTTTTGAAAAAACAAGTACACGAACAAGATGTTCTTTTGAAGTAGCTGCTCATGATTTGGGCATCATGACAACTTATCTTGCAGAAGGATCTCAAATTGGAAAAAAAGAAAGTATTGCTGACTCAGCAAGAGTTTTAGGAAGAATGTACGATGGAATTGAATACAGAGGATATGGTCAACAAATCGTTGAAGATTTGGCAAAATATTCCGGAGTACCTGTTTGGAATGGACTTACTGATGAATATCACCCAACTCAAATGCTTGCAGATATGTTAACAATCAAAGAAAAATTTGGAAAATTCAAAGGTCTAAAACTTGTATACTTTGGAGATGCCCGATTTAATATTGGAAATTCATTATGCATTGTTTGTTCAAAATTAGGAATCAATTTTGTTGCATGTACAAATAAAAAATATTTCCCAGATGCATCATTGGTCTCAGAATGTAATCAATGGAACAAAACTTCAGGAGGTTCTATTACTTTAACAGAAAGTATTGAAGAAGCATCAAAAGATGCAGATATTATTTATACTGATGTTTGGGTTTCAATGGGAGAACCAGAAGAAGTTTGGGCTGAACGAATTGCAGACTTAAAACCATATCAAGTAAATTCAAATGTAATGAAAATGGCAAAACCTTCTGCTATATTTATGCATGACCTTCCATCATTCCACAATTTAGAAACTAAAATCGGAAAAGATATAAACGAAAAATTTGGAATTACAGAAATGGAAGTTACAGACGAAGTATTTGAGTCTTCTCAGTCAGTAGTTTTTGATGAAGCAGAAAACAGAATGCATACAATTAAAGCTGTGATTGCTGCAACAATAAAATAAACCCTACTTTAACATTTAATTTTCGAACAGTTTTTGAATTTGAGTAAGCATTTATTCGCCTTACTCAAATTCAAAATTGACAGCACATAAAAATTATTTTCTGTTTATTTTGATTAAAACCCAAGTTGCACCACTTCCACCTTGATTACGGTTTGGATGCCCACTAGCTCCAAGGTTTTTATTTTTTTCAATGTAAAGCCTTACAAGTTCTCCTAATACAGGATCACTAGATGAACTATGATTTCCTTTTCCATGAATAAACATAATTTTGCAAAATCCTCGTCGAGTACAATCATTTACAAAAATATCCATTCTAGTCCATGCTTCATCACGAGTCATTCCATGTAAATCTAAATACGCATCAATAGGCATATCCTTTACATATTCACGAGATTCCATTTTTTTATTTTGTTCATATTGTTCAATAACTTTATCTTTATCAACAGTACCATAACGACGAAGCCATAATTCCATTGGATTTATTTTTTTCTTAGAATCTTCTTCTTGTTGCTGGCGAATAGTTTTTTTAATAACTATATTTTTTTGCGCATCTTTTTTATTTGAAAAACCTTGTTCAATAAAATCAGCATTCGCCTTTTTTTTATAAATAGAATTTTGATTATCAACTTTTTGATTTTTATAAGAAATATTTTTTTGAGAATTTTCCCATTCATCTAAAATATCACCAAAATTCATTTTAACAAAATCCCCATAAACTTACTGAACAAGAATAACATTTTCTTTTTTTATCCAGCCACCATTTTCGTTATATTCAATATAATACCAATCAGGTGTTTCTTCCTTAATTAAAACACAGGTTCCAGCAGTAACAGCTGTACTCGATAAAGCAGAATTTTCTGGAATTGGACTAATTGTTCCTCCAATAACAACACCGTGTTTTTCTAAAACATATATTCCAAAGAAAATAGTCATAAAACATAAACAAAATGCAAAACAAAAACAAATCAACGATGGATTTTTTTTCTTAAAAATTAAAAATAAAATTGCGAGCAACAAGAAAAATTCAAAAACAAAAAGAATAATATACCATAAAGGTAAATTTGCCTCATTTCGTTTTGTATTAATTCCTATACTTCGTTCATTTTCAATTCTTTCGTTCCGAATTGAAAATGAAATCAATGATTTTCGTTCCTTTGATCTTAAACTGGCAATCCGTTTAAAATCTTGTAATGTTGCAACATTCACTTTTTTTTCTATATTATCTTCAATTGGAGTTGATAGTGCATATGCAAAAATATTTTCATCTTTAGGTTCGTCTTCTTGAATAATAATTTGGTCTGATTCTTTTACAATAATATTACAGTCAGGCATTCCCAATTCCAAACTTCGACCACTGTATGCAGTTGCAA
The DNA here is from genome assembly GCA_045606765.1 of Treponema sp. Classification (GTDB taxonomy): domain Bacteria; phylum Spirochaetota; class Spirochaetia; order Treponematales; family Treponemataceae; genus Treponema_D. Next base: position 2,900 of record JAZUSR010000030.1, read on the forward strand.
TAAGACCAATCAATGGCAATTTAAATTCTCCCTCTTTAAGAGGAGTCCACTTAAATTTTGCAACAGGAATTTTTTCTCTTGAAAAATCGTTCAATTTCAATTTTGAAGAAATAATTTCATATCGTTTAATTTCTTCAAATAAAGAATCTTTTGGAATATCAAAACCGAATTGTTTAATCTGAGTCGCATATTGAATATAGATTGCAATTTCAATTGGCTCGGAAACTTTTACCGTATACTTTTTGATATTTTTCTTATTTATTAAATCATTAGAAGAAAGTTCTAATTCATTATTCAAAGTTACAGATAAAAGAGGAGCTATCGTCTTTGGATTTTCGTAAATTTGAACTTTTTCAAAAGGCAAATAATAAAGGCGTCCATTTATTCTTACACTCAAAGGTGGAATTTCTCCAACTCCTGGATTCTTAAATAAAAACCAAAATTCAATTCGAGTTCCTGTCAAAGAGTCTCCAGAAAAATATTCCATTCGACGAGTAGATACAATTGAAACACCTTCTTTCATTGATTGTAATTCAGTTTGAACAAATTCAGGTTTAACATCAGGAATTTCTAAAACATATTTTAATTCTTGATTTGTAAAAAAAACATTTTCCTCTGGCTTAATAATTATATTTTGAATTTCACGAGGAGTAATTGAAAATAAATTGAATGAGGAAGTTAAAAACAAAATGCAAAAAATTAATAATCTATTACAGAATTGTTTTTGTCCGGAACATCGTAATTTTTCCATTGCTTTCTATCATTCTCCTTCATTCTGTTAAAAATTGACTTCTCCATTTGAGATTCTGTATTATCACTTTCTGAAGATGGCAACATTTCTTGTTTTCCATCTTTTACTTTTTGATTTTCCTGTGCTAGTGAAAGTTCTAAATTTATTTTTGCATTCACATCATCTGGTAAAATCAAAAGAGCAAGTTTAAATAATGAAATTGCTTTTTCGTAGTCTCCTTCCCTTTGGGCAATAATCCCTGCATTATAATATGATGCAAACTTAATCTTAACAGGAGCATCTGGACTTATCTGCTCAAGTTTTTCAAGGCTTGCATTTTTTTCATTCTGCATTAAATAAGTAACACTCAACCCATACAAAGCATATTGTTTTGAAAGTTCATCATTATTTTGCTCTGCCATATTTATTGTTTCTGTAAAACCGCTAATAGCTTTATTATAATCTTTTTTATACCAATTCCAGGTACTTTCAAAAATTAATTTAACTTCTGATAAATTTGTATTACATGAAGAAAATAAAAATGGTGAACAAACCAATAAAAGAATAGTTGAACTATTTTTTAACTTCTTAAATGACAAATCCGAAACAATTACACTTAACAATAAAAATAATATTGAAAGCAAAATAAAAAGAATATGTCTATCAACACTTTTCACTTCATATGAAACAGCAAATGCATTTTGAACATCCTGTGGATTATTCGAAATTTTATCAATTGGCAAATATCCATTTTCAGGTGTAATATTTTTAATTTCATAAATCACTTTTATTGCGGAACCAACTTCTGAAGCATCAACAAAATTTACATGAGATGTTTTTATAAGAGAAAAATCTTTTCCCATTTGATTTTTTTTATTCACTTCGCTACAAATTTCTTTTAATTTTTTTTCACGCAAGGCAGTTTTTACTCTTGTAATTCCATCTCCTGCGACAACTTCTGATTCTCTTTCAGAACCAAAACCTATAATGCAAACATCAACACCAGAACGAACCACTTTACTTAAAGAGTTTAACAAAGCAGAATCTGTTTCATCACCATCTGTAAAAACTATAATTAAAGACGACTTTGAATAGCTTGACGGAAAAGAATTAAAAGCAGCATCAATTCCTTTTCCCAAAGATGATCCTTTAGCTGACATCATTGTTGGCGACAAAATATCTAACAAAGAATATATACTTGAAAAATCTTCTGTCTGTGGAATAGCCACAATGCCATCACCTTTTGCTAATACACAAGAAACAGAAATTCCTTGCATATAATTTAAAAGCATTTTTGCATACTTCGAACTAGCATCTAATCTTGACAATGAATTAGGAGCATCTGTAGCAGTCATACTATACGAAATATCAAAAACAAAAGCACAAGCTCTACCATTTTTTTGAGTTGGTGTTGAAACACTTCCCCAAGAAATTCCAGCAAGAGCTAAAACAATACAAATATAAGCAATACATCTACAAATATTTCGTAACAATAATTTTATATAAATTTGATCTGATGTATAATTTGCAAAATTTGAACTATTTTTATTAATAAAAAAATTTGCAACTTTTTTTGTTGCCTTACATTTTCTTAAAATATAAATAAAAAAAATAATCACCAATAAAAGAAGCCATAAAAACTTAGGTCTAGAAAAACTTATATCCATATTTAGATGAACTCCTTTAAATACAATCTTTTAATTACCCATGCAATCAAAAAAGAAATTAAAGCTGCGATCAAAAGCTTATCATAATAATAATCATCAATTGTTCTAATATAATAACTTTGAACAACATCTTGACGCTTCAATATAGATGACAAAGCCATACTCATTGCAGAAATTGACTCAACGCTATAATATCTTCCATCTGCAGCAATTGCAATTTTTTCTAATTGTGTTGAATCAAAATTAGAATCATAATACCCAGAAAAAACTTTTCCTGTTTCGACATTAACATATTCAATGGGAACTGTTCCATTTGTACCAATTCCAACTGTATACAAAGAGATTCCATTCTTTTTTGCTAAACCACTAGCAGTTTCAGGATGAACTTCTCCTGAATTATTTTCACCATCAGTCAAAAGAATAATACATTTTCGTTTTGCTAAAGTTGATTTTATATGGTAAATCGCAGAACATAGTCCAGTTCCTATTGCAGTTCCGTCACCTAAAGTACCAATTGAAACTGTTGAAAGCCTTTTTTTAAAATATTCCAAATCATTTGTAATAGGAACAGAAACTGCTGATTCTGCACCCATTAGAATTAATCCATAAGAAGCCCCGGAATTGTTCATTACAAGTTTTTCAATCGCAGAAATTGCAGCTTCAATTCTAGTAAAACCATTTATATCTTTAGCAGCCATTGATGGACTTGTATCAAGAACAAAAACAATATCAGTTCCGCGAGATGTATAAACTCTTTCTTGATGATGCACAACAGGTTCAGCAAAAGCAAAAACCAAAAGAACAAAACCTAACAAAGTAAAAAATTCAGCAATACCCAAAAAAACTTTTCTTACTTTATCATTCCAAGAAAAAACCCAACCACCCCAATCTGAAAAAGTCAAAGGTAAACTAATTCTTGTAAAAATTTTCATTTTACGCAAAGCAAACAAAAGAGGAATTAAAAGTAAAAACAAAAAACTTGCTGGATTGACAAAATCAATAGACATTTTCTTCCTCCAATTGTTCTTGATCTTTTTCAAAACATTCAATTGCTTTTAAAACTAATTCAGTTAATGATTTTCGCTCATGTTTTAACAATGCAGCTTGATGCTCTGCTGGTGGATAAAGTTGAGAATCTATTGAATCGTGAGCATATCGAATATAATCTGTTCGAACAAACATTGTTACAATATCCTCAACCGAAAGTGCTATCACATTTGGAATATCATTGGCGCAAATTTCTTCAAATGCTTTTTTTATTCCACTTGATGAAACTGCTGTAAAACGATAGTCAAATCTAAACTCCAAATAATTTCGAGTTACAGATTGCAATGCTGAACAAAATTCAATATCAGTCAACTTTGTAGATTTTAACAACTTTTTAATTTTCTTAATTGTATCCTCAGCATTCTTTTTAAAAGCTCTTCGTTTTAAATACATCTTCCATTTTTGGCGGAATGAATTAAAATTAAACAAAAATCTAAAAAAGAAAATTAAAAATACAAGTGAACAAACTAAAACGAAAAAAATTATATAAGTTGTACCTGGTAAAAACAATGGAGGAACAGGTGGCATTATTTGATTTTGCCCTGTTTTCTCTACAATTGACTTTACACTAATTGGAAACAAAGAAACTGAAAACAACGCTTTTTCTGACAATTCAGAAGATTGTTCAGGAACAACAGTATTATTTGATTCAATAACATCATTTAAATTAAAAGATGGAAAATTAATTGTTCCAACAGTCCAAGGAACAATTACAATTCTCAAAGTATATTCCATTCCATCTCGATAAAGTTCAGATTTTATAACACTAAATTTATCTTCTAAACCTTGATAAGGATTTTGAATTTGGATATGGTCTACAGAATCTTTTCCTGAAAAAAAATCCACTGCTGATCTAAAAGTGTAACGAATTTCAGCCTGATCTCCAACATAAACATAAATCGGTAAAACAACTTGTGCAACTTCGTCTGTATCTTGAGAAAAAGAATAACTAAAAATTGAAAACCACAATAATACAAACAAAAATAGTTTTTTCATTGAACATCCCTCATTGAAAAAAACGATGTAAGTGTACTTAAAATATCATCAGTGGTAGAAATTTTTAATGGATAAGCTCCATGTTTTAAGCACGAATCATTCCAGCGTTGTAAACGCATTCTACCGTCTTCACGCCAACTACTTCTAAACATTTTAGATGTTGTAGGTAATACTTTTCTCAAGCCATTTTCCGGATCTTCAAATGGAATAGATCCAACTTCCGGCAATGTATAATCAGAAGGATCTCCAATTCTTACACAAACGACATCATGTTTTCCTGCTAAATGAACAAGAGATTCTTCCCATCCTTTCATTCTAAAATCTGAAATTACAAAAATTAACGAACGTTTTTTTAGAACTTTTCCAGCTCCAACTAAAGCATTTGATAAAACAGATCCGCGAGTTTTATTCTTTTGAGGCTTATCAAAATGACTTAATAAAATCATTGTTTGATTTGCACCGCTTTTAGGAGAACACACAAAATCAATATCACCACTAAATAAAACAGCACCAACCGGATTTACATTATGTTCTGCAGCCAAAGTCAATAATGCAGCAGTTTCCATCGCAGTACTTAAACGAGATTTTCCTTTTGAACCAGTTTGCATCGAAAGAGAACAATCGATTACTAAAAAAATTTGAAGTTCCCTTTCTTCTTCAAAAATTTTTACAAAAGGTTTTCCGCTTCTTGCCGTAACATTCCAATCAATTGTTCGAACATCATCACCATGCATATATTCACGAACACCACTAAATTCAATTCCTTGACCATGATACAACGATCTAAAAGATCCATTTTGAAGTGTATTAGCCAAAGTTTTTGTAGTAATTCGAAGCATCGAGGCTTTTTTAATTAGAGAATCTTTATTTTCAAGAATCGACTCTGCCATTTTCTTCTTCCTTTTTTTTATTTATGGAAGTGGCATAAAATCTAAGATTTTTGCAATAATATCGTCAGCTGTAATTCCAGATGCATTTGCTTCATAAGAAAGAATTAATCTATGCCGCAAAACACTTGGTGCAACAACTTTAATATCTTCTGGAAGGACAAAACTTCTTCCTTGGAACAATGCATTTACTTTTGCGCATTGCAAAAGTGCAATTCCTGCACGAGGAGAAGCACCATAAGTAATATATTTTGTAACATCATCATTTTGTTTAGAAAAATTAACAGGACTTCTTAATTCACTAGAAGGTTTTTCAACTGGACGAGTAACATTAATTATCGAAACAATATATTCAATAATTTTTTCATCACAAACAATTTTTTCTAAAAGATTACGACATTTTGTTAAACTTTTTTCATCAAAAACTTGTCTAATTGAAACTAAATCTGCATGACCACAAGTTTTTACAATTTCAATTTCTTCTTTTGGAGATGGATAAGGAACTACGATTTTCATTAAAAATCTATCCAATTCAGCCTCAGGAAGATTATAAGTCCCTTCTTGTTCAATTGGGTTTTGAGTTGCAAGAACAAAAAAAGGTTCTGGCAATTTATAAGAAGTTTCACCGATTGTAACTTGACGTTCTGCCATTGCTTCAAGTAAAGCAGACTGAACTTTTGCAGGTGCACGGTTAATTTCATCTGCAAAAACTACATTTGTAAAAACAGGCCCTTTTCGAACATTAAATCGGCCTGTATTTTGTTCATAAATTAAAGTACCTGTTAAATCAGCTGGTAAAAGATCAGGTGTAAATTGAATTCGTTTAAAACTCAATCCTGACAATTCTGCAAAAGTTCTTACAGCTAAAGTTTTTGCCAACCCTGGAACACCTTCTAACAAAATATGACCACCAGCAACTAAGGCTGTTAACATTCCGTCTACAACTTGAGTTTGACCAATAAGGCGCTTTGCAGCTTCTTCACGACATTTATCAGCTAATGCTCTACATTCAGCTAAATCATATTCATTTATATTTCCCATTTTATCCATAAAAAAAATCCCATATACTTTATAAATTTTCCATAAAATTATAGCAAATATTTAATTTTTGTTCCATATATAAATAAAAACTATGTTGAAACAGAAATTAATTTTTTATATAATTTGATTATCATGATAAATCCTTTAGCACAAGAATTAAATTCTGTTTTAAGTGGTTCAATTGTAGAAGCCTTGTTTTCAAATCTTGGAAAGAGAATTTACTTTCCAAATGGTATTATTGCTCAAAGCGGCGAAGCTAAAAAGTTAGGGAAAACCGCAAATGGAACAATTGGAATGACTGTAGCAAATGGTCACCCAATTATGCTTGATTCAATTCATAAATTTGTTCCTGAATTAAGCGAAGCTGAGCTTGTTGGGTATGCACCAACTGCTGGCAATCCAGATTTAAGAGCTATTTGGAAGGAAAAAATCCTAGAAAAAAATCCTTCACTAAAAAATAAATCAATTTCAATGCCTGTATTAGTACCAGGTCTTACTGCAGGAATTTCTTACCTTTCTGACTTATTTTTAGACGAAGGTAATACTTTGCTTGCTGCAGATCCTTCTTGGGATAATTATGAATTGATTGCAGAAGCTAGAAGAAATGCAAAATTCCGCCAATTCTCATTATTCAAAAACGGTGGTTTTAACCTAGAATCGTTTGAACAGGCAATACGCGATGAAGCAAAATCTGGCTATGTTCGAGTAATATTAAACTTTCCACAAAATCCATCAGGATATAGTCCTACAAAAGATGAAGCAGAAAAAATCTGCCAAATTTTAAAAGATGTTGCATCTTCTGGTGTAAAAATACTTGCAATTAGTGATGATGCTTATTTTGGGCTTAATTATGAAGATAATATTGAACCTGAATCACTTTTTGCAAGAACTTGTGATTTACATCCAAATATTCTTGCTGTAAAAATTGATGGTCCTACAAAAGAAGATTTTGTTTGGGGATTTAGAAGTGGATTTTTAACATTCGGAAATTCAACTTTAACTAATGAACAATATACAGCCCTTATTACAAAACTCATGGGCATAATTAGATCTTCAGTATCTTGTTCATCAACTCCACCTCAAAGTTTATTATTACGCGCAATAAAAGATCCTGCAACAAATATTCAGAAAAACGAATACCGTAATATTCTTGAAGAAAGATACAAAATTGTTAGAAATTTCTGCAACACACACAAATGTAGTTGTCTCGAACCACTTCCATTCAACTCAGGATATTTTATGAGTTTTAATGTAATAGGAAAAGATTCTGAACAACTTCGAAAGAAATTACTCAATGAATACGGAATCGGAGTTGTTTCAATTGATTCTAAAACATTAAGAGTTGCATTCAGCAGTATTGAAAAAGAAAAACTTGAAACAGTTTACGAAGCAATATTTAAAGCTGCAGAGGAACTATGAAAAAAATCTGTCTAAAAATTAGTATCTTTTTATTATGTTCATTTTTATTCTTTAGTTGCAAGAATGATAACGAAAAGTTGTTAATTCTTTGGACAGACAATGTAGAATTTGCTTTATACACCGAACAATTTAACACTTCTCAAAAAGATATAAAAATTGCGACTGTTTATAAAGCAGATTTACTTAATTCTCTACCTCCAAAAAAAGGAACAAAAAAACCTGATATCATTGTAGGAAGTTACCTTGCTCCTGGAATTCAAAAAAATCAATTCAAATCTTTAAACTCAGTTTTTAACGATACCCTAACACCAGAATTATTTTATTCTGACCTTTTAAACTTTGGAAAAAAAGGATATAGACAAGTCCTTCTTCCTGTAAGTTTTAATTTAGACGCAATGGTTTATGATATTGAAAATCAAAAATACCTTGAACAAACCACAACAATTACAATCGACGAAATCAAAGAAATTTCAAAAACATTCAACCTAGTTGGGAAAGACAATGTTTACAAGAAAATGGCCTTTGCACCTCAATGGAATCCTCATTTTCTATACAAAATTCTTGATTCAAATGAAATTAACTTTTCAATAAAAAATGATAATTTAATTTTCAACATTCCTGTTTATGAAAACACATGTGCTTTTATAAACGATTGGACATCAACAATTAATACTTCATTCTCTGATGAAAAAGATTTTTCGTTTAAATATTTATACACTCCTTTTAACAAACAAATTTTACAAAACAAATCACTATTTTCATATACAACTAGCGACAAAATTTTATCTTTACCAGAAGATGAATTATCTAAAATTGATTTTAAATGGTTTCTTAACAAAGGAAAATCTACAGTTCAAGAAAACATCGTTATGATGGGAATATATAAACGATCAAACAATAAAAAAGATGCTATCAAATTTATTCGCTGGTTTATGGAGCCAAAGAATCAAGAATCATTTTTAAGTAACAGATTAAAAATGAAATTAGACACAAGTACTTTTGGAATTGCAACTGGCTTTTCATCATTAATAAACATTAATGAACAAATCCTACCAATTTACTACAGACCTTTGTTAGCAAAAATTCCAAATTCAACATTTCCTTCAGCTCCCAAAATTTATTCAAAAGAATGGGATTTTATAAAAAATGAAATTATCATCCCTCATTTATTACTCCAACTTGAAGGGAAAACAACTCCACAAGAATTATCTAAATCATTCAATGAATGGATAAACTCTACAAAAGAAGAATAATATGATAAAGAAAGAAATTGAAGACAAAAAATTATTAGAACATCTTGCTTCCATTGAAAAAGATGGAATGAGCGTTTTTGTTATGGCAGACGGAAGATTCCGAGGGGCCTTTTTTAATGGAACAGAACTTGTAAACCAAATGAGAGTTCAACACAACTTAGGAATTCTTGAAACATTAATTTTAGGACATGGAATTTTATGTGCAGCCTTAATGATTCAAACGATGAAAGGCAAAGAACACATTATATTTAGATATGACACAAACGGAAGTGCTCGAGGATTTTCTGTTGAAGTTGATTCAACTGGTTATGTACGAGGATTTATCTTAAACGAAAATATTCCAATCGAAAAACCATTAGAATCTTGGGATTTATCACCATTCCTCGGAAAAGGAACAATTACGATTACCCGTTACATCGAAGGAGCAAAAGAACCACAAATTGGAACAACAGAAGTAATCTACAAAAACATTGCAAAAGACTTAACTCACTTCTATCTTCAATCTGAACAAATTAATACAGCTTTCAACACCAGTGTTCAATTTGACAAAGAAGGAAGAGTTATCGGCGCTGGTGGAATGTTCTTACAAGCAATCCCAAACTATGGTGGAAAAAAAACTACAGACAATCATCAAACAAATAACAAAAATACAAAAATTGAAGAATTTGCAGCAATAGCACAAGATGAATTAATTCAACGAGCAGAAAATGCTTTTAGAGCAATGCCTTCAATTGGCCAATGGTTTAGTGACAAAGGTAATAGAGATGATGTTATTTACGGACTTTTCAGAGAATTCAATCCAAAAGTAGTTTTAGAAAGAGATATTATTTTTGATTGCCCTTGTTATGAAGAAAAATTTATTGAACAAATTAAACACCTTTCAAAAAACGAACTTAATTCAATTATGGAAGATGAAAAAGATTCAATAGAAGTAATTTGCCATAACTGTGGAAGCATTTATACAATCAGTAAAGATAAACTAAAATAAATTATATAGGGGTGAATAAAATGATATGGAATCCAGAAAACGAATGCATGAATTCTGCCAATTTGCAGACAATTCAGTTTGCACGATTAAAAAATTTAGTTGAACATGTTTATAATACTGTCCCATTTTATAAAAATAAATTTGATGAAATTGGTGTAAAACCAAGTGATATTAAAAGCTTAAAGGATATTGCAAAATTACCTTTTACAACAAAATCAGATTTACGAGAAACTTACCCATACGGACTTTTAGCAGTTCCCCAAAGTGAAATCGTAGAAATTCATATGTCATCTGGAACAACAGGAACTCCTGTTGTTGACGCATATACAGCTAAAGACTTAGACGACTGGTCAGAAGGAATGGCTCGTACATTAAGCGCTGCAGGTGCTACTCACAATGACACAATTCAAAATGCTTATGGGTATGGTCTTTTTACAGGTGGTATGGGAGTTCACCATGGTGCAAGAAAACTAGGAGCAACAATTATTCCTATTTCATCAGGAAACACACAAAAGCAACTTATGTTAATGAAAGATTTTCATACAAATCTTTTCACCTGTACTCCGTCCTATGCAATGTACATGGCAGAACAAGCAAAACAAGCAGGTATCGATTTACACGCCCTCCCTTTAAAAGCAGCATGTCTTGGAGCAGAACCATGGTCAGAAAACATGAGAACTCAAATTGAAAAGGAATGGGGAATCAAAGCCTATGATATTTATGGGCTTACAGAAATCACAGGTCCTGGAGTTGCCTTTGAATGTGAAGCACAAAACGGAATGCATGTAAACGAAGACCTTTGGTATCCAGAAATTATCGATCCGGAAACAGGAAACCCACTTCCAGATGGAGAAAAAGGCGAACTTGTAATCACAACAATTACAAAAGAAGGAACTCCGTTAATTCGCTACCGAACTCGTGATATTACATACATTATGCCAGAAGTTTGTTCTTGTGGACGAACAACACGCAGAATCCATAGACTTTATGGACGAACAGATGACATGTTAATTCTCCGTGGTGTAAATGTATTCCCAAGCCAAATCGAAAACGCTTTAGCAGATTGTGGAATTCGACCTGACTATATGATTAAAGTTGACAGAAGTGAAGTAACCCACTTAGACGAAGTTGAATTACACATCGAAGTAAGTCCAGAACAATTTGATGATGAAACAAAAGGAATGGAAGCTCTTCGAAATAACATTACATCTGTAATGAAAAGCAAACTTGGAATCATGGTAAAAGTCAAACTTGTTGAACCACAAAGTTTACCAAGATTTGAAGGAAAAGCAAAACGAGTTATCGATAACAGAAAAATTTAATCTAAACTTATAAACAAATTAACAGGAGGTTATTATGAAAATAAAACAGATTTCTATTTTTTTACAAAATACAGCCGGAAGAATTGCTGATGTTACAAAAGTATTAAAAGACAATAGTATTAATCTTAGAGCTTTAATGATTGCAGATACACAAGATTTTGGAATCTTACGAATTATTACAGATGATTCAGATAAAGCCCTTGATGTATTAAAAAAAGCTAATTTTACAACTAAAACAACTGATGTTATTGCAATTTCTGTATCTGACGAAGTTGGTGCACTATGCGATGTTATGACATTATTCCAAAATAATAACATCAACATTGAATATCTATATGCTTCTTTAGAAAAAAATGGAAACAATGCCATCATTATTTTCAAGGTTGAAGATGCAGATAAAGCACTAATTGTTGTTGAACAAAACGGATTAAGTTCAGTTGAAAGTTTTTAATTAATTGAGGAATAAAAATGAAAGACATAGTTTTACTTGGTGATGAAGCTCTTGCATTAGGTGCACTTCATGCAGGAATATCTGTAGGATATGGTTACCCAGGAACTCCATCAACAGAAGTTTTAGAATATCTTATTGACAATTATAAAAAAAACAATGGTCCAAAAGCACATTGGTGCACAAACGAAAAAACAGCTTACGAATCGGCACTAGGAACTTCATTTGCAGGAAAGCGTTCAATTGTAACAATGAAACATGTTGGATTAAATGTTGCAGCAGATCCTTTTATGAACTCTTCTCTTATTGGAATAAAAGGTGGTTTAATTGTAGTTGTTGCAGATGATCCAAGCATGCATTCATCCCAAGGAGAACAAGATTCAAGATTCTATGCAAACTTTGCAATGATTCCATGTTTTGAACCAACAACTCAACAAGAAGCATATGAAATGGTATTTGATGCCTTTGAAATGTCAGAAAAATATCATATTCCAGTTATGATAAGAATGGTTACTCGACTTGCTCACAGTCGTGCTGCGGTTCATCCTAAAAACGAATCAGACTTTATAAAAGAAAACTCTCTTGAAAAAGGGAACAGACAAGAATGGATGCTACTTCCTGCACTTGCAAGAAAGAACTACCAAAATATGTTAGACAAGCAAAATGATTTAACAACTTGGTCTTGCTCAGTAAAATGGAATCCTCTTATACTAAATGAAAAAAGAAAAGACCTTGCAATCATCACAAGTGGACTTGGAAAAAATTATTACAATGAAAATCTTGAAGACTTTGCAAAAAATGGAGAATTACCTTCTACATTGCACATTGGTTCATTACCATTACCAGTTGATTCAATTAATAAACTTGCTCAAATTGCAGACACAATTTTAGTAATTGAAGAAGGAATGCCATTTGTAGAAAAAACTCTTGCTGGTATTTTACCTCAAAAAACAAAAATCATAGGAAAACTTACTGGTCATCTTCCTCGAACAGGAGAATTAAATCCTGATTCAGTACGAAAAGCGTTGGGCTTAGAACCTAAAACTTCACTTTTAGACCAAATCAAAAGCACAAATTGTGACCTTGCAGAAAAAATTCAAAATCTACCAGGTCGTCCACCTCAGTTGTGTAAAGGCTGTCCACATGCAGATTCTTATACTGCAATTAATAAAGCAGTTACTACACTAACAGAAAAAGCCGGAAAAGATAATGTTGTTGTTATGGCCGACATTGGGTGCTACTCTCTTGGAGCTATACCACCATTTACAGCAATCGAAAGCATCGTTTGTATGGGTGCTTCACTTGGAATGGCACGAGGAGCATCACAAGCTGGTGTAAAATATTCTTTTGGTGTAATTGGAGATTCTACTTTCCTTCATTCAGGAATAACAAATTTAGTAGATGCAGTTTCTACTAAAACTCCGATGACTGCAATTATTTTAGATAATTCAATCGTTGCTATGACAGGATGTCAGCAAACAATTTTGCCTTCTAGCCAATTAGAACCTCTTATCGAAGGATTGGGCGTTGAAAAAGAACATATTCGTGTATTAAACACAAATCCTGCATCAATTGAAGAAAATGCAAAAATATTAGTTGAAGAAGCCGAGTACCAAGGAGTTTCTGTTGTAATTTTAGTCAGAGAATGTCTTGAAGCATTCAGAATTCGAAACAAAGCAAAAAAACAGGGGTAACGCAAAATGAAATATGATATAATTTTAGCAGGTGTTGGTGGTCAAGGTGTTTTATCAATTGCAGCTGTAATTGCCTCTGCGGCCATGAAAGATGGATTATTTGTTCGTCAATCTGAAGTTCATGGAATGAGTCAACGAGGTGGTGGTGTTCAAGCCCATCTTAGAATTTCTGATACTGAAATTAAAAGTGACTTAATTCCTAGCGGCTGTGCAGACATGATTCTATCAATGGAACCAATTGAAAGTCTAAAATATTTACAATGGCTTTCACAAGATGGAATTCTTATTACTTCAAGTGCTCCATTTATTAATATTCCTAATTATCCAGAAATAGAAGAAGTCAAAAAAATCGTTTTGTCATTACCAAAAGGAAAAATTATTGACTCAGCAGAATTAGCAAAAAAAGCTGGTCACCCAAAATCTGAAAACATGGTTTTAGTTGGAGCTGCATTACAATTTATTCCTGTAAACATAAAAACAATTGAGGATTCAATTAAAACTCGATTTCAGGAAAAAGATCCTAAATTAGTAGATATTAACATCACTGCTTTAGAATTAGGAAAAGAAAGCGTTCAATAAATAAAAAAACTGGTAAGAGTTCTTTTGCAATCATAAAAATTAAAAATGCAAATGTCTTACCAGTTTTTTTTACACAGATTTATAAAAATGCTTAAAAATTAGATTTCGTTATTAAAGTTGTCCTTTTCAATATCTTTAAAATATTTTACAGTTCCAACTTTTAATTCGTCTGTTGAATCATCATCACAAACAATTACAGCTTTTTTGTGCATTTGAAGACTACTAACAGTCCACATTTGACTAATTCCTTCTTCAATTGCATGTTTTAAAGCCACAGCCTTATTATGACCAGTAATCAAAATCATAACTTCTTCAGCATCACAAACAGTTCCTACCCCAACAGTCAATGCAGTTTTTGGAACTTGATTAATATCATTATCAAAGAAACGTGAATTTACAATTACAGTATCTTGAGTTAAAGTTTTTACACGAGTTCTAGAACTCAAAGAAGAACC
>JAZUSR010000031.1:0-3485 GCA_045606765.1 Treponema sp.
ATTTCGTGGACATTGGCAACATTCTGAATATAACTGATTCATTATAAAGCTCTTTTTTCAACTAAAATAGACATCATTTGGCTTAGTAAATCAATTGGCATATCTTCAGCCTCAAAATTAACAAATGCAGCAATTTGCTTCCAATCATCTAAAGTTAAACAATCAGTATCATCTTCAATATCATTGTCTAAAAAAGCTTGCATTGCACAAAGTTTATCAACAGACTCTTGGCTCAAATCATTTGCATTTAAATCTATTTGCGGATAAACATAAGTTTTTACCCAATATTCAGCAAGTGAATTTGGAAGATCACAAAAATCTCTATTATTTCGCTGAAACATTTCAGAAACTTGAGTAGCAACTTTATTTAAATCTAAAGTTCCTGAAGAATTGCGATTATGTTTTTTTATTTTTTCAATATCACTATATAATTTTTGAATATTATCCATAAATCTTAATATATACTAATCACCCTTTCGAGACAAGAATAAAAGAGACACAAAAATTAGACAAACAATATAAAATAAAATTCCAAAGTAGAGAGCAAAATTAATTCCTGCAATTCCGATAAAAATAAAATTCATTAATTTAATAAAAAATTCTGCAAAAATTTCAACATCAAAAATAATAAAATTTATTAACGGATAAATAAAAATCCAAACAAATTTAAATAAACCAATTTCCATCATTCGATAATTCCATGCAATTGAAGAAGCTAGTAATAAAATAATTAAAATTACAAATGGATAGAAAATACTCAACATTGTTCCTTGCATAACAACTTCATTTGAATATCCATAATCAGCTGGTTTTAATTTTAACTTATTCATCATAAGCATATTAATATTGTCATTAGAGCGATTTACATTGCTTAATGCTGTAAAATCATCATACAACATTGGAATAAACATTTGATTTTGAGCAATTACATTCTTCACTGTTCCAAACTTATAACTTGGAACAGATTTTCGCCCTTCTTCATTACGATCTACAGCACACAAAAGTAAATATGGCACCGTTTTCCATTTTGGATCTATCCCCAGTTCTTGTTTTTTTGAATCACCAATAACATTTGTTTCTACTGCCAACATTTTTGCACTAGGAACATACATTGAATACAAATATGTTCCTTCTTTATCAAAAGAGTAAATATATAAATTTCGTAAGTATCTTACATAATTTCCAGTATCTTCAATATCTGTAATTCCTTTAATAAAATAAATGTCATAGGAACCATCTTGCTTTTTCAAAGAAAAATACAAATCTTTGCAAACTTCAAAAGAATTTTTACCATTTATTTCATCTGTAAAAAAATATTTACCTTCCACCTTTTTTAATGACTCTGATAAAAAATACTTTACATCAGGATCATTTTCATATTCATAACTTTTATTATTTAATCTCTGAAAAATATAATACGCCGCTAAAAAATCACCATTGTTTAATTTTGTATAACCTCTAAATTTTTCTCTAAAAAAACGATTTTCTTCAGTAAGTTCTTCCGCTTGAACTTTTGAAAGAATATTCCAAGCAATGTTTGAACATTGTTTTGCTCGTTCTAAATTAATATCCCTTTCAGAAGCCATTTTTACGGCATACTGAGCATAATAATGAGCACTAAGATATTCTTTATTTTCTAACTTTTCTTCAGCTTTTAAAACCAATTCATAAACAGTTAAATTCTCTATTTGATTCGTTTGTGATGAATTTGAATCCAATTTTTTTTGTTTATTTGAAAAAACTTTTTTTCCATCTTTAGAAGTTTCTTTTTCTAAAAGAATATCATTGTTATTTGCAAAAGTATTTTTTGACAACATCATTTCTGCACGATTCATCAACTCTTTTGCTTTATTATTTTGAGGTTCAATTTCGATTACTTTTTTTGAATAAAAATATGCAAGATTTGCCAATTCTAAATTATTTAAACTTTCAATCAAATTTTTTTCAGCCAAATTCAAATATGATTGAATTAAAACTGGTTTTTCTTCTAAATTACTTTTACGAGATTTAATAGCAGGAGTAAAAACTTCAACTATCATTGTGATCGCAAAAGTAAAAATCAAAGAACAAATAAAAACTGTTCTAAACTGAGCAAAAATAACCGATGAAAATCTTCCCTTAATATTAGTTTGAACACTTCTAAAATTAATTGATAGAGCAATTAAAAAACTTGTAATAATCGCAGACGGCAATACTTTTAAAACCAATAAAAGGCCATTATTAAATTTATATTTTAAAACATCACTAGGACAAACTTTTATTCCATTGTTATAAAAAAAACCTACACAAAAGAAAACTAAAATTACTAAAATTGAATAACATAAAACATTTGCAAAAACTTTTTTCATTTTAATCTTCCCTTGCAACACTAATTTTTTTTGGCTTACAAAAAATTCCGAGAATAATAAGAATTACAATTATTAAAACATTACACAGTACACAAATCGGTGAATAAAATTGCGCAAAACCATTCCAACTTGAAATAATTTTTTGATTTATTAAATTAACATATTCAAAAATACTTTTTGATACCCCAATTCCACACAAAATACAATTAATCTTAAAAATTGCAAGCGTTCCAATTAGAACAAAAAACGCATTTATCAATCGCCAATTACTTACTCGACTAATAAAAATTACTGAATAAAGAGCTAGTCCAAATAAACAAAATAAAAACCAAGATATTATCGAATTAGAAAATGCCATTTTTGAAACATTACATAGGCCAAATACATTTTTTACAATTTTCTTTAAAAATTCTGGAAAAAGCAAAACTTGTTTTACAAGCACATCAGAATATTCACCAGATTCAGCCATTTTTACATTTTTATTATCTATCATCGCAAAATTATTTTCATCATTCTGATTCAACTTGATTTCAACACCATCTACAGAATTATCACTATTCACTTTTGTAAAATAATATAATTTATCCCCATCAATTCTAAAGACCCCTTCAGATGTTTTTGACTCAAACTTCAAAGGATTTAGCGGAATTGAATTTGTAACTTTATAAAAGCCAGGTAGAACAACTACCCAAGAAACAATAGTAAGTATAAGAATAGAAATTATTCCCGATAAATGCTGCTTATTTGAATTACGAATAGTTGAAAGAATTAAAAACATTTGAGAAAAAATAATTACAATCGGAAAAACAACTTTTAAACTAAATAAAAATGTCTCAACAGAAACTAGATTTATAGGATGCCCAACAACAAAAGAAAGACATCCTATAAAAGCAGTCACCAATGATGCTAAAAGAGTTGTTCCAACCAAGCACAATAATAAATATGATAAAAACAATGATAAAAATACTCTCATCTTATTCTATAGAATATCATGTTACAGAAACATAGTCCAACAATTTTACAAAAAAAATGTAAATTTTATCTATTTTTCTTCCAAAGTTATTCACAGGTTTTCAACATCTTTTTTTCCACAATATTACTATACAAGTATAATTATTTATAATATATACAATTAAG
>JAZUSR010000032.1:0-3311 GCA_045606765.1 Treponema sp.
TAATACAATTTTTTTTAAAATCTTTTTTTTCATTTCTTTTCTCCAGTAAAATATTTTTTTAATTTAAATAAAATGAGATAGTTTTATAATAGTTTTATATAAAACTATTGTCAAGTAAGTTGACCAAAAAAAAGTTCTTGCAATCTTTCAAAAAAAATTACAAGAACTTTCAAAATGATTTATCAAATAAATTGTTTAAAGAAATGTTTTCTAACAAGCAGTAAAGCTTCAATTAAACAAAATTATCTAGCATATTCTACAAATCGTGTTTCACGAATCATTGTCAATTTAATTCTTCCTGGATAACGAAGATCAGTTTCAATTTGTTTAGCAATTTTTCTTGCAAGTTCTTGAACATCACTATCTGGAATTTTTTCATTATTAACAAGAATTCTTAACTCACGACCAGCTTGAATTGCATACGCTTTTTCAACTCCAGAAAAACTTTCTGCAATACCTTCAAGATTTTCAAGTCGTTTAACATAGTTATCAACAGTTTCACGACGAGCACCAGGACGAGCAGCTGAAATCGCATCAGCAATCTGAACAAGAACAGCTTCGATACTAGTTGGTTCAATATCATTATGATGTGCACCAATTGCATTAATTACTTTTGCATCTTCGCCCATCTTGCGTGCCATATCAGCACCAACTTCTGCGTGGTTCTGATCTGAATCGTTTTCAGCACCTTTTCCAATATCATGTAAAATTGCAGCACGTTTAGCTAAATCTCTATCTGCACCAAGTTCACTTGCAAGCATTCCCGCAATCAAGGCAACTTCTTTCGAATGAACAAGAACATTTTGACCATAACTTGTTCTAAAGAAAAGTCGTCCCAAAGCACGAACTCCATCAGTTGGCATATTATGAATTCCAAGTTCAAAGAGAGCCTTTTCACCTTCTTCATAAATTTTATTCTGAATCTCGCGTGTAACTTTTTGAACGATTTCTTCAATACGAGCTGGATGAATTCGTCCATCAGAAATCAATCGTTCTAAAGATTCTTTTGCAATTTCCTTACGAACTGGATCAAAACATGAAATTACAACTGCTTCAGGAGTATCATCAATAATAATATCAACTCCAGTCAATGTTTCAAGAGTACGAATATTTCGACCTTCTCTACCAATAATACGACCTTTCATTTCGTCACTTGGAAGAGAAACAGTTGCAACAGTAATATCACTTGTAGTTTCTGTTGCAATACGCTGAATTGTTGTAACAAGAATATCTCTTGCTTTCTTTTCTGAAGAAAGTTGAGCCTCCTGTTCAATCTTATTCAACAATGCTTGTGCATCATGTCGAGCTTCGTTTTCTAAATTCTTAATAATAAGATCTTTTGCTTCTTGTGCAGAAAGTCCGGAAATTCTTTCTAATTCTCTTCGATATTCTTCTTCCTGAATTGCTACACTAGCCTCACGTTTTTCCAAAGCAATTGAACGCTCTGCAAACTCTTTTTCTTGTTTATCAAAGTCTTGAGCTCTTTGATCTAAAAGTTCTTCTTTATGATTAACACGTGCTTCATATCTTTGAACCTCAGCACGTCTATCACGATTTTCTCGCTCTTGCTGGTTTCGTTCACGAATGAGTTCATCTTTTGCATTTAGCAAAATTTCTTTTTTCTGAGCTTCAGCTTCTCTAATTGCATCCTGTTTTACACGTTCTGCTTTTTGCTCTGAGGCAGATAATTGAAATCTGGCATAAAGCCAGCGAATAGTCCATCCAAGAACAATTCCTGCAATAGGGAGAATTATAAACCAAATATACTGTGGCATTTAAACTCCTCGCATTATAATTAAATTGTTCGTCCTTTTATGATACATTAATATAGATAAGAAGTCAAACGAAAAATCATTTTTTTCTTATATTGTAGCGATTTTTTTTACATTTCGAAGTCATTTCCAAGGTAAATTGTTCGAGCTTCTTCAGATTTTAGAATATCAGCTTTTGTTCCTTGGGTAATAATTTGACCATTATTAATAATAATTGCTCGGTCTGTTATTTCTAATGTATCACGAACATTGTGATCAGTAATTAATATTCCAATTCCTCGATTACATAGAATTTTAATCAAATTTTTAATATCAGCAACTGCAATTGGATCAATTCCAGCAAAAGGTTCATCAAGCATCAAAAATTTAGGTTGAATAGCAAGGGATCGAGCAATTTCTGTTCGACGCCTCTCTCCTCCTGATAAAGTATATGCTTTTTGCCGTCTAATTTTTGTAATTGAAAAATCTTCAATCAATTGTTCAAGCATATCTTTTTTTTCCTTTTTAGATAAATCTTTTCTAGTTTCTAAAATTGACCAAATATTATCTTCTACTGTCATCTTTTTAAATACGGAAGGTTCCTGCGGTAAGTAAGAAATTCCTTTTTGAGCTCTTTTATACATTGGAAAACTTGTCAAACATTCATCATCAAGAAAAATTTCACCTTGAGTTGGCTTATGAAAACCAACAATCATATAAAAAGTAGTTGTCTTTCCAGAGCCGTTAGGTCCTAAAAGACCTAGAACTTCCCCAGTTTTCATCGAAAAATCAATTCCTTGAACAACTTTCTTTTTTCCAAAATTTTTATACAAACTAGAAACTCTCAAAATATGACTTTTAGCCTGCGAATATTCACTTGATGAATCACTTAAATTCTGTTCTACCTTATCACTCATCAGATTTTTCCTTTTTTTCAGATGAAGAAGTTACAGTACCACGAATATTTCCATCTAACTCAATTTCTTCAGTTTGCATATTAAATTTAATTGATTGGGCCCTAAAAGTATCTTCATCTTGCTTTACACTAGCATTACCTGCTAACTCTAAAATTTGATCTTTTTTTCTGTAAATAGAATATGCACCAGTACAAATATTTGACTTTTGTTTTAATTCCACATCAATTTGTAAAACAGCCACATCAGACTTTTGGTCATATTCAATAATTTGTGCTTTTGCAATTACATCATTTTTTAAATCTTTTAGCTGAACATTACCTGATAAAATTACAACTTTTGTATTTTGATCATATTCTAAAGAATCTGCATTAAATTGTAATTCAGCCTCAGAATTAGTTCCTGAAATATTGCCTTTAGCTTTAATCTTTGAAAAATCTTTCCCATATAATTCTATAGAGTCTGCTTGAATTGTCATTGAAGATGTTTTTATATTTGCATTTCCACTTAAAATTGTAGAATTATTTGAATCATTATTTGAAACATGCCCTTGCATCGAATCACCAGAAAAAACAATTTTTTCTTTTTCATTCGTTGTTTGATTTACAAGAATTTGTTGACCATAAACTGAATCTGAAAATAAAAA
>JAZUSR010000033.1:0-9055 GCA_045606765.1 Treponema sp.
CTATAAAATTTATATGACAATTGAGTGAATATCTGTTAGAATAGGTGACATGAAAATTAATATTTTATGTTTTGCCTTAACTTATTTATTTTTATTTTTGGATCATTTTTACAGAATTGTTGGAGATAAAATTCTTTCTGACATTTTTAAGGGAATTACAAGTTTTGTATTTGTACTTTTTGCGTTTTATTCATATAACAAGGCAACTAGAAAAAGTGAAAAATTTCGAAAATTTTCGGTATTTATTTTAACTGGAATCTGTGTATCGTTATTGGCTGATATTCTTTTGGAAATAAATTTTGAAATTGGATTTTGTATTTTTGTATCTGTTCAAATCTTTTATTTTTATGCATTCACTCATTATGGAAAATTAAATTTGAGGTTTTATATTTTTGCTATAGTCATTGCAATTTTGGTAGATACTGGAAATTATTTATGTCCTTATTTTTATTTTAGAGATTTACAAATTTCAGTTTTTGTATACACAATTGCTTTTGCATGTGTAGTTTCAAAAAGTATAGAATCTTTTAGATGGGATAGTGTGCAAGCAAAGACTATGCCAATTGGTATAATTTTGTTTGCAATTTCAGATTTTTTATTGCAATTTAGAGTTTTCCCTTCTGAAGAATTACCAGAGCAAGTTGGCTCTATAATTTTTATAGTAAGTAACACCTTATATTATACAGCTCAACTTTTGATTGGATATTCTCTTTCTAAGGATTATTTTCCAAAAGAAATTAAAAATTAAAAATTATTCTTTTCCATTCCAACAGTAAGTACAAAGTTTTGAATGATCGAGACCTGTCGAATCTAGCATATCATCAAGACGATGGAATCTTAATGTTGTAAAGTGTAATTGTTTTCTAATTTCTTCGACCATTTTTTCATACTCAGGAGAGTCTGGATTACAATATTTTTGTAAAACTTCATCAGAGACATCATCACCTTCGAATTGTTTAATTATTCTTCGGGTGATTAAATCTAGTTCTGATTTTGAACGACTGAAATTTAAATATTTACATCCATAAACGAGTGGCGGACACGCTGGTCTAATATGAACTTCTTTTGCTCCACTTTTGTATAAAAAGTCTGTCGTTTCTCTGAGTTGAGTTCCTCGTACAATTGAATCATCAATTAATAAAATTTTCTTACCTTTTATGAGTGGTTGTACAGGAATTAATTTCATATGAGCAATAAGGTTTCGTTGTTCTTGATTTGAAGGAATAAAAGAACGAGCCCAAGTTGGTGTATATTTAATAAAAGGTCGAGTAAAAGGGATTCCTGATTCATTTGCATATCCAATAGCATGGGCAATTCCTGAGTCTGGAACGCCAGAAACTGAGTCAGGATGTACAGAATCTTTATCTCGGCGTGCAAGAAAGCGACCACAGTTGTAGCGCATTGTTTCAACATTTACACCTTCGTAACTTGCAGTAGGATAGCCGTAATAAATCCATAAGAAAGTACAGATTTTCATTTCTTTGCCACGTTCTTGTAGAGTCTTAATTCCATCAGCTGTCATATAAACGATTTCGGCAGGCCCAAGTTCGTAGTAATCTGTGTATCCAAGATTTACATAAGCATAGTTTTCAAAGGAAGCACAGAAAGCACCTTCTTTGTGTCCAATTTGAATAGGAGTTCTTCCAAGTTTATCTCGTGCACAATAAATTCCTTCTGTTGTCATAATCAAAAGTGATATAGAGCCTTTGATTTTTTCTTGAACATATTTTATTCCATCGAGGATAGAATCTTTTTGATTGATTAATGCAATAATAAGTTCAGTTTGATTTATTTCTCCACCACTCATTTCTAAAAAGTGAGTGTATCCTGATTGAAGAACTTCTTTTACAAGTTCATCTTTATTAGTAACGATTCCAACTGTAGTAATTGCAAAACTTCCAAGATGAGAATGGACCAATAATGGTTGAGGTTCGTAGTCACTGATACAACCAATTCCTAATTTTCCATGGAGAGTTTCGATATCTTTTTCAAATTTTGTTTTAAAAGGTGAATTCTGAATATTGTGAATTGAACGTTGCATTTTGTTGTCTGCGCCAACAACTGCAAGTCCTCCTCTACGAGTTCCTAAATGCGAATGATAATCAACAGCAAAAAATAAATCTAACGAACAATCTGTTTTTGAAGCAACACCAAAAATTCCGCCCATATAAAAGTCCTTGAAGAGAAATTTAATTATGAAAGAAGTATAATGATTTTTTCTTTTTGTTTCTACAGGTTAAAAAGAAAAAGAGTAATGAAATAAGTTAGGAAAATAGAATTTAGATAAAAGAACGTTTTGGGAAATTAAAAAAAATAATATTTCTTTCGATAATTTTAGTATGACATATTTTATAATGGGTTTATCAATTTTAATAATTATTATTGCATTATCGTATTTTTCAAATCTTCAAAAAGAAAAAAAAGCAAGAGCAAAGAAAAAGTCTACTGGGGTTAATCCTGGTGTGTCGCTTGTAAATTGTCCTTTGTGTAATTCACCTTTACTAAAAGGTCAAAATCTTATTTCTAAAGTTTACAGACCAATGGATGTGCCAGATCAGCGATGTACAATAAATGGATGTCCACATTGTTTTCCTCAGCCAGAAATTGGAATTCGTAGACAATGTCCATGTTGTAAAAAAGAAGTTCCAATTACGGGGCATTTAGTGGCTAGATTATTTAATTACAAAAATAATAAAAAACATGTAATGGTAACTGGATGTTCAGAGTGTTACAAAAAGTAAAAAATGTATTTTTGATTTTTGTGAATAAAGTAATAAAAAAAGTAAAAAAAAATAATTTTTTTGCTAAAGTCAAAAAATCAAAATCCGATATTAAGTATAACGGGTGGTGATAAACCCCACATGGATGTTAATCCTTGCGAGGTTTGATAATTAAAACTACCAAATCTTACAAGGAACAAATTGGAAGAGTCCAGTTTGTGTTCGAGATTTTATAGGAGATACACTATGGTTATTAATCACAACATGAGCGCAATGTTCGCTCAACGTTCACAGGGCCTTACAGAGCTCTCAAATCAGAAAAACATGGAAAAACTCTCATCAGGAATGAGAATTAACCGTGCAGGTGATGATGCTTCTGGACTCGCTGTATCAGAAAAAATGCGTGCACAGATTCGTGGTTTGAATCAGGCTTCTACAAACGCAGAAAATGGTATTTCATTCATTCAGACAACTGAAGGATATTTACAGGAAACTTCTGATATCGTACAGCGTATTCGTGAATTAGCTGTTCAGTCTTCGAACGGTATTTATTCAGACGAAGATCGTATGCAGATTCAGGTTGAAGTTTCTTCACTTATTGATGAAGTTGATCGTATTGCTTCAGCTGCACAGTTCAACGGTATGAACATGTTGACAGGTCGTTTTGCTCGCCCTACTGGTGAAAATGCTGTTACAGGTTCTATGTGGTTCCACATTGGTGCTAACATGGATCAGAGAACTCAAGTATTCATTGGAACAATGTCTGCTACAGCTCTCGGATTGAAAAATCTTGGTGACGAATCAAAAATGTCACTTGCAGCTCCAGATGATGCTAACCGCGCTATCGGAACTCTTGATGAAGCTCTTAAGAAAATTAACAAACAGCGTGCTGACCTCGGTGCTTACCAGAACCGTCTTGAAAAGACAGTAGTAGGACTTGATATTGGTGCTGAAAACCTCCAGGCTTCTGAATCTCGTATCCGTGATACAGACATGGCTTCTGAAATGGTTGATTTCACAAAGAACCAAGTTCTTTCTCAAGCTGGAACTGCTATGATTGCTCAAGCAAACCAGTCATCACAGAATGTACTTTCACTTTTGCGCTAGTCGCTTAGTTTAAGTTCAATCGAAAGGCTCTCCGAAAGGGGAGCTTTTTTGTTTTATATGATAGGATTGAGAGTCCGTGTAAATATGAAACTATGCGGAATTTTTCTATAATAAATCACTTTATTGATGATTAGAAAATTTTTTTGTATGGTTTTTGGATTGCAAGTGAAATTTTATTTAATGTAATGGATTTTGGAATAATTAATTGATTTTGATTTTTTTGAATTTGATTTATTTGAAAAGTTGAAAGACCTGTCGCAAGAGTGCAATGGGGGTGAAAGTTTTTAGGAATGTAAAAATTGTTACAAGCACTTTTATAAAAGGGAAGAAGTTTATTATGAAGCTGTTCATTTAGTGAAAATAAAATTTCTTGACTTAATTTTTTTTGAGTATTGTCAGAAGGAATTGTTAAAAAAAGAATTTTATTTTTAAATAAATCTAGTTTTGTTAGATTTATTTTTTTATTATTGGTAGGAATTCCACTTATGAATGTTGAATTAATTTCTGTGATGATTTTTTTTAGATTGTCTTGTTGTTCTATCGGAACTTTGAACATTCCCAAAGTGATGTGTGGTGGAATATTTTTATCTATTTTGTAAAAATTTTTTGTTATAGTTGAAATTTGATTAATAAGAGTGTTTATGTTTTTTGTGGAGATTTCATCGAAAAGTAAACTTATTGAATATGTAAAAATATTACTTTCCATAATTCATAATTTTAAAATCTATATAATTTTTTGTCAAAGGAATTTGAGTAAAGAAGTATAAAAATTTGACAAAATAGAATATGGTGCTACATTAATATTGTGGGAATTTTAATATTTTAGGAGAAGTGATATGAAAAAAATCCTTGTCAGTATTTTAATTACATTTGTTTCTTTAAATTTGTTTTCGTTGCCAAATATGAAGTTATCTTATTCTGGAGAAACTTTTTTTACAATTAATGATAATAATCTCTATAATCCTGATGGAGAGCTCGCTTTTTCTAATATCAATGGAACATTGTATTACCCTTCTGGCGAAAATTCCAATCAAACTATTTCTGAAACTGATGAAATCATTGAAATAATAGATACAGAAAATGGTATTTTAAGATTTAGTAAAAAAAATGGTAATTTAATTTATCGAGAATCAAAATACGATTTAGAAAAATATATTGAATATTTTGATGAGGAATCAGGAAATAAATTAACTGAAGAAAAATATTTTTTGGATTTGCTTGAGAGTGTTGTTACTCATGTGTATGAAAAAGGTTTGAATACTAAGATTATTGAAAAGGATGCAAAAGGTAATTATCTTAGCTCTATCTTAGTTCAATATGATAAAAAAACAAAAAAAGTTCAAAAAGCAATAAAATATTCAAAAGATAATAAAATTGTGACTATCATGTTGTTTGATAAAGAAACAGAAACAGTAATAGAAATTTCAGAATACGATGAAAATGGATTGATTAAAAATAAAACAAAATATGATAAAAACACAGGTTATAAAACTGAAAAAGAAGTTTATTTGCCTAATGAAAAAACTTCTACGAAATATAAATATATTCAGTTTGAAAACGGAACTTATTTTATAAATTATAGAGAGTTTTTACGAAACAATTTTGTTAAATATGATTCTTTAGAAAAAATGGCACAAGAGTCTAAAGAAAATCCTATTGAATGGAATCGTTTTTATTTTGTCAAAGTAACAAAGTATGATTATTCAGAAAAAGATGAAGACTATCATAATTTAAAAGAGTTGATGGATAATTATCTTTTTGAAACACCAGTAACTTTAACAGGATCAAATTTTGATAAGGTATATTCATTTAATATAACAGAAGATGAAAAATTAGACCTTTCATCTTGCTATTTATTAGAATTTATTAAAAAACCTGTAGATTATAAAGCAATGAATAAATCTGGGAAGGGGACAGGCCCTTTTGGCTTAGATATTGCAATGACATTAGAAGAAATAACTGATGCATGTAATGGAAAACAACCAGAGTATATTTCAGATAATCGATATGATGTAGTTCCTAAAAAATCACATCCTTTGTTTAATCGATATATAGCATGGGTAAGTGACAAATATGGTTTATATTACATAAAAGGAATAAGTAAAGATATTTATACAACAGATTATGGAACAGAGATAAAGAGTGAATTTAATAATTTGATTTCAATTTTTGAAAAAAAATATGGAAAATTTACTATTCACGATATAATTAAGGATAAAGATGATTATTATGTTAAAAATGATGAATATTGGATGAGTTCAATACGAAAAGGAGCTCGTGATTATTATGCAACTTGGTATCCTGAATACGATAAAAAGGATAAGTTTGATGGACTAAAATGGATTGGGATAGGAATTGAGTATTTATCTTATGATAAAGGTTATATTTGGATAGAATACGAATTTGAAAATTCAACTGATGCAAAGGCCGAGCAAGATGATGTATTCTAATTGAGTTTTTAGTCGTAGTAACCAGAATTGATTAATGTCGATTCTGGTTTTTTTTGTAAAAAAAATGGGTTGATAAACAAAAGCGAAATAATTAAAATTGATTTATATTTTTAAAAGAGGAAAAAAATGTTCGTAAAACTTTTAATGCTTGTTATTTTCTTTTCAGTAATGATTATTGTTGGAATTTATTCAAGAAAATCTGTAAAAGATGTAAATGGTTTTGTTCTTGGTGGAAGAAGCGTAGGACCTTGGCTTACAGCTTTTGCTTATGGTACATCATATTTTTCTGCCGTTGTATTTGTAGGGTATGCAGGACAGTTTGGGTGGAAATATGGATTATCTTCTACTTGGATTGGAATTGGAAATGCTTTGATAGGAAGTTTATTAGCATGGGTTTTGCTTGGTCGAAGAACTCGTGTTATGACTCATCACTTGGAAGCAAAGACAATGCCAGAATTTTTTGGTAAACGATATCAAAGTTCAGGATTAAGACTTATTTCATCATTAATTGTTTTTATATTTTTAATTCCTTATACAGCTTCTGTATATTCAGGACTTTCTAGT
Source organism: Treponema sp. (assembly GCA_045606765.1). Lineage (GTDB taxonomy): Bacteria > Spirochaetota > Spirochaetia > Treponematales > Treponemataceae > Treponema_D. Next base: position 6,842 of record JAZUSR010000033.1, read on the forward strand.
TTGTTTGGAATGGCTTTTAATTTTGATTATAAGTGGTGTGTAATTATTATGGCATTGTTGACGGCTGTCTATGTAATTTTGGGTGGTTATATGGCAACTGCTATAAATGATTTTATTCAGGGAATAATTATGTTAGTAGGAATTGTTTGTGTAATTATAGCTGTGTTGAATGGACAAGGTGGCTTTATGCAAGCAATTACAAAACTTTCGGATATTCCTGTTGATGCAAAAAATACGGCATCGGCTTTATTAAATATGAAAGGTCCATTTGTTTCGTTTTTGGGGCCTGATCCAAAGAATCTTTTGGGAGTAATAATTTTAACTTCTCTTGGAACATTGGGACTTCCTCAGATGGTTCAGAAATTCTATGCAATAAAAAGTGAAAAAGCTGTAAAAACTGGGACAATTGTTTCTACATTATTTGCAATTGTTATTTCTTGTGGATGTTATTTCTTAGGTGGCTTTGGTCGCTTGTTTGATTCTCCTTTAATTTACGGAGCAAACGGAGCTGTAAAATATGATACAATTATTCCAACAATGCTTGCAACTTTACCAGATGTTTTGATTGGAATTGTTGTTGTTTTAGTTTTGTCAGCTTCTATGTCTACATTATCATCATTAGTTTTAACTTCAAGTTCAACATTTACCTTAGATTTTTTAAAAGCTTCTGTTGTTAAAAAGATGAGTGATAAAACTCAATTGTTAGTTATGCGATTATTGATTGTTGTTTTTATAGTTGTATCTGTTGTATTAGCGTTGAATCCACCGACATTTATTGCCCAGTTGATGGGAATTTCTTGGGGAGCTTTAGCAGGCGCATTTATCGCACCATTTATGTATGGTTTATTTTGGAAAAAAGTAACAAAAGCTTCTGTATGGGTTAGTTTTGTATTTGGGGTTGGAATTACAGTTTTGAATATGTTTGTACCAATTTTTAAATCTCCAATTAATTGTGGTGCGGCTGCAATGCTTGGTGGTTTAATTTTAGTTCCAATTGTAAGTTTAGTTACACCAAAATTATCGGAGGAACTACAAAATAAAATATTTTCTTGTTATGATGAAAAAGTTCAAGTAACAAAGAAAGTAGTTCTTGTAGAGGATGAAGAGTAAAAATTAATTACTAGATAATAATAAAAGAAGGTAATATTTTTGTGATGAAAATCATATAAATATTACCTTCTTTTTTTTTCAATCAAGTTTTATTCGGGTGTAGTATTTTTGTTCATCTTGGTGATGAATTACGGCTCCGTTTTTTAACATGCACGAAAGACTTGCGGGATTTGTGATATTGCAACGTAAATATAGTTCAGTTTCGCCATATTGTGCAAGGATTTTTTTTGCTTCAATAATTGTAAGACGCAAACCTTTTGTTCCAAAACCTTTCCCCCGATATTCTTTTTTTATTTGATAACCAATGTGACCAGCTCCGTCGCGCAAAGCCGGAATAAGATGATGACGAACTCTAAACAGACCAACAATTTCTTTTGTAACAGACCCGTCACTACAAGATTCTTCGTTCCACAAAAAGAAAAATGTTTCTGGAACAAAGCCTTCTGGTAAATCAATTCCTTTAGACCAGTTAATCATTTTAGGCAAAGCGATCTTTTCAAAATCTTCTTTTGAAATTCCATGAAACTCATTTGTAAGCCCATTTTCGTCAATAGGCATTTCTTTTACATATTCGTATTCTGCATCTAAATCTTCAAAGTTTGCTGGTTTTAAATAAAGCATATTTATCCTCTAATAAAAAGTCGATTAGAAAATTTCAATTTTCAAAATTGACATTTTAGACTGTTTTTATCTTACTTCTTCTATACATTACATCTACACTGTCTTTTTGAAAAGTGGAAATAAAGAAAAACTGTTTCTTACCACAATTTTATCAAATTATAAAGAAAGGCATTTTTAAAGATTTTATTTTTACCAATCTTTTCTTCGATTAGAAGTCCTGCTGCTGTTAATTCATGAAGATATTTACTCGCTGTATTTCTTGTAATCGAAAGTTTTTCACAAAGAAAATCATTTTTTGTATAAAAATCAAAAAACAAATGATCTATTAATTCTTGTGAATATAACTTTGGGCATTTTTCTTTTACAAGTTCAGAAGCTTGATTCATAGTTTTCATAAATGAATCAATAAACTTTAATGTGAATTCCGACATTTGATAAACACCTTCAATCATAAACATCAAATATGATTTTAGTTTATTTATA
>JAZUSR010000034.1:0-10417 GCA_045606765.1 Treponema sp.
AACAAAATATATGTATTCATTATCAAGGAAAGATGAATATCCAAAGGAAAATTCGTTTATATATATTCAGTTAGTTCAAAATGAATGGAAAAAAGAAGATCCTAATTTTTTTGAATTTGGAATTGAATTAAAAGAAAATAATAAAATGATAGGTAATATTTGTGTCTTTTTTTCCGAAAATAAAAAAGAGGCTGAATTTGGATGGATATTTAATCCGAAATTTCATAAGAAAGGATTTGCATTTGAAGCTGCAAAAAAGATTATTAATTTTATTCAATTTGAATATAAAATAAAAAAAATAGTTGCTCATTGTGATGAAAGAAATATTGCTTCTAGCAACTTAATGCAACGATTGGGTTTTGTTCTATATAAAAGAAATTTATATAGAAAATATCCTCTTACTGGAGAGGAATCTACAGAAGCTGAATATATTCTTAAAAATTAATTTTAGGAATATAATTTGATAAAGTAGAAAAGTAAGTAGTATGAATAAAATATTCATAAAAAATATATTATAATTAGTTGAAAAACTTAATTTATAGAAGGATAAAAATATGGGTGGAAAAAACAATCAAAAAACTGGATTATTATTATCATGTTGGATATTACTTGCACTTTTGCTTGTTATTTTTTTCTTTGTAAAAAAAGATGTAATTATTTCTAATTTAAAAGAAACTAATTTTTTTGAAAGAGTTGGAACAGAGACTCCAGAATTTATTGAAAATTATGAAGTAAAAGAAGATATTTCAAAATCAAAAGGATCTCTTGAAATAGAAGTTATGCCAGGACCTGCTGAAATTGGATCAATTACAGAAGTTATTCCAGTTGAACAAAATTCAGAAGAAGATAATACAAAGGAACAAATACAAGAAATTCAAGTTGAAAAGCAGCCAGAAAATCTAAAAGAAAAGGAAGAAATAAAAGTTGTTCAAAACCAGAATGAAAGTGAAAAAAAATCAACCGCAAAAACAAAAGTGAATCTTTGTTTTGTTTATATTGACTCAGATGGAACTATCGTAAGAAAAATTTCTAATCGGGAAATTCCAAAAACAGATGCTCCTTTGACAAATACAATTAAGGAATTAATAAAAGGGCCTTCTTCGAGTGATAAAAATTGTATGACAGTAATTCCATCTGGAACAAGACTTTTAGGAGCTTCGGTTCGAAATGGAATTGCAACATTAAATTTTAGTCAAGAATTTGAATTTGGTGGAATAAATGCGGATAGTTACAGAGCTCAATTGATGCAGATAGTTTATACAGCAACAGAGTTTTCTACAGTTGAAAGTGTTCAATTTTTAATCGAAGGTCAAAGAAAAGATTATATGGGAAGTGAAGATTTTCAAATTTGGATTGGTTCACCATATAAGAGAAGTAGTTTTAAATAAAATATTTTTTTAATTCATTCATTATATCAAAAATGACACTTTACTAGATTTTTATTTTTTCGTAAAATTGGCACATTATGGAATTTACACAAGAAAAAATTGACTCATTAAAAGTAAACGAAGTTCAAATTATGAACAAAATTGCTGACGAATTGAATATTAAAACTCAGCAAGTTAGCGCAGTTATTTCATTGGTTGAAGAAGGATGTACAATCCCATTCATTTCTCGTTATCGAAAAGAAAAACATGGTTCTCTTGATGAACTACAGGTTCGTACTTGTGATCATTTATTCAAGTCATATAAAAATCTTGAAGAACGACGCATAGAAATTGTAAAAGGAATTTTCAATCAAGGAAAGTTGACAGAAAGTTTATATAATGCCGCGATGAATGCTTCTACATTAACAGAGCTCGAAGATCTTTGGGCACCGTTTAAGAAGAAGAAAAAAACTCGTGGAATGGTTGCTATTGAAAAAGGATTAGATACATTGGCTGATGCAATGCTTGAATTAAATGAAAAAGATTTCGAAGTAAAAGCCGAAGAATATGTAAAAACTGATAATGAAGATTCAGCATTAAATGTTGAAACAGTACAAGATGCTATTTCTGGAGCAAAAGATATTATTGCAGAACGAGTTTCACAAGATACAAATAATCGTGCAGCAGTTTTAGACTTTTATGTAAGTGAAGGAAATATTGTAACAAAGGGAATTGTTCCAGAAGGACAAGATGAAGAAACTGCTAAAAAAATGTCTACTTATCAAATGTACTGGGATTATTCAGAACCTTTGAGTCAAGTAAAACCACATCGTATTCTTGCAATTAATCGTGCAGAAAGAGAAAATGCTCTTGAAGTTACAATTGATGTAGATGTCGATGGAGCAATTGATTTATTAAAACGAAAAGCAACAATTAATAATAAATATCATGAACAAGCTATAGAGGATGGAGTTATTAGATTACTTTCACCAGCAGTTGTTCGTGAAATTCGTTCAAATGAAGCAGATGAAGCTGATACACATGGAATTGGAATTTTTAGTGAAAACTTAAAAAACCTTTTAATGACTCAACCAATTAAAGGAAGTCGAGTTTTAGGAATTGACCCTGGTATTAGAACAGGAACAAAATGTGCTGCTTTAGATGAAACAGGAAAATATCTTGGTTATTTTTTGATTAAGCAAGTTACAGATCCAGAAGGAAGCTATAAGGCAATTAATGATGCAATTGATAAATATGATATTCAAGTAGTAGCTGTTGGAAACGGAACAGGAAGTCAGGAAGTACAAACAATTGTTAGTAAAGTAATTAGTGATAATTATACTGATGTGATGTATACAGTTGTTGATGAATCTGGGGCATCTGTTTATTCAGCAAGTGATGTTGCTCGAGAAGAATTTCCAGAATTGGATTTAACAATTCGTGGTGCAATTTCGATGGGTCGTCGTTTGCAAGATCCTTTGGCAGAACTTGTTAAAATTGATCCAAAGGCAATAGGTGTTGGTTTATATCAGCATGATGTTAATCAGAAAAAATTGTCAGATACATTGGATGAAGTTGTAGGGTCTGTAGTTAACCAGGTTGGTGTTAATCTTAATACAGCAAGTTATATGTTATTAAAATATGTTTCTGGAATTAATTCATCAACAGCAAAGAAAATTGTTGCGTATCGTGATTCAAATGGAAAAATTAAAAGTCGAGAGGAATTAAAAAAAGTTCCAGGGCTTGGACCAAAAGCGTTTGAACAATGTGCAGGATTCTTGAAAATTGCAGAAAGTGAAGATCCTCTTGATAACACATGGGTTCATCCAGAAAATTACGATGCGGCTAGAGAAGTTCTTCCATTAATTCAGAATAACGAAAAAATTCCTGCTGAATTAATAAAGAAAATTTCAGAAAAATATAATATTGGTGAAACAACAGTTAATGATATTGTAGAAGAACTTCAAAAACCAAATCGCGATCCACGAGATGGATATCCAGCTCCAATTATGCAAAAGGGAGTAGTTCAATTTGAAGATTTAAAAGAAGGCATGAAGGTAACTGGAAAAATTAAAAATGTTGTTGACTTTGGTGCATTTGTTGATATTGGATTACATGAAACAGGTTTGATTCATGTTAGTGAATTAAGTGATAATTTTGTAAAAGATCCAATGGAAGTAGTAAAAGTTGGGGATGTTCACGAATTTACAATTATTGGATTGGATCAAGATCGAAGAAGAATTAGTTTGTCATTAAAAAGTGATGCTGCAAGTCGAATTGAACATAATGGAATGGGTGCAAAAAAAGAATCTGGAACTGGTGCAAAACGAGTTGTAATTGTTAAAAAAGGAACAAAACCAGAAACTACAGGAAAAGCAAAAGAAATGAATTATCAAAATAAAGATCGTAATTCAGATAGACGAAATCAGCGTCAATTTGAAGGAAGCGATGACGGAATGAGTTATAATCCATTTGCTGCACTTTTAAAAAAATAGATAAATAGAGGATAAAAATGGAGTTACCAAATACAGAAAGCATTTTACAGGTAATTTTATCTGTTGGCGTAATTGTAATTGTAGCAAAATATTTTGGTGTATTGGCAAAAAAAATCGGGATTCCTCAAGTTGCAGGAATGATAATTGCTGGTTTGTTATTAAGATTTTTGCCTTGGTTTAATAATTTTGGATCTGTTGATTCAAATCCGATTTATAATGAAGCAAATCATTTTATTACATATATGTCAGAAATTGGTGTAATTTTGATTATGTTTTCTGCTGGATTGGGAACAAATGTAAAGTCTTTAATTAAATCAGGTTTTAAATCAACAATAATTGCAATATGTGGAGTATTTGTTCCGTTGATTATGGGAACAATTATGGCATTGTGTTTTTGGGGATTTGACGGTTTTGGAACTGAAAAATTTTTTAGAGCTTTATTCATTGGAACAATTTTAACTGCTACATCTGTGAGTATTACTGTTGCTGTTTTAAAAGAATTTGGGAAAATTAAAACAGAGATTGGTCAAACAATTATAAGTGCAGCAATTATTGATGATGTAATTGGAATTATTGTTCTAACAATGGTAATTGGAGTAAGTTCTGGAAAGGGTGGATATTTTGGAATTATTTTAAAAACAATAGCATTCTTTATTTGTTCGATTATAATTGGATATTTAGTTTATAAGTTTTTTAGATGGTATGATAAAAGACATCCTCATTCACGACGAATTCCAATTTATGCATTAGGATGTGCTTTAATATTTGCATATTGTGCAGAAGAGTTTTTTGGAATTGCTGATATTACAGGTGCTTATATTGCAGGAATTGTTTTGTGTAGTTTAAGTGATGCTTCATATATGGAATCAAAAATTGATATAAATTCGTATATGTTTTTTAGTCCAATCTTTTTTGCAAGTATTGGATTAAAAACAAATCTTGCAGGTTTTGATATGTCGCTTTTATGGTTTGCATTTTTCTTTGTAGTAATTGGATGTTGTTCAAAAATAATTGGTTGTGGAGCAATTTCAAAGGCAATGGGATTTTCATGGAAAGAATCATATCAAATTGGACTTGGAATGATGGTTCGAGGTGAAGTTGCGTTGATTGTTGCTACAAAAGGATTGTCTGTAGGATTAATTGATTCAAAATATTTTACATCAGTAATTTTATTAATAATTGTTTCTTCAATGTTGGTTCCTATAATGTTAAAAAAAGCATTTAATAACAAAAAGGAACTACAAACTAATTCTTAAAACTTTTGAGTTTCGTTCTGGAGACCAGATTTTTTTACGCTCTGGAGGAAGGGATGAAACCAAATCTTTTTTAAAACCAAGTTTTTCAAACCATTCAACAGTTTGGGTAGAAAGAACAAAAACGGATTTTAAGTTTTGTTCTTTCGCCTTTTCTAATAAATAATTTATTAGTTTGACACCAATTCCACCTTTGCTATAAGATTCATCAACGGCAACAGCGGCGATTTCTCCTTCGATTGAGTTATAAATATGTAAAGCTGCACAGGCGTGAATACCACCATCAATTTGATAGACAACATAGTCGTTAAGTTTTTCGAGTAAAGAGTTTTCTGTTCGAGGTAAAAGAATTCCACGATTTATAAAAGGTTCCATTAATGACAAAACATTCAGGATGTCATCTTTTGTCATTTGTCTAAATCCAATAAAATTGGCATCTGTTGAATCTGAAAGAATATCGTGCATACTTTTTTTATCGGTTTGGTTAATAAAATTTTTCATATTTTGTTTTGAAAAAACACAACCACAATAATCTTGCCTATATAAACCGAATTCTGAACTTAATTCAAGACTTCGTTTAAAACCACCTTTCTTTTTAAAATCACTAGTAAGAAATTTTGGACCACTTGAATGGGTATTTTCTAATTCTTTTCCAATTATATTAATTTTATCAGCATCTTTAAAAGGACTAATTGATAAAGTAGTAGTAAACCAATCAAAATTATGTTCAACAGCAAAGTTATAGGCTTTTTTCATTCGGAAAAAATAGCAACGACGGCAACGTTCACCTTTTTCGGGTTCAGTTTGAAGGTTAGTTTCGATTTGTGTGTTTACAGCTGAAAAAAATTCTTCTGGAATGTATGGGGCTTCTATTAAATTAAACTGAGGTATATTTTTTTGTTGAATGAAATTTGGTAAAAAAGATTTTAATTCGGAAAGACGGCGAATATATTCTTTTTTTGGATGAATATTTGGATTGTAATAAAAAATTGTTATATCAAAAAAATTTGAAAGGTATTCTAAAACATATGATGAGCAAGGTGCACAACAAGCATGTAAAAGTAATTTTTGTTTTGCAGAAGACGAAGTACAAGAGGAAATTTGTTTTAAAATTTTATCAAGTTGAACTTGGTAATTTAGTTTTATAGGATGTTCATTTTTTTTCATAACTATGATTGAATATTCTAATTAAATATAGATTCAGTGTCTATAAAAGTAAAATATAAAATTATTAAAGTTAGTTGTTTTTATCATTATATTTTATTACAATGGATAATATGGAAGAAATGACAAGTTCAAGAAGAAAAGAATTAAGTTCAATGGCCCATTCATTAAACCCAGTTGTTATCGTTGGTCAAAATGGTTTAACTGAATCGGTAATAGAAAAAATTGATTCATCGTTAAAGTCTCATGAATTGATTAAAATAAAATTTTTAGAATTTAAAGATGAAAAGCAAGAATTAACTGAAGAAATTTGTTCAAGTTGTGAAGCACAGCTTGTAAGAATTATTGGTAATATTGCTATTATTTATCGTGAAAATGAAGATAAAGATGATAGCGATGAAAAGAAGAAGAAATAATCTTGGGAAGATTTTAAAATAGTAAAAAAGGCTGTCCAGAAAATGTAAAAATTTTACAAAGGACAGCCTTTTATTTAGGGTTTAATACAAACTCTAACAACGGACGAGTCAAGACCTTGAGCAAAGCGTGCCTTGACCGTATGTATTTTTTATTCAAATTAAAATTATTTAATACTATCAATTGCGGCACGCATATCATCGGTTAAATGTTTTGCCGCAATGGCTGGCTGCATATCTTTATATTTATCCATTGTAATTTGCGGCAAAACAGTAAAGTCGTAAAAATATGCATCATTTGGATGAACTTTATAAAAAGGATCATGCTTTCCAAGTCCATATTTATCGCTTCCGCCGATATGCATTGGTTGAACATTGTGTCCTGTTGCTAGGGCAATGCGTGCCGCACCTTTTTTATAAGGATTTGTGCCATGGCGAGGAGTTCGAGTTCCTTCTGGGAAAATAATTAAATTACTTCCAGCATCTAAACTAGCTTTACAATCTTTTACCATATCATCAAAATCACCATCGTTAGAAATATAAAGTGGTCTAACAATTCCAGAAACTAAAGTATTTTTTAATCCTGCACGGATAATACAGTCGGCATTTTGTACAAATGCAATGGTATAAATTACATCTAAAAGAGATGGGTGGTTTGCTACAATAATACATGATTTTAAATTTCTAAGAGTTTGTAAATCATTCACTTTATATTTTGAAACTTGTAGAAAGCTCATAAAATGAATTAAAAAATTAAAAATCTTAGAAATAAAAATTCGCCCGTTTTTCTTAAATGTTTCTTTTTTGTGCCATACCAATTTTAAAATTGGAAAAACTAAAAGAACAATAAAAATAGTTCCAATTCCGAAAACAATGTAAACTAAAAGTTTTGCAATTGTTCTGTAGATATACCAAAATGGATTTTTAATTTTTGGTAAATCATCTGCACTATATTTTGGATCGCTTTTTTTAGACATAAGTTCCTTCCTTACATGTAAAAGTATAACATTTTGTTAAATGGTTTTTAATAAAATCATAAACATTTTTGTGTATTTGATTTATTGAATATTCTATTGATGGCAAATTTTGTATAGGATTTTTTGAAATAATTGTTGCAAATGCTATAGGATATTTTTTGGCTGGTGCAAAATTTTTGTATTGTTCTGGAATTAATTCATCAGCATAAACAAAAAGTATTTTTTCTTGTGTGCCAGCAAGAATAGAGGATGCTGCACAAAGAAAACAGTCGGTAAAATTTTCATCAGTTGGAAAAATAGTGCTGTACCCAGCTTTAAGATTACAGGCCATTGTTGCAAGTGCAATTGGTGCATTAAAAACTGAAAGAGAAAATCCTGCTGGTAAAATCATTTGATCTTCGATAATTGATTGATTCAGTTTAAATTCTCTTTCAATTTCTCCACGAAAAGATGAAAAAACTATTTTTGTATTTAAATCGATTTTTGTTTTTTTAATTAAGTTATGAACAACTTCGATTGTCATTTTAGAAAGTTGACTTAATCGTCTTCTAAAAAGTGGATCTGTATAATTTAAAGAAGGAGATTGTTTTTCGAGAGAAATTTCTTTTTGATTATTAGCCCAAAGTTTAAAATCTTCATCAGATTCTAAACCAGGAGCATAAATTGAAAAATCAGAAAGGTAAAAAGTACTACTCAAAATTCATTCCTATTTTTTTCTGAATACTAGAAGTGAATAACAATTTGAACCTAAGTTGTGATGTGCAGTCTTTAGGTCAAACCCAGCTTCTTCAATTGCATTAACTAATTCATCGTAGCGATACATTTTACTGTTGCCATTTGCTATACATGTAAAGTAAAGAGAAGTTGCTTGTAATGAATAACTTTCTGCTTCAAATCGTTGTTTGTCCCAAAGAGGTTCGAGTACATAAACATCTGTATTTTCTGTGGCTACTGAATGAACTTTTTTAAGAATTTTTGTAATTTGATGTAAAGAAAAACAATCTAAAAATTGGCTCATCCAAACAGCATCTGGTTTTTCTGGTAAAACAGTAGATTCTGCAAGAATATTTCCACTGTAGGTAGAAATTCTGTTTTTAAATCCTGCTTCTTCGGCATTTTTTTCTGCAACGGCAGTTTGTCCTGGTAAATCAATAATTGTTACATTTACATCAGGGTCAAATTTGCAACTAGCAATTGCCCATTTTGCAGTATTTCCTCCGATATCAAAAAGGCGTTTTGGTTTATTTTTGTATACAATTGGAAGTGCCTCTGGAAAAGCAATATCGCTATAAAAATGGTCAAAATCAAACCAACTTTTCTTTTCTCTATCTGGGAGAGAGGAAAGGGCTTCATAAACTGTTGTCCATTGTTCTCCAAAAACATGAAGTCCTTCTGGCTTTCCAGTTTTAATTGAATCAATTAAGTTGAATGCACCTTTATAGCAAATGTCGTTTGTAAAATAAAAGTTTGCTTTTGTTAAGTTATCTTCGAGTAAGAACCATCCTATTTTACTAATGGAAAGGTATTCCTTGTTATTAATTGTATTCAAAAGAAGAACATGCATTCCAATTGCCATTTCTGTTAATACTTTGATTCCATATTCAGAAAGGTTTGTTTTTTGAACAAGTTCTTCAACAGTAATTCCTTTTTCGCCTGAATCACTGATAATTTGTAAAATATTTAGTTCTAAAAGAGCTCTAATAGCTTGAAATGATAATGGTGAAAAAGCAATTTTTTGTGCTTCGAATTTTGCGTCTATTGCATGGAGAGAATCTTTGGAAAATTTTTCCATATCAAAATCTGAATTTCTTTTCATTCTAAAAGTTTATCACAAAGGAATGATAATCTCAAGTTTCTTTATTATCTTAAAAATATTTGCGATAAATGCTAATAAAAATAAATGAAAAATTATGTGATATTGAATTTATTTATTTCATATTATATAATTTTAAAAATGTGCAGGTAAAATGCATTTATTTTTATGTTAAGGAATTTAGCAGATGGATGAACTTAAACAAGAAATAAAAGAATTAATTATATCTTCTCTTGAGCTTGAAGATGTAAAGCCTGAAGATATAAATGATGAAGCTCCGATTTTTGGAAAAGGCTTAGGACTTGATTCAATCGATGCATTGGAATTGGGTGTAGCAATTAAGAAAAAATTCGGTGTAAAATTGTCTGCAGAATCTGAAGACAGTAAAAAACATTTTGCATCTGTAAACGCTCTTGCTGAATTTATTTCAGCAGAAAAAGCATAAATATTTTTAAGGGGTAGAAAATGACAAAAGATGAAATCTTTGCAAAACTTCAAGATGTATTAGAAAATGATTTTGAAGTAGAAAAAGACAATGTGAAACCTGAATCAAAACTTTTCGAAGATTTAGATTTAGATTCTATTGATGCAGTTGACCTTGTTGTAAAAATGAAACCTTTCATGAATGGCAATGTTGATCCAGAAATGTTCAAAAGTGCTAAAACAATTCAGAATGTAGTAGACATTCTTGAACCTCTTTCAAAATAAAAATATGAAAGCCTTTCTAAAGGTATTCATAGCAATAATTTCGATACTTTATCCTATATTGGTATTTACTTTTTTAGTTGTTTATAAATTACCAATTAGGATAGTATCGTTATGTGTTATCTTTCTTGCACTTGTATATTTTATTTCTGCAACAAGTGATAGTTCAAAAAAAAATCATTCAAATAAAAAATTTTCTTTCAGTATAAAACCTTTATTGTCGTCGGTTT
>JAZUSR010000035.1:0-21309 GCA_045606765.1 Treponema sp.
ATGAAAAATATTCAACAAGTGCAAAAAATCATATTGATACATTTAAGACAAAGGTTGAAGATCAAATTCACACAATGCAAGATACAATTAAACAGAATATTGCAGATCTTAAAGCTCAAACTGTTGCAATGGCAAAAGATGCAAAAGCGTCAATTGCAGAATTAAAAGCAGGTTGCCATGAAGCTGTTGAAGAAGCAAAACTTTCTAGTAAAGAAGTTGAAAAACATAAGAAAGAAGTTGAGCAAGCAATTCTTCAGTTTGAAAAAGAAACTTCTACAAAAATTGCGGAAGTTGATTACAAACTTAATGATGCTGTTAAAAACGCGATTCTTCTATACAATTCAAAACAGTCTGATAGCTTAAAAGAACTTGATTCTCAACTTGAAAAATATAAAAAAGATATGGAATATCGATTTAAACGAGTTGAAACAAGTGGAAATGATATTGATCAGTTAGAAAAAATTCTTCGTAAAGCAATGACAGAAACTCAAAATCATGTACTTGAAGATTTTAAAGTTTTTACAAATGCGACACAAAAGCAATCGGATAATTTATCAAACCAAATTAATGAAATTGAATCTCATATCGAAGAATTAAGAAATACAACAATTTCAAGTATTTCAAGTAAGCTTGCAGATTTTGAAGCTGAATTTGCTTCTGATTTAAAAGATCGTGAAGAAAAGATTCAAGATGATTTGATTGAATGGAAAGCAAAAATTGATTCTAAAGTTTCAAACTTTGCTACTGAATACGAAGCAAACCGATTTGCACTTGAAGAAAGTTATAATAAAACTTTAGAAGAAAAGTTGAGTACAATTAATAATGAAGTTCAGACAAATAGCGATACAATTACTTCTCAAATTACAGAAATGAAAAACTCTGTAAGAGATTTTGTTGATAGATATCGTGAAGAATTGCAAACTGCAATTGATACTTCTGATGAAACATTAAAAATTGAAACTGCAAAACATTCTGAAAAAATCCAAGAAGAATTGGAGGAGCGCCAGAAAGAATTGTTGTTGCAAATCGATATGTTCAAAAATGATATGGCAAGTCGACAAGATGATGAAAAATCGTCAATTGATGGTGCAATAAATGATTTTAACGAATGGCGTCAACAGATTGAATCTCAGTTTGATGATGCAAAGAATTTTTATAATTCTCAATTAGACTCATTCAAAGATATTGCGGATGATAAAGTAGAAGAAGTGAAAAATGAATTAGATGTTTTGGTTGAAAAATATCGAAAAGATACTGAAGTAAAACAAAATGAAATTCAAAATTCAATTGATTTCTTAAAAGAAAAAACAAATACATCTCTTGATGAATATAAAGAAAAGTCTGACTCAATTATTTCTCAATTGGATTTAATGTACAGCAAAATGCTTGATACAACAGAGGAACGAATTAAGACTCAAAATGAAAATTCAGAAAAGAAAATTAAGAATTTAATTGAACAAATTGAAAATGCTTCTAACGATAATCGTGTACGACATTCAGATATGGTTTTAAAAATGCAGAATGATCAAAGCGATTTGCAGACAAAAATCAACGAGTTGAAAAAAGAGATTAAAGAAGTTTCGTCACAAATTGCTGTTTTTGAAAAAGCTGAAACAATGCAAAAGCAACTTGAGGATGAAATTAATTCTCTTTCATTTAATTTTGAGAAACTTGATGGAATTAAAGTTGCAGCTGAAGCATTCCAGAATCAATTTGATGCAATTATTCAAATGAATAAAGATGCAGAAAATCGAATTGAAAAATTTAATACTTCGAAAAAACAAATTGATGCCCTTGAAAAGAGTTTTAATAAATTAATTACTTTATCAGGCTCAATGGAAGATAAAATTCATGAATTGCAAGCAACTAATGATGATTTACAATCAATGGAAGTTAAAGTTCGTGAATTCCAAGAGTCGTTGTCTACAATTTCGATGACTTATGATCGTCTTGATAAAAAGGCAGAAGTAATTAATAGAGTGTCCCTTGATGTAGATACTTCATTTAATCAACTTAAGGAAATGGAGCAAAGGTTGTCATTCTGTAGCCGACAGATGCAATCATTACCAGAAGAAATTAAAGATGTTCAAAGTAATGTTGATACATTGATGAAAAATTCTAAACATCTTGATTCTGCAGTTGATAAAATTAATTCTCTTAATGAAATGCTAAAAGATACAGAGAATTTAATTGAGAAAGTTCAAAATGATAGGGAAGGTTTAGCTCGTGCTGAAGCTAGAATTTCAGATTTGTCAAAGGCTGTAGATACAAAATTTGCAGCTCTTAAAGCAATTACTGATGCTGAAATTAAAAAGAAACCAAGTTCATCATCTTCTTCAAGAGGTGTATCTCCTCGAAAACGAGAAAATATTCGTCAATTGAAGCAACAAGGGTGGTCAAATGAAGAAATTGCTTCTTCTTTGAAGATTTCTTTGTCTGAAGTTGATTTGGTTCTTGAATTACCAGATTAAGTTGATTGTAATTATTAGAAGAAATTTTATATTAAGTAAAACTGGGGAATTACTTACTTAAGAGACAAGTTGCAAAAACTTCGATAGAGTTTCCGTTGCCAACATCTCCGAGTTTTTCTCCAGTTTTTGCTTTTATAAATATTCTTTCATTTTCTACACCCAAAATCGTAGAAATTGAGTTTATTACATTTTCGCGATATGGTAAAAACTTTGGTTCTTGAAGAAGCAAAACTATGTCTAAGTTTTCTAATTGCCATCCATTTTTTAACACATCATTCCAAGCAAATTTTAATAATTCCTTAGAATCGGCATTTTTATATTTTTCATCAGTATCAGGAAAGTAACTTCCAATATCACCAAGATGGCTTGCACCAAGAAGCGCATCTGTTATTGCATGTAAAACTGCATCTCCATCGGAATGACCATCTTCACCTTTTGTAAAAGGAATTTGTATTCCTCCAATGAGTAACTTTCGATTTTCAATAAGACGATGTTTATCATAACCGAGCCCAGTTCGTATCAATTTCTTCTCCTTGGAATTATTTTTAAAATTTAATTCATTATTATTTGATTCATTATTTCGAGGTAAATCTTTTTGATAAGTGATTTTTATGTTATTGGGGTCTCCGTCAAAAATAAAAGTTTTCTTATCAGAATATTTATCAAAAATTTCTGTGTCGTCTGTGTACTCTGTTTGGTTTAGATTGTATTCTTGAACTGCTTTTTTGTGATATTCAAAGATTGAAGTGAATAAGAATCCTTGAGGGGTTTGAACTGATCGTAAATTTTTTCTTATTAAATGAGTTTTGATAAAATTGTTTGAATCAACTTCTTTTTGTGTATCTGTTGGAATTAATCCAGGGACACTTGCATTATATTTTATAGTATATTCAATTGATGATTGAATTATTTTGTCAGAAACAAATGGACGAGCTCCATCATGGATTAAAACATAGTCAGGTTTATTAATTTGTTCGTTTAAAAAATTTAATGCGTTGAATACAGAAAGTTGGCGCGTTTTTCCACCGTAAACAAAATGTAGTTTTACATTTTGTTTATTAATTAGCTGTTGAATATTCGGATTTTTAAAAAGAGCGTTTTTTGCTAGTTTTTCATGATTTGAAGGTATTACAATTATAAGCGAAGAAAAACGCGCGGTTTTTAGAAATGAATAGGCGACCTCAGAGAGAACTGTTCCTCCATTTAGAGGAAGGTATTCTTTTTTTATTTGGCCGCCCATTCGAGTTGATGAACCGGCTGCAACAATGACTAATGCAATATTATTCATTTTAAAAATTAGTCATCGTAATCGTCATCGTAATCGTCATCAGAATCTAACGAATCGTCTAATGAGTCTGTATCATCGTCATCATCATCGTCGTCGTCATCTGTAACTCTTTTTCTTTTTTTGATGTCATCATCATCCATTCCAAAATCTTCGTCATCATCGTCATCGTCTTGAATAACAATGTGTTTTACTTTTTGAGAAGATCCAAGTGGTTCTAATTTTTCATGGATGAGATTTTCAATTTCTTTTGTTGTTTTTCCAAGAGCAAAACTTACTTCATCTTCAAGAAGTTTTTTTGCTGAGTCATAAAGTTTTCGTTCTTGAATTGGAAGTTCCTTAACTTTGCTTCTGTTGTATAAACATCTAACTATTTGTGCAATATCTGTAATGCTTCCTTTTTTGAGAAGGTCTAAGTTCATTTGATATCTAAGTTTCCAATCTGATGTAATTGGTTCAAAATCATCTGAAAGCATATTGAGTGCTTTTTTTGCTTCAGAAGCTTCTACAATTGAGCGAATTCCTAATTCTTTTGCATTGCTAACAGGAACCATAACAATCATGTCTGAAACTTCAAGGTAAATTTTATAATAAGTTGCAGTTTCTCCATTAAAATCTTTTTCGAAAATTTCAATGATTTTTCCAACACCCTGAC
The DNA here is from genome assembly GCA_045606765.1 of Treponema sp. GTDB lineage: Bacteria > Spirochaetota > Spirochaetia > Treponematales > Treponemataceae > Treponema_D. The sequence goes on from JAZUSR010000035.1 coordinate 4,412, forward strand.
TTGGGTAAACAATTTGTTGATTAACTTTAAATTCTGTCTTAATTCTCGACTTTGCCATATTTTTATTATAGCAAAAAATTGAAGGTCTTGCAACGATTCAACATTTAATTTATTATTTTAAAATATTTATGGAAAATTTATTAGAATCAATTTCTCTTGAAAATCAAAATAATTTAAACATTTTAGAAAATCAAGTTGAACAAAAATTAGACAATCAAAATTCAGATGAATGTCAATATAATTCATTGACTGAAGAAAATTTAGTTGACTCTTCTGACCAAATTTCTTTTGAAGATTTAGGGCTAGATGAAATTACTTTAAAAGCAATTGAAAAAAAAGGATTTAAAGTTCCTTCCCCAATTCAAGTTTTAGCAATACCTCGATTGCTTGGTGGTGAAGCAAATGTAATCGCTCGTGCACGAACGGGAACAGGTAAAACAGCTGCTTTTGGATTACCATTGGTTCAAACATTGCGAGAGAGAAAAGATTGTATTCGTGCATTAATTCTTGAGCCTACTCGTGAGCTTGCTGTTCAAACAGCAAAAGAGATGAAATCTTTTACAGAAGGAAAGTATCCTTATACTTGCGTTGTTTATGGTGGTGCAAGTATGGGAGAACAAATTCGAGAATTAAAAAAAGGTGCTGATATTGTTACAGGAACTCCTGGACGTGTAAAAGATTTAATTGAGCGTGGAGTTTTGGATTTATCAAGGATTGAGTATTTTATTCTTGATGAAGGCGATGAAATGCTTGATATGGGATTTATTGAAGATATTGAAGAAATATTTTCTAAAGCTAATCCCGATAGTAGAATTTTATTATTTAGTGCAACTATGCCATCTCCAATTTTAAAGATTGCTCAAAAATTTATGGGTGAGTATGAAATTGTAGAAGAAGAAGGTGTCTTAGAAGAGCCATTATTGATTGAACAAAAATATTGGATGGTTCGAGAAAGTGATAAAATTGAAGCTCTTGTTCGTTTGATTGATATTAGTCCTGATTTTTATGGTCTTGTATTTACCCAAACAAAAAATGATGCAGATACTGTTTCAAAACTATTGGATGAAAAAGGTTATGAAGCTGCGGCATTGCATGGAGATATTCCACAAGGTCAGCGAGAAAAAGTTTTAGGAAGATTCCGTGCAAAAAAAACTCGTATACTTGTTGCTACAGATGTTGCTGCTCGTGGAATAGATATTACAGGATTAAGTCATGTAGTAAATTATTCATTACCATTTGATGCATCAACTTATGTTCATCGAATTGGTCGAACAGGTCGTGCTGGTTCTACTGGTATGGCAGTAACTTTTGTTTGTCCAAATGAAAGACGAAAGTTGGGATTTCTAAAATCAAGTGTTGCAAAGGCTAGCAAAGGTGATTTGATTGAAGAAGAAATTCCATCAATAAAAGCTGTTTTAGAAGTTAAGAAAAATCGCCTTTTGGAAAATCTTAAGAATGAAATTTCTCAAAAGAAAAAGGCTGAGAAATATTTTATAAAGATTGCCAAAGAATTAGTTTTAGATAATGAACCTCAAAGTGAAATTGAAAATTTATGTACCGAAGATAGTTTAGAATTGGATTGTGTAGACACAAAGATTGAAATTTTGGCAAAAGTGATTTCTGTTATGTATGGATCTTCCATAGATAAAAGTCGTTATGAAGAAATTAAACCGATTATGGAAAGTAAATCTAAATCTGGTATGTTAAAACCTAATCAAGTTCGTTTGTATGTTCAGCTTGGTAGAAAAGATGGATATAATGCAAAAAAGATTTCTGAATATTTTAGTTCCCTTTTGCGTATTCCAAATCATCAGGTAGATAAAATTGATGTTTCTTCAACTTTTACTTTGATGAATCTTCCAAAGCAAGCAGCGATGAAGGTTTTAGAACTTTCTAAAAAAGATAGAAAATTTGTTCATGTTCATATTGATTCTAAAACTGACAACAATCTAAAAGAGCTTAGAGGTTTTGATAAAAGATTGTCTAGAAAAGAAGATGGTAAAAAAACTCGTAGTGCTGGAATTAGAAAAACTTCTGATAAAGCAAGCTCAAAAGGACGTTCTCGTGTAAATCCTCATGTTAGCGTTGAACGAAGTGGAAGTGCAGGGCTTTATAAGAGAAAATCAAAAGACAAGTAAAATAAGTCCGGTCAAGGCACGCTTTGCTCAAGGCCTTGACTCGGCCGTTTTTAGGGTTTGTATTAAACCCTAAATCGAAAAAAAATGGGTGCTATATGCACCTATTTTTTTATGTAAATATTAAATAGTTTGATTTTAAAATTATATTTGTTTTGCTATTTCTTCTTGGTTTGAATTTATACAATATTCTTTTAACCAAGATTTTATAGGTGCAATCCAATTTCCATCTGTAATTCCAACTAAAAGAAATCTTTCAAAAATAAAATACATATAGTCTTTTAATTCTTTTTGATCTTCAATCGGAATTTCTGTATTTACAAATAAATCTTTTAAAAATTGAATTCCATCTTCGCAAGAAAAATCATTTGGGAGTAAAAAAGTCATCATGTATAAAGCTGCTGGAATACAATTAACACTATGCTGTTTAACATATAAGACTGCTTCACAAATTTTTATCGCATCTTTATATAATTCATCTAAAAATTGATTTTTTATATCTTCTGAAAAAATTGTAATTTCGGGAAGAATTCGTCTATAAAAACTCCATACTAAACTTATTAAACTTACATGTAAGCTTGGAACGCATAAATAATGTGGGTCGAAAAAATGAATTAATTTAAAGCCTCGGTTTTGATAGTATTTTGGTCGATTTGTTGTAGTCATGCAAATTTTGTAAACTTTTGCTGCTGAATAATAACAAAGTTGAAGATGATTAAAAAATTCAATTACATATTTTTTAGAACCTTTTCTTCCAAGTTCCTTAATCAACATTGTTAATGGTTTAATCCAAAAGTTAGTAAAGTCTAAATAAGTTTTGATTTTATTTGGGTCAAAAGGAATTTTATCATCTAAAACATTATCAACTTTTGCAATTGGAATTTTTGATAATCCCATCTTTCGAATAAATTGGAGAAAAAAGAAATCCTTAATAACGGTTCGTATATATTTAAAAAAACTTTTAAAGACATCAAAATCTGTAAAAACAAAAAAAGCTGTGGGAAATATTGAATAATCTTTAATATACTTTTTCATAGTTTACCTTTTTATGTTTAAAAAACTTCCTGTGCTTGGTGAATTTCGTTTAATCTAGCAAGTCGTTTTTTATCTAATACTATATTAAGATTTTTTTCTTGAGATGGCAATACTAAACCTTTAGGTCCGTTTTTGGCTCGGCGTAAATGTTTTACTTCTGTATAATATAAATCAGCTTTACCAGCTTTTCTTGCCTTTGAATAGTAAACTGCCAAAGTTCCTGCATCAAGCATAATTTCAAGTGGAATTGTTTTTCCTGCACGATATTTAACGAAAACATAGCCACCAGGATAATCTCTTGTGTGAAACCACATATCTTTTCCTTTTACATGGTGGCGTAAAAGTTCATCATTTTCATTTGCATCTCGGCCCACAAGAATGTACCAACCATCAATTGTAAAATCTAACCCTGGGTGGCTCTTTTTTTCTTGTTGCTTTGGTTTAGTATCTTTTCTAAGTAATTGTTCAATTTTTACAGGGTTCTGTTCTGATTTTATTAAGTTGTATTCTTTTTCGAGGCGTTCTATTTTGTCCTGTGTAATTTTAATATCTTGATTAAGTTGTTCTAAGCCAGAAAGTTCTTTTTTATATGATTCATAATATGTTTGAGCGTTTTCATAAGGGCTTTTTTTGGGATCGAGTTTAATATTTATTGGTTTGTTTGTTTTATAGTCGGTACATTCAAGGAAATTTGAATTTTGTTTTATTTCAGAAGCGAAAGACATGATTAAATCGCCTTGATGTTTTTTTTGTTCTGCCATTGAAAAAGCTTCTTTCTTTTCGTTTAGTCTGTTTAATGCGTTTGTTAATTTTGAATGATGTTCATTAAACCATTTGTTACATTTTTCTAGGAGAGCTTCACGGCTCAATGATTCTGCATGTTCACTGTAAAATAAATCTACTTTTTCGTTAAAAGAAAGTTCTTCAAATTTTTTATATGATGAATTTTTTGAAGTTTCGTATTCTTCTTTTAATTCAGAGAAATTTCGTATTATAAATTTTTTTTCATTTTCTAAAGAATTTGTTTGTGTTATTAATTGGGGTTCTGTAAAAGTTCCACCTGTAATTTCTTCTTTTCCTGGTCTTCGGAACATTGAATCCAAAATTTTTCCATTTTTGTCACAAAGAATTACATTTCCTGCATTAGACCATAATCGAATGTATAAAATAAATTCTTGTCCGCCATGGGTTAGTTCAAATTTGATAATTCGTTCAAGGCCAAGTTGTTTACACGAAATTATTTTTGCTCCCTTAATTTTAGATTTAAGAAATTCCATAAATCGAAGAGGTTTTTCATTCTTTGGAATTTTTTTGCGAGTTTCATTTATTCTACAACTTTTAGATGCAGTACAAATTAAAATTGTTTTTGCAGTTGAGTTTTTATATGTGTAAAGTGCTAAAGTATCAAATCCTGGTTGGATAATATCTTGAATAAAAGCACCTTCGATATTAAGTTCAGAGAGAATTAAATTAATTTCGTTACAATTTAAAGACATAATTTTTAACCAAAGTATATTTTAAACTTAATTAATTATATCATAAAAGACAAAAAAAAACTCTTTTTTTACAGACAAAAATGATTTTCATTTTTTTACATCGATAAAATAATATCCGTGAGATTTTTTGTATGTAATAATGATTATTTTTTAAGAGCTCTGCATAAAAAAGAAATTTTGTTATATTAAATAAATTTAAAATTATTTAAAAATCTATTTTTTATATTTTAACTTTATGTTATAATCTTATAAATCTTTATATTTTTTATGGTGGAAAAAATGAAAAAAACAGGTTCTCAAATTATTACTGAATTACTCAAGATGCATGGAATCAAAATGGTTGCAGGAATTCCTGGTGGCTCTATTTTGCCTCTCTATGATGAACTTAATAGAAGTGGAATTCAGCATGTTCTCGTCCGCCAGGAACAAGCTGCAGGTTTTATTGCACAAGGGATTGCTCGCACAACAGGAAAGCCAGCTGTATGTTTTGCTACAAGTGGCCCAGGTGCTATGAATCTTTTAACTTCGATTGCAGATGCTCGTAGTGATTCTATTCCTATTATTGCAATTACAGGTCAGGTTAATACTTCACTAATTGGAACAGATGCTTTTCAAGAGGCTGATACTTTTGGATTGTCTTTTCCGATTACGAAACACAGTGTTATGGTAAAATCAGCAAAAGAATTGTTAGATGTTATTCCAATGTGTTTTAAAATTGCAACAAGTGGTCGTCCAGGACCTGTCTTGATTGATGTTCCTCGAAATGTTCAGCTTGAAGAAGTTGAATTTGATTCTTGGCCAAAAATTATATCAAAAAAACTTGAACCTAAATTTCGTTCAAATAAAAAAGAAATGGCACAAACATTAAATAAAATGGCAGATGCTCTTTTAGAAGCTAAAAATCCAGTTTTATTTGTAGGTGGCGGTTGTAACAATCCTGAAAGTGCAAAAGGGATAAGTGCGTTATTAGATGTTTATAAAATGCCAGTTATTTCTAGTTTGATGGGAATTGGTTCAGTTCCTTCTAATTCAAATGGATATCTTGGAATGGTTGGTATGCACGGTAGTATTGCAGCAAACCAAGGGATGCATGATAGTGATTTGGTTTTAGCATGTGGTGTTCGTTTTGATGACAGAGCAATTGGTGTAGCATCGAAGTTTTGTCCAAATGCAAGAATTTTGCATATTGATATTGACGCGGCAGAAATTAATAAAATCTTTACTGCAAATATTTCTTTAGTTGCAGATGTTGAATCTAGTCTTCCTGTTTTAGCTGAATTAATTCGTGAAAAAACATCGAAAAAGGTTAATTCAAAAGATGTTAAAACTCGAGATGAATGGTTTAAGAAAATGAGTTCTCTTAGAAAAGAGTCTTTTTCTATTGAATGTGGGCAATACAAAAAAAGTAAGTTTACAAATCCAAGAGCTTTTATTAGTTCTGTTCCAGAACTTGCAAAAGAATGTGGAATTAAACCAGAAGATATTATTGTAACTACAGATGTAGGTCAGCATCAAATGTGGACTGCTCAATATTATCCTGTTCTAAAACCTCATTCATTTTTAACTTCTGGAAGTCTTGGAACAATGGGATTTGGATTACCAGCTGCAATTGGTAGTGCATTAGAAAATCCTAAAAAACGAACAATTTGTTTTTCTGGAGATGGTTCAATTATGATGAATATTCAAGAATTGGCAACTCTTGCAGAAAATAACCTTCCTGTTACCGTGATTGTTTTTGTAAACGGAACTTTGGGAATGGTTTATCAACAACAAAAGTATTTGTTTGAAAAAAATTATAGTGCGTCTATTTTTGCAGGTAATCCAAATATTTTGTCTATTGCACAAGGTTTTGGAATAGAAGCTATAAATGCAGATACAGATAAAGATTGGTATAAAAAAGCTTTTTCTAAAACAGGAAATAAGCCTCGTCTTGTTACTGTAAGTGTAAGTCCTGAAGAAGATGTCCTTCCGTTTGTAAAAGCTGGTAGTGCAAATATTGATGCTATTGTAAATTAAAAAAACGATTTTAGTCGCGCATCTTATGGTGCGCGTTTTTTTTATGGACTCGCAAGCCCGTGAAAATATGGAGCGTAGCGGAACATTTTCACACAAAACCACCTGCTATGCGGGTGGTTTATTGCTTGTATGTTCAGAAAAAGCATAGACCATATAAAAAAAAGGCTGTCTATAATGAAGTTTGAGAAAACTTCCAAGACAGCCTTATAAAATCTTTATAAAAAACTATTTAAAGATTTCTTTAAATTTTCCTAAAAGAATATCTGTTTCGATGCTAGCATCAAGATCAGTGATTTTACCTTTTTCACGATAGAAACCAATTAAAGGTTCTGTCTGTTCACGGTAAACATCCATTCTGTGAAGAATTGATTCTTGTTTGTCATCATCTCTTTGATAGAGTTCACCATTACATTCGTCACAAACACCTTCAACTTTTGGCTGTTTTGTTAATACATTGAAGTTTGCACCACATGCTTTACAAACGCGACGAGTGCTTAAACGACGAATTACAACCTCATCATCGATTGTAAAGTTTACACAAGTTACATCTGGGCAGAATGTTTCTAACATTTGAGCTTGTGGAATTGTTCTTGGAAATCCATCAAGAATAAAACCGTTTTTACAATCGTCCTGAGAAAGACGGTCTTTTACTAATTCAAATGTTAAATCATCGCTTACAAGTGAACCTGAATCAATAATTTCTTTAACTTTAATTCCAAGTGGAGTCTGTGCTTTTATGTTTGCACGGAAGATATCTCCTGTTGAAATGTGAGGAATTTTATAATCCTCTTTTACTTTTACTGCTAAAGACCCTTTTCCAGCGCCTGGAGGTCCTAAAAATACAAAGTTCATAATATTCTCCAAAAATAAAATGTAAGCTTGCAACGCAAACTAAAAAGCAAAATGGTCAATTGTATGACATAATTTTGCACAATTTGATGTATTATATTCTATCGTGAAATTGTTAAAAAAGCAATTTCTGTTTGCCAATTAAATATTGTATTTTCACAAGCATTTTCTAGCAAAGTAGAAATTTTTTGTATACTTGCTTCACCAATGGATTTTGCTATTGCACTTCCATATGCGGAACTTTCTAAGTTGAACCAATTGTAAATTTCTTTTTTTGAAATTTTTCGCTTTTCTATAATTGTTTCAACTTCGTATGAAACATTAAAGCCATTTTTTTCAAATGTTGCAACGATTGAATTATTGTTCCAATTAAATAATGGATTTTCTTTATCGTTGAAAAATTCTTCTTCACTAAGTTCCATTTTTTGTAAAAGCGTTGCGTATGGTTCAAAAATTTTGTTTGAGAGAATTTGAGATTTTATAAGGCTTGAAATTCTTTGTCCGTTGCATGGAATTTTTTGGGAAATTACAATATTGAAATTTTGTGCAATTGGACAAGTTTCTTCGGGGCGTTTTAATACTTCATTTATGTTTTGACAAAATTCATCAATTGATTTTAAATTCATAAAAGGATTTCTGAAAAATAAGTGATCAAAGATAATTCCTTTATAAGCAAAAATATCAAGCATTTCAGAAATTGATTGATTGTCTTTTGAATATTCCAAAATTGGCTTGTCAAGATTTCCGAGAGTTCTGCTATATTGTTCTAAGATTTCTTTTCCTTTTTGAGAGCGACAAACTCCACACGTTGCACCTTCTGGAGTTTTTCGTGCGATTTCCCAAAGTAAAAGTCCGTCGTCAGCATCCCAAATTAAACTTCTATCATGTCGAGAAAGGGTCGCTATTGTTGTCATCGTGTTTCTTATTTTTAGTAAGATTTCAGCACGGTTTGAATCAATTCTTGATTTCCAAGAATTTTCAGCTTTGTTAAGAGCAGTTTCTTTAAATTTGTTTGTTGGAGTATATGTTAAGTTTTCTGGATTTTTTACAGCTCCAGATTTAAAGTGTTCATTTATCCACCATTGTGCTATTGGGTTTGACCCAAATTCTGAAAATGTATTATCTAGTTCAGAAGTGCTATCAGAATTTTTAGAACCGGTTTCTGAAGGAGATTCTCCTTTTACAGATGAATAATAATCTGTTTTTTCTAAAATTGCAGCAATTTGTAATTCTCTTCTCGAAAGTACATCATTTCGAATTGTGTTTTCGTAACCTTGTGTACTAGGTGTGTAAAACACGCGGCCCATTAATGCATCTGGTAAATATTGTTGTGCAACCCAATGATCTTTGTATGCATGTGGGTATAAATATCCTGAACCGTGGCCAAATCCTTCTGCATCTCTGTTAGAATCTTTTAGATGGTTTGGAACCTCTGCATCTTCTTTTTCTACAGATGATAGTGCATCAAAAAACGCCATTGAGCTATTTGATTTTGGACATGTTGCAAGGTACAAGGCCGCGTGTGCTAAGTGATATCTGCCTTCTGGTAGACCAACCCGATCGAATGCATCTTGGCAACTTGTTACGATAGAGATTGCCATTGGATCTGCAAGTCCTGTATCCTCACATGCAGAGATTAACATTCGTCTAAAGATAAAATGTGGGTCTTCTCCTGCTCGAACCATTCTAGCTAACCAATACATTGCACCATCTGGGTCTCGTCCTCTAAGGCTTTTGATAAAGGCACTAATTATGTCATAATGATAGTCGCCGTCTCTGTCATATAGAACAACTTTTTTTTGAATTGATTCTTCAGCAGTTTCTTGCGAAATGTAAATAGTACTTCCATAAGAAGGTTCTGGAGGATTCCCGTTTGGATTCCATTTTTCAGGAGTGGTTTCTACGGCAAGTTCAAGAGCATTTAATAATGAGCGAGCATCACCATTTGCAGTTTCAATTAAATGTTCAAGTGCACCTTGTTCAAATTGAACATTCCAATGTCCATAACCACGCTCAGTATTTGTAAGTGCCATATTGGCGGCTTTTTTTAAATCTTCTTGAGTTAATGGTTTTAATTGAAAGACTCGGCTTCGGCTTACTAATGCTTTATTTACTTCAAAGAAAGGATTTTCTGTTGTTGCTCCAATTAAAATGATTGTACCGTTTTCTACCCATGGAAGAAGAGCATCTTGTTGTGCTTTGTTCCATCGATGGACTTCATCTACAAATAAAATTGTACGGCGACTATAAAGATTGTAATAATCTTCAGCTTGTTTGATAGAAATGCGAATATCTGCAACACCTGTTAAAACGGCATTGAGCGTTATAAAATTACTTTTTGTATGATTTGCAATTACTCGAGCTAGAGTTGTTTTTCCAGAGCCTGGAGGGCCATAAAATATTACAGATGTTAATTGGTCAGCAGCGATTGCTCGTCGTAAAAGGCGACCTTTTCCAACTATGTGATCTTGTCCGATATATTCGTCTAAAGTCTGAGGTCTCATTCGAGCAGCTAATGGTTCTTTTAAGAGATTGTTTGAACTAAATAAATCAGCCATTGACTGCCCCTTTTTTTTTGAATATGACCTTAGTTTATATTGATTAAAATATTATTCAATATTCCATTTGCCTCGAGAAGGGTAGTATGACCATAATCCTTCATGAGAAAATAATGCAGAATTTGAACCAGTTCCTTCAACACAAATACTTGCATAAACTGTGTTTTGTAAAGCTGGTTTAGTTGGATCAAGGGCAAGACAAGCTCGGGATTCGTATAGAGCACTTACAGTACTTGAAAGATTTGAAAAAGGAAGTTCGTTTCCATCAAAATCAACTAATACAGCACCATTGAGTGTTGTTACTAAAATTGAATCGCCCATTGGAGCTAAGCCTGTTATATCTCCTCTTCCTAATGAAACACTAGTATCATCTATTACAAGTCTGCCACCATAGGTTTCGTATTTTTTGCCATCAGCAAAACAAATAGCTTCTCCTGTTGAAAAGACTGGAGAACTACCATTCCAGCAACAAGATTTTTTTCCATTGATTGTTGCATCTGGAGTTACTGAACTACCATTTAATGTGTATCCTTTTCCAGCATAAATTAAATAGGCTTTTCTTCCTGATTCGGTTGGTGAATTTGTACAAATTAGGCGACATTCTGTTGATTGTCTATTGCTAAGAGAAATGTTACATTCTTGCCAAGTTGAACCTTCATCTGAACTGTAATATAATTTTCGAGATTCAAGGGTCATTTCTCCATCATTTTCGTCTTCAAAAGAAGTGTATACAAGTGCGTAAATATTTGTATTGTCAGAAGCAATTTTTAATACATGACCGTTTGGAGAATTAACTTTTTTCCATCTTCCATGAGTATTATCTTCCAATGCAGTTCCTTTTTTATAAATTTTTCCATTTGAACAATAAATATCAGTTCCATGTCGAATGATTGAATATACATCGCCAAAAATTGATCCTTTTTCAAGTTCAACTTCAAGACGAATTTCATTAAAAATAGGATCTTGGCATCCTGTCATAGCAAAAATAAAACTACAAAGAGCTAAAGTTTTAATGAAGTTTATAATTTTTTTCATATATATTCTCCACAATTATTTAAATACAGTTTAGAAATGATATCTTGCACCTAAAGAAAATGCTAAAGAAAGGTATTTGTCATTTTTTGATGAATCTTTGAAAAACCATTGTGGTAGATACAAGAAGTGTCCTTCAAGACCAAATGACCAGTTTTCGTTCATTCGATAAAAACAACCTGCATTTCCTTTGAGAATAAGACCTGGAAAGTAATTATATTGCAAATAGCTTTCTATCACGGCACCAACATTTAAAGTGATTGGAAATTCAAATTTGTTTATGTAAGGTTGGAATGTTACCCCAATTGTAAAAGGAATCAAAGTTAATAAGTTGCTTCCAATTGTGGTGTTGTATCCAAACATTACATCTCCACCTACAGCAATATATTGGGTTAAGAATTTATGAAAACCAATACTGATTCCTCCACCGACATAAAGTTGCCCATCAAAGTTTAGAGGAATTAAAGGCATTAAGCGAATTGCAATAAATTGATCACCTTTACCATTTTGGGTTTTACTAGATTCATCTTCATAATATTCGTCGATATATTCATCTGAATCTGATTCCTGTGCAAAAGCATTTTGTGATAAAGCTATATATGGTAGTATCATTGATACTAAAAATACTTTAAAAAACTTTTTCATAATTCCTCACTAATAGAAATAAATATAAAAATTTGTTATAATCTTTAAAGAATAATACATTTTTTATTATCTTTATTCAATAAAGTTAAAAAAAATTAGACTTTGAATAGTTACAATAAATTATAATTTTAGATAAAAATGGTTAAGATATCGTCATTTTTATCTTTAAAGTTTGCTTTATGATTTTTTATGGGAGTATTTATGAGTGCACAAATTATTGATGGAAAAGCAATTGCTCAGAGCGTAAGAGAAGATGTTGCAAAAAAGGTAAGTGAATTAAAATCAAAAGGGATAAACCCTTGTCTTGCTGTTATTTTGGTTGGCGAAAATCCTGCTAGTGTTTCTTATGTAACAGGTAAACAAAAAGCATTACAAGAAGCAGGAATGGTTGATAGAAGTGTTCATTTGCCAGAATCTACTTCAGAAGAAGAATTACTTAAATTAATTGAAGAACTTAATAATGATTCATCTGTAAACGGAATTTTAGTTCAGTTGCCTTTACCAAAACATATAAATGAAGATCGTGTAATTATGGCAATTAATCCTGAAAAAGATGTAGATGGATTTCATCCTGTAAATGTCGGAAATTTAATGATTGGACGAAAAGCGTTTTTACCTTGTACTCCTCATGGTGTTGTAGTTCTTCTTGAAAAAATGAATATTGAAACTTCTGGTAAACATTGTGTAATTATCGGTCGTTCAAATATTGTGGGTAAACCTCTTTCAATCTTAATGTCTTCTAAAAAAGTGAATTCAACAGTAACAATTTGTCATACAGGGACAAAAGATGTTGCTTCAATTGTAAAACAGGCTGACATTATTGTAGCTGCTGCGGGGCACCCAATGACTGTTACAAAAGATATGGTAAAACCAGGGGCTGTTGTAATTGATGTTGGTGTAAATAGAATTCCTGATAGTTCTAAAAAAAGCGGGTTTAGACTTGTAGGTGATGTAGAGTATGAAGGAATTAGTCAAGTTGCTTCGTATATTACTCCAGTTCCTGGTGGTGTAGGCCCTATGACGATTGCTATGTTGATGGTAAATACTTTAGAGGCAGCCCTTAATCAAAATGGGTTGAATTAGTTTTTAAATTGTAGAATTGAATGTAAAAAATAAAAAGAGAATATATGACATACTTTTTTGAAACTTATGGCTGTCAAATGAATATTGCAGAATCAGCTGCAGTCGAACAACTTTTAATTTCTCGTGGGTGGACAAAGGCTTATGATGTCCAAGTTTGTGACCTTGCTATTATTAATACTTGTTCAGTACGACAAACAGCAGAAAATAGAATTCTAGGTAGACTTGGATGGTTTACAGGATTAAAAGCTTTAAGAGCGTGTAAGCCTGGTGCTAAGTCTAAAACTTTAGAACTTGCTGCTGAATATGTTAAAGATGGTCCAAAACCAATTACCGTTGTTGTGATGGGATGTATGGCAGAACGTCTTTTAAAATCTTTGCAAAAAGATTATCCTGTTGTTGACTATGTAATTGGAACTTATGCAAAAAATCAATTTGGAAATATAATCTCTGCAATTGAAAATAATTCAAATCCTAAAAATCTAAAATTAATAAATAATCCTGAGCAATATGAATTTTCAGCAATTTCATTGGAACCAGGTGCATTTAGTGCTTTTGTTCCTATTATGCATGGATGTAATAATTTTTGTACTTATTGTATTGTTCCATATGTTCGAGGTAGAGAAGTTAGTCGTAGCCTTGATGAAATTTTAAAAGAAATAGATGTTCTTTCAAAATATAATGTAAAAGAAATTACTCTTCTTGGGCAAAATGTAAACTCATATTCATTTGAAGGAATTGATTTTCCAACATTGTTAGAAAGAATTTGTGATCATATAGAAAAGACTCAAAGTTCTATTGGATGGATTCGTTTTATGTCGAGTCATCCAAAAGATTTGTCAGAAAAATTAATTGATGTAATTTCAAGACGAAAGCAACTTTGTCATCATATTCATCTTCCTGTTCAGCATGGCTCGACTAAAGTTTTAAAAGAAATGAATCGTCGATATACAAGAGATGATTATATTTCGTTGGTAGAAAAGATTAAAAAATCAATTCCTGATGTATCACTTACAACAGATATTATGGTTGGATTTCCTGGAGAAACGGAAGAAGATTTTGAAGAAGTTCTATCTTTGATGAATATAATTATGTACGAAAACGCTTTTATGTATTATTATAATTTAAGAGATGGTACTCCCGCTTCAATAAGGACAGACCAAATTGCTACAGAAGTAAAAAAAGAACGATTGCAAAAGGTAATAGATTTGCAACTTGAAATTACTCGTAAGCAAATGGAAAAAAGAGTAAATCAAAATATTACTGTTCTTGTGGAAGGAGTAAGCCGAGATAATAAGAGTGAGGTTTTAGCAAGAACTCCTCAAGATGAACGAGTTGTATTTGAAGCGTCAGATAATTTAATTGGAAAATTTGTTCAAGTAAAATTGGATAAGTTAGTTGGAAATACTTTTAAAGGAACTTTAATCAATAATTAAATCGAATGGAAAAATTAGTATGTTAGGAAAATTAATAATTTTAATTATTACAGTTGTAATTTTTGTATTTTATGTTGGTTTTAATCTTGATAATCGTAGTGATATTTGGCTCTTTTTTAAAACATATAAAAATGTTCCAGTTTTTATGAATACTTTACTTTCGTTTTCTTTGGGTGTCTTATGTTCGCTTCCACTTGTGTTTGCTGGTCGATTAAAACGCCGACGCCGATTTGAAGAAAAAGAACAAAGGCGAGAACAAAAACAAGAACGAAAAGAAGCGCAAAAAGCAAAAAAAATTAAAAAGCCAGAAATTATGATTTGTGATAGTAAAATTTCTACAAGCACTAGTAGTAAAAATGATAATAATTAATAACGGAAAACAATAATGAAAAAAAATAAAATAATTTTTTTGAGTTTAATCTTAATATTTCTTTCGACAGAGCTTTTTGCGCAAAGTTTTTGCGTTGAAGTAATTTCCGGGGCTCTCAAAAAAGATTCTCTTGAAGAAACAATTTTGCATTTATCGACAAATGTTGAAAAAGCAAAAACTAATTTTGATAAACGAATTATCTTTTCGTTCTTAGGTTCTATTCAAGAGCAAGCATCAAAGTTTAAAGAGGCGTCGGCGTCTTTTGCTAAGGCCGTAAGTTTTTCTGTTACTCAAACCGAAATTAATTCTTTTGTCCTTCCCAAAGATGCAAATTCAAGTCAAAAAATTGTATATAATATGTTGAAAAAGACTTCTAGCATTTTAGTTTTAGATGCAGTTCGTTGCAGTTTAAATGCAGGGGATTCTAAAAATGCAGAAATTTATCTTAATTCAAGTATTCGAAATTCAAAAGATGAAAAAATAATTGCAAAAATTAAACTTTATGAAATTTGGTGTCGTTTGTGCAATGCGGAAAATGATTCTGAATTAGAAGAAGTTATTTTATTGTTAAAAGCATATTCAAAAATGAAAAGTATGGAACCTGAATTGCCTTCAGTTTTATTTACTTTATGGTATGTAAATTGTGATGACGAGGCAGGAAAGGAATTAATAAAACGATTTCCTAATAGTATAGAATCAAGTATCGTTTTAGGTAATTCTCAAATTATGCCAACACCTTTTTGGTTTTTTGTAAAAAGAAATGGTAATGCGTTAGTTAAGGCAAGTGATGCTAAAGCAAAAAATTTTGCAGAAAAACAATCTTCGAATATTCAAGTGGCTTCGAATAATAAGGTTGAGGAAAAAACTACTACTGAAAAAGTAAAACGACAACAAGTAGGTTTGTTTGGAAAAAAATCTAATGCAGAAGGTTTGATTCAGCGATTAAAGGAAAAAGGTTTTTCTGCATACATTGAAGAAGAAATTCGTCCATCTGGAAATAAATACTTTCTCGTAATCGTAGATGAAAACGAGAAAGGTGATATGGGAATGTTACTTAAGACAGCAGGTTTTGACTGTTATCCAGTTTATTGATTTTTGTTTTCTTCAATTTGTTTTATTTGTTGTTTAGTTTTATCTTCTGAATTAATAATGTCTAAAACTGTAAAGAATAAAATTACAACTAAAGGGCCAAGTATCAATCCGTTCATTCCAAATACATTTATTCCACCTAAAATAGCAAAAAAGATAATTAGTGGATGAACATTAATTCTGTCTTTTAGTAAAAATGGGCGTAAGAAATTATCGAGGAAACTTACACAAAATCCACATATTAATAAAAATAAAACACCTTTTATAATTGTAGTTGAAAAGCATAAAACAATTCCAATTGGAATCCAAACAATAGATGCTCCAAACAATGGAATAAAAGATGCAATCATTAATACAACTGAAAAAAGTAAAGCCCCGTTGACTCTAAATATACTCATGATTACAAAAGAAACAATTCCTTGGTATAACGCAACCATGATATATCCTGAAAATAAATTTCGAGTAATTCTTGTAAATTTTTTCGTAAGAATATTTATATATTCTGTTTTTACAGGAAGAGCTTTTTTTATTACCGAGGCTAAATATTGTCCATCGAGAAAGCAAAAGTATAGAGCAAATACGATAAAAATAAGTGAAATAAAAAAGTTTCCTGTTTTGCTTACGATTGATGTTCCAAATGATAAAACTTTTGAACTATATGTTTGAGTGAATTGCAAAATGTAGGTTCGTAAATTTGATATTTCAAAATCAGGAATATTGATTCCCAAATTATTGAAAAAAGAAATAATTGCTCCAAGTGGTCCATTTTGTGAAAAGATGTCAGGATTTTGTTTTATTATTAAAGTCAGTTGTTGTATAAATTCAGCAAGTTCTTGGAATAGTAAAAGGCATAAGAAAAATACTGGTGTGATTATTAATAATAAAATTCCTACAGAAAAAAGTGCTGCAATTAAATGACATTTTGTACGATAAAATTTTTTCTTTCGGTTGAATTTTGAAATTACGCGATGATGTAATGGTCTAACAAGAATGTATAAAAGTGTTGTCCATAATATAACTGTAAAGAATGGTTGAAGCATTGCAATAAATGCTTGTGCAACCGGTTTTGATGTTTTTACTGCAGAAAATGCGATAGGTGCAGTTCCTAAACCTGCTTCGTTAGCGAACATTGCACGTCTGAATCCCCAAAGTAAGCA